>DATEOT010000015.1:0-3827 GCA_035273795.1 Solirubrobacterales bacterium | reverse complement strand
TGTTCCGTCCGACCCTTCAGCCATGCTCTAGGGTTCGAGCCTCCCGCTGAAGGACGGAAATTGCGCTCAACGTAGGGCATTCCCGCTGCTCTGTCAAACCGCCGACAAGCATCCTGCAGCCACCAAGGCTCGACTCCTACTTGAGGGTTGAGCCAGTCTCACCCTCAGGTCGAGACTTTTCGACACCGCACTGCAAAGCCCTTTATTCGCCCTCTCCGGAGGTTCAGGGTGGCGGGGGCAGTTCGTGTTCGGAGCCCTCGAAGGTCGGCCGGTTCGGCACCGTCACGTTTACATAATCGAGGGTGGTGACTTCCGGATTGGCGAGAACCGCGGCGACGGCCCGCCACTTGCGGGCCGCCCGACTGGCGTCGCCGAAGATCAGCTCGATCCCGGTCGTCATCTCCACCCCCACCCCGCTATCGGCGAAGAAGCTGCCGGCCACGTAGGGGCGCAGAGCGTCGGGGACCGCGGCGAGGACGCGCACCTGTTCCAGCGCCGGCCCGCGTACGCGGGCCCCTTTCGGGGGCTCGTCCAGCGGCAACCGCGGCAGCGGCGGGTCCTTCGGCAAAGGCAGCCGGCGAACCATCGCCCCGTTGCCGCTGACTCCGATCGCGTCCTCTCCTTCGCCGATCGTCGCCGCCAGCCTCGGCACCAGCACCCGCGGCTCCATCTCGTCCACCCGGAGTAGGAACCAGTAGGCAGCCAGCGCCACCACCAGCGCGGCGAGAGCGGCCGCGGCTAGCCGGACCCTCACAGCTCCCATCCGTCCGGCCAATCGACCTCGCCCAGTACCTGCACCTCCGGCTCGAGGACGACGCCGAACCGCTCGTGGACGCGTCGCCGTCCCTCGGCCATCAGCTCGAGCACCTCGACGGTGGTGGCATCGTCGAAGTTCTCGACGAAGTTGGCGTGCTTCTCGGAGAAGCGGGCGCCGCCGTGCCGATGACCGCGGCAGCCGGCGGCCTCCAGCAACTGCCCGGCCGACTTCCCCTCCGCGCGCTCGTCCTCGGGGTTCTTGAAGGTGGAGCCGAAGGTCTTGATCCCGGAGGGCTGGGCCTCGCGGCGGCGCTCGCGCATGCCCGCCAGGGTGGCCTTGACCTCCTCCGGCTCGGCGGGCTGGAGACGGAAGGAGGCGCGGGCGACCACTTCTCCCTCCTTCAGGTTCGAGTGCCGGTAGGTGAAGCCGAGCTGGTCGGGGGCGCGGCGGTCGACTCCCGCCGCCGTGCAGACGTCGACCCACTCGAGCACGCGTGCCAGCTGCCCGCCGTAGGCGTTGGCGTTCATCCGCACCGCGCCGCCGGCGGTGCCCGGGATGTTCACCCCGAACTCCAATCCGGAGAGACCCCAGTTGGCGATCTTGGCCGCCGCGGAAGGGAACCGGTAGCCGCCCCCGCAGACGACCCGCTCACCGTCACGCTCGATCTCGGCGAGAGCGCCGTCCAGCTTCAGGGCGAGGCCGTGGAAACCGTCGTCGGCGACGAGCAGGTTCGAGCCGGATCCGACCACCCCCACCGGCAGGCCTTCCTCCTTCGCCCAGCGCAGGGCGGCAACCAGGCCTTCCTCGTCCCCCGGCCGCGCGAACCAGTCGGCGTCGCCGCCGGTGCGCACCGTCGTCAAACGCGCCAGCGGAAAGTCCTGCCGCACTCCGTCGGGGGGGGTGCTCACCTGGGTGCCTCCGTGACCAGGGCCTCGCCGAGCTTGAAGACGTCGCCCGCACCGATCGTCACCAGCACCGTCCCCGGCCCGTAGAGCTCCGGGTCCTGGCCGAGGCGGTCGACCAGCGCCCGCCGCGCCAGCTCCCGGTCCGGCAGCCACCAGACGGGCCTGCCCGCGTTCCTCTCCGCCGCGGCCTGCGCGACCTGGAGGCCGCTGACGCCGGCGAGATCTCCCACCGGCTCCTCGCGAGCGGGATAGACGTCGAGGACCACCGCCTCGTCGGCGAAGGCGAGCGCGGCGCCGAACTCCTCGGCAAGCGCCTTCGTGCGCGAGTAGAGGTGGGGCTGGAAGACGGCGACGAGACGGGAGGGTCGCAGTTCCCGCAGGGCGGAGAGGGCGGCGCGGACCTCGGTCGGGTGGTGGGCGTAGTCGTCATATACGTGGACCGGCCCGCGCGAGCCCTTCAGCTCGAGGCGGCGATGGACGCCGCGAAATCCGGCCAGCGCCTCCGCCGCGGTGGCGACGTCGAACCCGGCGAGCCGCAGCGCCGCCAGGGCGGCGCGGGCGTTGCGCCGATTGTGCTCGCCCGGGACCGCCAGGTTCAGCTCGGCCGGACCGGGAGCCCCGCCGTCGAACTCGACGACCTCGTCTCCCGTCCGCCCCATCCACGGCATCTCTTCGTCAGCCGGCCGCGCCACTCCGCGGGCCGGGGCGGCGAAGGCGGCAAAGGCCTCGTGCAGCTCGCTGAGGGACCCCCAGCGCGAGTGGTGGTCCATCTCGACGTTGGTGATCACCGCCACCTCCGGCCGCAGACGCAGGAAGCTGGCGTCGCTCTCGTCGGCCTCGGCGACCACCCACTCGCCCTCTCCCCAGCCCGCGTTGGCGGGGGCGCCGTCAGGGCCGAGCCCCGGCACCTCGCCGCCGACGAAGAAGGCGGGGTCGGCGCCGATCTCGCGCAGCGCCCAGACCGTCATCGCCGTCGTCGTCGTCTTGCCGTGGGTGCCGGCGATCGCGATCAGCCGCTTCTCGGCGCAGAGCTCGGCGAGGAGCTGCCCGCGGTGGAGCGGCTCGATGCCCCGCTCCCGGGCGAGGGCGAGCTCCGGGTTCTCCTCGCCGATCGCGGTGGAGACGACCACTTCCGCTCCCTCGGCCAAGTTCGTCGCGTCGTGGCCGACGGCGGGATCGAGCCCGGCTTGACGCAGCCGCTCCATATAAGAGGAGTCGGCGCGGTCGCTGCCGCTGACCTCAGCACCAAGGCGAGCGCAGACCAGGGCAAGACCACTCATCCCGGCGCCGCCGATGCCGATGAAGTGCAGGCGGCGCCCGCTCCAGTCGCTCATGCCGCCGCCTCCAGCACCTCGTTAGCGATCCGCCGCGCCGCGTCGGGCTTGGCGAGGGCACGGGCGGCGGTCGCCATCGTCTCCAAGCGCGCAGCGTCCCCGAGCACTGTCGAGACCTCCGCCACCAGTCGCTCCGCGCTCAGCTCCCCGTCGGAGATCACGGTCGCGGCGCCCCCCGCCCTCATCCACTCCGCGTTCGCGGTCTGGTGATCAGCCGTGGCGAAAGGGAAGGGGACGAGGATCGCCGGCCGGCCGACGGCTATGACCTCGAAGATCGAGCCGCCGGAGCGAGCGAGGGCGAGGTCGGCGGCAGCGAGGGCGTCGCCGAGGTCCGGCTCGTAGGGCAGCAGCGTGTAGCGCTCGGGATGGGGCGCGGCGGCGAGCCGCTGCTCGATCTCCCCGAAGTCCCGCCGGCCGGTGATGTGGACGACGTGGAAGTCACGCCCCTCCCGCTCGGCGAAGGCCTCGACCGCGGCAAGGTTTATCGAGCGAGCGCCCTGGCTGCCACCGAAGACGAGCAGGCAGCGATCGCCCGCGGTGACGGCGAAGCGCTCTCGAGCCGCGTCGCGGTCGCTTTTCAGCACCGCCTTCGGGACCGGGCGGCCGGTGACCAGGTACGGCTCCCCCTCCCGCCCGTCGATCGGGAAGGCGAGGCAGACCCGGCGCGCCCGTCCGGCCAACAACCGGTTCGCCAGGCCGAGGTGGCTGTCGGCCTCGGTGAGGACGAGGGGGGTGCCGGTCAACGCGGCCGCCACCCCGGCGGGCCCGGCGACGAAGCCGCCGCCGCCCATCACCACGTCCGCGCCGCGCCGGCGCAGGACCTTCCGGGCC
>DATEOT010000014.1:0-31348 GCA_035273795.1 Solirubrobacterales bacterium | reverse complement strand
CACTTCGCCGCCGGCGCCACCGAGGTCTACCCGAACATCCCCCGCGTCGGGGTGCTGAAGCGCGATGACCTGCCGGTCTTCGAGTCGACGCGGTTCAAGCCCTCGGAGCTGCGGCTGGAGGCCTTCCATCCGATGGGGACGGCGCGGATCGCTGCCGATCCGCGCCGCGGCGTTTGTGCGCCGGACGGTTCCGTCAACGGCACCTCGGGGCTCTACGTCGCCGACGCCTCGCTCTTCCCCACCTCCGTCGGCGTCAACCCGATGATGACCATCATCGCCTTCGCCAAGCAGGTGGCCCGAGAGGTCGCTACCGAGGCGGCGGACCGCCCTGCCCGGGGTTCTGCGGCGGAGGTGGCGGAGGCGTTTGCGTAGAAGACGGGGGCTGGGTCGGGCCGCCGGCGGGCGCTCCGGGTCCGCCGCGATTGGAGAACTGGTCGCCGATGTCGCCGAAGGTCGTTCCCTCTTCCTGCATCGAGCGGTAACCGCCGTAGGCGATGCCGACCGCGGCGATCAGGCCGAGGAAGATGCCGAGGGCGGGACTGATGTCGACCCCCTCGAAGCCGCTGGTGTCGCCGGGGGGATCGATGATCCGGTAGAGGATCAGCAGGACCGAGATTCCCCCGAGCACGGCGACCACCGCGTTGAGCGAAACCGGGGGCTCGACCAGGGCGTCGGTCAAGCGGATCACGACGAGCGCGACCACTACGAGGATCGTCAGCATCAGGAACAGGTCGATCCAGCTGAACGCTTCCCAGGCGCTGCCGCCGACGCTGACGCTGAACAGCCCTTCGCCGCCGGAGATGTCGACCGTGAACCAGTCGAAGAACATGAAGATGAAGAGAAGGAGGGCCGACCCGCCGGCGATCTTCTCCCCCGTACTCAGCCTGTCCACGTCCATCGCTTCCTCCTCGGGGTTGGGGTCGTGACGACCCTATGCGTACGTCAGCAGGGGTTTCGACGCCTCTGGCCGGGTTTCCTACCCGCCGGTGGTGCGAATACGCGCGGCTTGCAACGTATTCGCCAGCAGCATCGCGATCGTCATCGGGCCGACTCCGCCCGGGACGGGCGTGATCGCAGCCGCCACCTCGGCCGCGGCCTCGTAGTCGACGTCGCCGCTGAGCCCGTCCTCGAGGCGGTTCATGCCGACGTCGATGACGATCGCGCCGGGCTTGACCGCCTCGGCGCCCAGCAGCCGCGGCACCCCCACCGCGGCGACCAGCACGTCGGCGCGGCGGCAGGTGGCGTCGAGGTCGCGGGTCCGCGAGTGGCAGACGGTCACCGTCGCGTTCGCCTGCAGCAGCAGCCGCGCGACCGGCACCCCGACCAGCTTCGAGCGGCCGACCACCACCGCCTCCGCACCCTCCAGCTCGACCCCCTCGTGCGCGAGCAGCTCCATCACTCCCGCCGGGGTGCACGGCACCAGGCCGGGCGTCCCGTGGGCGAGCAGGCCGGCGTTGACCGGGGTGAGGCCGTCGACGTCCTTCTGCGGGTCGAGCACCTGGACGACGGAGTCGGAATCGAGGTGCGCCGGCAGCGGCAGCTGGACGAGGATGCCGTCGACGTCGTCGTCCTCGCCGAGTTCGCGCACCAGGTCCAGCAGCTCGTCCTGCTTGATGCCGGCTTCGATCCCGTGGTGGACCGAGCGCATCCCGACTTCCTCGCAGGTGCGGCGCTTGTTGCGGACGTAGATCTCCGAGGCGGGATCGTCTCCGACCAGCACCGTCGCCAGAGCCGGGACCCTGCCCGCCTCCTGCTCGTAGGCGGCGACGTCGACCTTGACCCGCTCGCGAACCGCGGCGGCGACGGCCTTGCCGTCGATGACCCGCGCCGCCATCGCCTCAGCGCCTCCGGATCGGGGCGTAGTCGGCCATCAGCTTGCGCTCGGAGCCGTCGCCGGCGAAGCGGACGACGATCACCCCGCCGGGCTCGACCGCGGTGACGACGCCGTCGCCGAAGCTGGCGTGGACGACGTCGTCGCCGGTCTGCAGCTCCAGCGCCGGACCGGGATCGAGCGGTTGAACAGGTTCAACCTCGTTCGCCACCGAGGCCCCCCAGCTCGTCCCCAGGCTGCGCGCCGCGGTGGAGTGGCGCTCGGTCAGCTCCGCCGGCAGCTCGTCGACGAAGCGCGAGGGCAGGTTGCGCTCGGAGCGGCCGAACAGCTGCCGCTCCCGCGCCCAGGTCATGTAGAGGCGTTTGCGGGCGCGGGTGACGCCGACGTAACAGAGGCGGCGCTCCTCTTCTTCTCCCCCCTCTTCCAGCGCCCGCATGTGCGGGAAGGCGCCGTCCTCGCAGCCGACGACGAAGACCGTGTCGTACTCGAGCCCCTTGGCGTTGTGGAGGGTCATCAGCGTCACCAGCTGCCGCTCCTCGTCCTGCAGCGCGTCCTGCTCGGTGTAGAGGGAGATCTGCTGCAGGTACTCCTCCAAAGGCGCGACGTCGCTCTCCCCCTCCACCTCGCGCTCGATGTCGAATTCGGCGGCGCCGGCGATCAGCGTTTCCAGGTTTTCGCCGCGGCCTTCGGCTTCGACCGTCCGCTCCGCCGCCAGCGCTTCCATGTAGCCGCTCTCGTTGAGCACCGCCTCCAACAGCGTCGCCACCGGCCCTTCTTCTTCGGCGCGTTCGCGCAGCCCGGCCATCGTCTCGTAGAAGCGGCCGACCGACTTGATCGCTTTGCCGCTCAGCCCCGGCACCTCCTCGGCCCGCTCGATCACCTCCCAGATCGTCATCCCGGTCGTGTTCGCGTGCGAAGCGAGGCGGCCCTGGGTCGTGTTGCCGATCCCGCGGCGGGGCGAGTTGACGATCCGCTGGAAGGAGACGAGGTCGGCGGGGTTGACCAGCAGGCTGAGGTAGGCGACCGCGTCCTTGATCTCGGCCCGTTCGTAGAACTTGGTGCCGCCGATCACCTGGTAGGGCACGTCGAAGCGGTTGAGCGTGTCCTCCAGCACCCGGCTCATCGCGTTGGTCCGGTAGAAGACGGCGACGTCGCAGCGGGCGACGTCGTGCTCCTCACCCAGCCGCTCGATCTCCCCCGCGACCCAGCGCGCCTCCTCGTGCTCGTCGGCAAGCTCCGAGAGCTGGACCTGCTCGCCGCCCGCGTCCTCCGTCCACAGCTCCTTGCGCAGCCCTTCCCGGTTGCGTTCGATCAGGGCGTTGGCGGCGGAGAGGATGGTCTGCGTCGAGCGGTAGCTCTGCTCGAGCTTGACGATCTCGGCCTCGGGAAAGTCCTTCTCGAAGTCGAGGATGTTGCGGATGTCGGCGTGGCGGAAGCCGTAGATCGACTGCGAGTCGTCGCCGACGACCATCAGGTTGCGGTGCTCCCCCGCGAGCAGCTGCAGCAGCCGGTACTGGGCGTGGTTGGTGTCCTGGTACTCGTCGACGAGGACGTGGCGGAAGGTGCGGCGCCAGCGCTCGCGGACGTCCTCGAAGAGCTCGATCGCGTTGACGGTGCGGACGAGGAGGTCGTCGAAGTCCATCGCGTTGGCCTCGAGCATCCGCTTCTCGTAGAGGGGGAAGGCTTCGGCGACGACCTCCTCGAAGACGCTTCCCTGCATTTCGGCGTAGGCGCCGGCGTCGATCAGCTGGTTCTTGGCGCCGGAGATCTTCGCCTGCACCGCCCGCGGCGGGAACCGTTTGGGATCCACCCCGAGCTCGTTCAGGCAGCGTTTCAACATCCGCAGCGAGTCGGCCTGGTCGTAGATCGTGAAGCCCTTCGAGTAGCCGAGCCGCTCGGCGTCGACGCGCAGCATCCGCGCGCAGGCGGAGTGGAAGGTGGTCACCCACATCGCCCGCACCGAGCGGCCGACCAGCTGGCCGACCCGCTCGCGCATCTCCGCCGCCGCTTTGTTGGTGAAGGTGATCGCGAGGATCTCCCCCGGGCGGGCGTTGCCCGTGGCGAGCAGGTAGGCGATCCGGTGGGTGAGGACCCGGGTCTTGCCGGAGCCGGCGCCGGCCAGGACCAGCAGCGGCCCGTCGCCGTGCTCGACCGCCTCCCGCTGGGGGCCGTTGAGGCCGGCGAGCAGCCGCTCGACCCGGTCGGCGCCGGGCTCGGTCGGCGCCGCGGAGGAGGGTGCCGGCTCCGGCGCGCCGGTGTCGAACTGCTCCTGGAGGCTCACCCGCCGAGCATAGCCAGGCGCTCGGCGGGGCCTCCGGGGATTTCTACTGTTCGAGCCCTTCCTGACAGCCTTCGAGGATTTCGACGAGCGGCTCCGGGGATCCGCCGATCACGATCTCTTCGGCCTGCGCTTTCGGCGCCTCGCGGACGACCTCGGCGAAGCAGGTGGCGAGCTGGGGATCGAGCGGGTCGTCGCCGCTCTGCAGACCCTCCTCGAACGAGTCCGCCAGCCTCTCCTGGTCGAACTCGGCGAAGCCGGTGATCTCGCTCATCTTCCAGTCTCCGTCCTCTTCGACGAGTGCGACGGAAAGCGTCTGCCCGTCGAAGCTGCCGCCGGTGAAGGCGACGTCCGCGGTTGCCGCGGAGCCGTCGACCTCGACCTTGGAGACCTCGACCGACTCGGGATCGTTTTCGGTGTCCTCAGCGCTCTCTTCGCAGCTCTTCACCGCGGCGGCGCCCTGTTCGAGCTCGGTCTGCTCGAGGAAGGACTCGGTCGCCAGCTCTTTGCAGTCGGCGGGGTCGGTGCTGGTCACAGAGGTTTCGATCACGTCGACGACCTTGTCTTCGTCGCTTTCGCTGCTGCCGCCGCAGGCGGCAAGGCCGAAGACGAGGGCAAGCAGGGCAAGGGGCAACAACGGGTGAAGCTTTCTCAAGGAACTTCCTTTCGGACGAGAGGGTGGGCGGCGCAAGCTACATCAGCCGCCGGGCGCTGCATCCGCCCTGAGATTGCGGTCTATGCCCCACAGCCTTCCCAGATCTCGGTTTCCACCTGCCCGGAACCGCCGAGCACCATCTCTTCGATCTCCGCCCGGGACATCTCGCGGTAGGCCCCGAGGATGCAGTCGACGACCGGGGGCTCGAGCGCGTACTCGCCGGCGTTTTCGAAAGACGCCCTCTCTTCCTTCAGCCACATGCCTCGATCGAACTCGAGGAAGCGGACGAATTCGTCCAGCTTCCAGTTCCCGTCCTCTTCGAGGAGGGCGACGACGAGCGGCTGCGTGTTCCGGGTGTCGATGGCGGCGGTCGCCTCCGCACCTTCGATCTCGACCCAGATCACCTCGACCGGGGGGTTCGGGCTCTCTTCGGCCCTGGCGTTCTGTTCGCAACTCTCCACGGCGTCGCCACCTTCTCGAAACTTCTGCTCGTTGAACGCCTGCGTCATCTGCTCCGTGCAGGCGTCCGGATCGGTGCTGACGAGAGCGCGGTTGATCGCCTCGATGACCCTGTCTTCGACCTCGATCGCCTCGATCGCCTTCTCTTCGTTGCTTTCGCCGCCGCACGCCCCGAGGGCGAGCGACAGCGCCAGGAGCGATACGAGGAGGAGCCTTCTCACGACGAGGAACCTCAGCCGCCGGCCGAGGAGCGGCCGGTGCGAGGCTTGATCTCGGCGGCGTCGGGGCCGGGGCCGTTGCCGCCGTCGAGTTGCGCCAGCCGCTGCTCGACCTCGGCCAGCCGCTCCGAGAGGGCCTTGATCGCGTCGGCGATCGGGTCGGGCAGGTGGATCCAGTCGGCGTCGGGCCCTTCGACCCGCTTGCCTTCGAGCTTGACCGGGTGGCCGGGGTTGCCGACCACGGTCGCGCCCGGAGGCACGTCCTCGACCACGACCGTGTTGGCGCCGACCTTGGCGCCGTCGCCGACCGCGATCGGGCCGAGCAGCTTGGCGCCGCTGCCGACGGTGACGTTGTCGCCGAGGGTCGGGTGGCGCTTGCCGCGCTGGAACCCGGTGCCGCCCAGCGTCACGCCCTGGTAGAGCGTCACGCAGTTGCCGATCACCGCGGTCTCGCCGATCACGACCCCGGATCCGTGGTCGATGAAGAACTCGTTGCCGATCCGCGCGGCAGGATGGATCTCGACCCCGGTGACCGCCCGGGTCAGGTAGGCGATCACCCGGGGTAGCAGCGGCACGCCGGCCTCGAGCAGCGCGTGCGCGGCGCGGTGGGCCAGCAGCGCCTGCACCCCCGCCCAGCTGGTGAGGATCTCCAGGGCGGAGACGCCCTGCGCGGCGGGGTCGCGCTCGCGCGCCGCCCGGATGTCCGCGCGAATCTCGCTGACCAGCCTTTTCCAGCGGTTCATGGTGAGAAGAAGGGTAGGGACATGTAGCGCTCACCCGAGTCGCAGACGATCGTCACCACCCTCTTCCCCGCCATCTCCGGCCGGCCGGCGACCTCGAGGGCCGCCCAGACGTTCGCGCCGGCGGAGATGCCGGCCAGCACCCCCTCCTCTTTCGCCAGCCGCCGCGCCATGTCCAGGGCGTCCTCGTCGTCGACGGACAGGATCTCGTCGACTACGTCGCGGTCGAGGATCTCGGGGACGAAGCCGGCGCCGATCCCCTGGATCTTGTGCGGCCCAGGGGCGCCTCCGGAAAGCACGGGGGAGCTGCTGGGCTCGACCGCCACCACCAGCGCCTCCGGCGCCCGTTCCCTCAGCATCCGGCCGACGCCGGTGATCGTGCCGCCGGTGCCGACGCCGGCGACGAAGGCGCCGATCTCGCCGTCGGTGTCGCTCCAGATCTCCTCGGCGGTGGTGCGGCGGTGGACCTCGGGGTTGGCGGGGTTGGAGAACTGCATCGGCATGAAGCCCTTGCGCTGTTCGCGGATCTCTTCGGCCAGGGCGACCGCCTCGTTCATCCCGCCCAGCGAGGGCGTCTCTCGAACCTCCGCGCCGTAAGCCCGCAGCAGCTTCGCCCGCTCCCGGCTCATCCCCTCCGGCAGGGTCAGGATCAGCTCGTAGCCGCGCGCCGCGCAGACCATCGCCAGGGCGATCCCCGTGTTGCCGCTGGTCGGCTCGACCACGACCGACTTCCCCGGAGCGATATGGCCCTCCGCTTCGGCGGCGTCGATCATCGCCACCCCGATCCGGTCCTTGACCGAGCCCCCGGGGTTGAAGTACTCGAGCTTGACGCAGACCTCGCCGGGAGCGCCCTCGGAGAGCCTGTCGAGCAGGATCATCGGCGTGTTGCCGACGACGGCCGACGCCTCAGCCCCGATACGCATCAGCGGATGCGGACGATCCGGAAGTTGCGAACGGCCGGAGTGAGATCGGGGACGCCGCCGTTCACCGCTCGCACCCGGAACTTGTACTTGCCGGGCCGCAGCCGGTAGACCTTCGGCGAGTCGCAGTTTTTGTATTTGAGGATCGCCGGCTGAGCCTTTTTGCTGACCCTCATCAGCCAGCACTCGAAGGTGGCCCCCGGGGTCGAAGAGGAAAAGCGGACCTTCACCTTCGCCCTCTTCTTCCGCGTCTTCACGACCTTCTTCGGGCCTTTCTCGATCTTCGTCTGCGGTGAAACTGCCGGCGGGGGCGGTTGGCCGACGACCGCGGGGTCGACACCGCTGATCCGGGCGACGGAGGGACCGACGCCTTGTGCTTCGTTTTTGGTCAGCGTCACCCAGAGAGTGTTCCCGGGCCCGGCGGTGATCTGTCGCGCCGATTCGTCCGGCAGCCCGCCGAGGAACGTCGCCTGTCCCGTCGAGGTGAAACGGGTCAACCCGGCCCCTGCAAACTGCACCACCCAATAAGCCCCATCGGGGCCGAGATCGACACCGAACGGATCTCCGGGAACCGGGATCGGAAAGGCCGAGCTGGGCGGCGTGATCAGCCCGACCTGCTCGGGCGTTGCCAACGGAGACGAGTAAGCGATCTGGCCGCCAGGGCCGCCCGCGACCCCCTGGGACGGGCCGGCGATCGGGAGGTCCTGCTGCACCCCCGCGTTCGTGAAGGTGACGAGCCGGTTCCCGGCGCTGCTGTCGGCGATAACGATCGACGAGCCCGCCACGTCGATGTCTTTCGGAGTGAGGCCGGAAACGGCGAAGTTCTGTTTATCCCCTTCCGGATTGGCGGGATTGAAGCGATCGACGTTTTCGTTCGAGGCCACCCACAGGAAACCATCGGGTCCGGCGACGATCTGGCCGTCGTTGGCAATCGTCGCGATCGTGAAGGTCTGATCGGTCCCTTCGGGATCGGCGGGGGAGAACCTCGTCACTTTGTTGATCGTCGGGACCCACAGATTCCCTTCGGGGCCCGGCGCGATTCCCTTCGCACCTTCGACCCCATCGAGGTCGAATTCCTGAACCTGGCCCGCCGGCGTGACCCTGGCGACGTCTTTGCCTGCGCCCAGCGTCAGCCAGATGTTGCCGTCAGGGCCTGCGACGATCTTGTTGTTGGTATCGACTTCGTTGCCCAGTGGAAAGATCCCGTTGACGAACGGGGCTGCCGAGGCCGCAGCTGCGCTCAGCAGGAAGGCGGCGAACACACAGAGGACGGCGACGGGCTTCCGCATCGCGGGCAGTCTAACCCCGTGCTTCGCCTAAATGAAGTACATGCCGCCGCCGGACTCTTCGGCCTCACGGCGGGCGACTTCGGCGATCGTCGTCTGGCCGAAGACCTTGCGCAGGGCGGCGACTCCCTCGGCCCAGATGCCGCCTGCCTCGTCGGCCTCGTCGCCGACCTTGCCGTCGAGCGCCTGCACGACCTCGAGCACGGTGATCTCCTCCGCCGGTCGCGAGAGCGTGTAGCCGCCGCGCATGCCGCGGTGGCTGGTCAGCAGGCCGTTGCGGCGCAGGGTCGAGAAGAGCTGCTCGAGGAACTGCTCCGGGATGTCGCGGCGCTCGGCCAGCTCCTTGATCGGCACCGGGCGCTCGCCGGCCCGCGCCAGCTCGGCCATGGCGACGACCGCGTACCTCGACTTTGAGGTAATTGAGATCACTTGTCACTTTCTACCGCACCCCCCGGCTGGTTAGGATCGGATGGCGGGAGCCCTCCTGGCCACCAGTACCCGCCCCCTAGTCAACGATCGAACGGATGCTGCCCTGAGCGAGCCCCCACACTGCCTTGTGATCGATGGCCACCCCCTGGTCCGGCTGGGGGTCAAGCAGGCCCTCGAGGACGCCTTCGTCCTGCACGAGGCGCCGACCCGCGACGAGGCGCTCGACCTCGTGCGCGACGTAGGCGACTTCGACGTCGCTATCGTCGACATGCGCTGGCGCGGCAAAGGCGACGGCAATTCGGTCACCGGCGCCGAGGCGATCCGGATGCTGCACCGCTCGAGCCCGGCGCTCGGAATCGTCGCCCACGGCGAGCTGCCGGAACGCCACCTCGCCAGCCTCTCGATCCAGGCGGGGGCGGCCGCCTACGTCGCCCGCACCTCCGGCCCCGAAGAGCTGCGGCGAGCCGTGAACGCGGCGATCGCGCAGGAGAAGTTCGTCGACCCCGCCGTCCCCCCGAAAGGCAGCCGCGGCAAGCTGACCCGGCGTCAGCGGCAGATCCTGCAGTTGCTCGCCAACGGCGAGTCGACCACCGTCGCGGCCCGTGAGCTGGACCTCAGCGAGGAGACGGTGAAGACCCACATGAAGTACGCCCTCGCCCGCCTCGGCGCCAAGAACCGCACCCACGCGGTGGCGATTGCCGTGCGCGAGTGCCTGATCGACTAGATCGCTACCAGGCGATGTCGTCGTGGGTTGTATGGGTCTGCGACGACGGCGTCTCCGGCGGGTTGGCCTGCCGGACCGAGGTGGACGTGCTGCTGACGGGCTGATCCGACCAGGCAGGCCGCCGCACCCTGACCAGCGAGCGACGGCGCCATTCGTGGGAGGGAGCCTCATGGGACTTCGTGGTCAGCCAGGCCATCAGATCCAGCCTCTGTCGCGCGCGGTGAGGACGGCCTGGGCACGATCGACGGCGCCGATCTTGCCGTAGACGTTGTGGAGGTGGGTGCGGATCGTCGAAACCGAGAGGTGCATTTCGCTGGCGATCTGCTTGTAGACCATGCCCTCGGAAAGGTGGCGGAGGACGTCGAGCTCGCGACTGGAGAGCGGGCAGGGCTCGCTGACCCGGGAGGCGTCCTGGGTCGGCAGCGGCAGCTCGTAGAGGAGGTCGCGCAGAGCCTCGGGGCCGATGCCGCAGCGCTCGGCGCTGGCGCGAAGGCGCTCGGGGGCGATCGCCTCGCCGTTGCAGTAGTGGGCGACCATGTCCGCGGTCGCGACCATCGCCGCCAGCCCATCGGCGTCGTCGGCGTGATGACGCTCGATCGCGATCGCGATCCGCGCCGGCAGGTTCCAGCGCCGGGCGAGGACGCCGCCGACCAGGGCGTGGTCGATCCCGAGCTGCTCGCGTTCCTCGCGCAGACGCTGCTCGGGGGTGCGGGAGACGGCGTCGAAGTAGACCTTGTAGCCGGGATGCAGCCGGGAGATGACCAGGCGGCCGACGTCGTGGAGCAGGGCCGCCACGGCCAGCTCGTCGCGATCGGCCCAGCCGACCAGACGGCCGATGCGGTCAGCCGCCCGCTGCGTCGCCAGCGCGTGGACGCGGAAGCGCTCCGGCTTCAGCTCCCAACCGCCGCTGGGCTCGAAGAAGTCGAAACTGGGGGCGGTGCCGGCGAGAGCGAGGACCCCGGCCGGCTTCAGCACCTCCAGGGCGGCGGGAATCCCGGCGACGCCGCCTGCAACCAGCCCGCCGCGGTTGGCGTGGCGCAGCACGGTGATCGCGAGAGCGACGTCGCTCTCCACCGCTTCGACGATCTCGCCGAGGCGAGCGGTCTCGGCCGTCGCGGCGGCGATCACCCGCTCCCGCGACTCGACCAGGACCGGGAAGCGCTCGACCGCCTCGAAGGCCTCGGCAAGTCGGCTGCCGGGCGCAGCCGCGGCTCGCCCTTTGCCTTTGACGCCGTCCGGTAGGGATACCGCGGCGCCGCTCTGCGCAGTCGTAACGCTCATTGGCACAACTAATCGGCAGCAATCCAGTTGGGGTTTAGCCCAAAGTCCCTGCCCAACCCTCAAAACTGGGTTTTCGCGCTGCTCCCTATGCCGCGGAAAGGCGAGCGGCGGCGGCTCTGACCCGCCCCAACGAGTGCTCCTTGCCGAGCACCGCGAGGGACTCGAAGATGCCCGGCGAGATCGAGGTGCCGGTGATCGCGACCCGGATCGGCTGGTAGAGCTTGCCCGGCTTGAGGTCGAAACGCTCCAACAGCGGAGCCAAGGCGGTCTCGATCGGTTCGGGCTCGAAGAGATCGACACCCTCGAGGGCATCGGCGACCGCCTCCAGCACGGAGCCCGTCCCCTCTTTCATCACCTTGCCCCAGGCCTTCTCGTCCTCGACCGGTGGCTCGAAGAGGAAGCGGATCAGCGGCCATACCTCCTCCAGGGTCTGCGCTTTCTCCTGGGCGATCTCGCACGCCGCGCGCAAGCCCTCGTCCGCCTCGCGGCCGAGGTGACGGGCAACCGCCGCCGTGTAGGCGTCCAGCGGCATCTCCCGCATGAAGCGGCCGTTCAGCCAACGCAGCTTCTTCTCGTCGAAGATCGCCGCCGCCTTGCCGACGTCGGCGACGCGGAAGCGCTCGACCAGCTCCGTGGTCGACATCAGCGTGGTGTCGTCGTCGGTGCCCCAGCCGAGCAGCGCCAGGTAGTTGCGCACCGCCGCGGGGAGGTAGCCGCCCTCGCGCAGCTCCTGGACCGAAGCCGCGCCGTGGCGCTTGGAGAGCTTCTTGCCGTCGGGACCGTGCAGCAGCGGCAGGTGGGCGTAGCGCGGCGCCTCGTAGCCGAGCGCCTCCAGCACCAGCAGCTGCTTGGGGGTGTTGGAGAGGTGGTCGTCACCCCGCACCACGTCGGTTATCCCCATCTCGGCGTCGTCGACGGCGACCGCGAAGTTGTAGAGGACCGAGCCGTCGCCGCGGGCGATGACGAAGTCGTCGTAGCTGGCGTTGGGGAAGGAGACCGGGCCGCGGATCAGGTCGTGGACGACGGTCTCTCCCTCGTCGGGGACCCGCAGGCGAATCGCCGCCCCGGGCTCGTCCGTCGGCGAGCCGCGGTAGCCGCGACCGGTGCCGTGCTCGGCCTTCCAGGCCTCGACGTCCTTGGCGGTGGAGGCGTCGCGGTAAGCGTGGCCGGACTCCAGCAGCTTCTCCAGAGCCACCGCGTGCTGCTCCGCCCGCCCTGCCTGGGAGACCGGGCCGACGTCCCAGTCGAGCTCGAGCCAGCGCATCGCGTCGAGGATCTGCTCGACGTTCTCCTCGGTCGAGCGCTCGCGGTCGGTGTCCTCGATCCGCAGCACCAGCTCTCCCCCCTCGTGCCGGGCGGCGAGCCAGTTGTAGAGTGCCGTCCTCGCTCCGCCGATGTGCAGCGCGCCGGTCGGCGAGGGAGCAAATCTGAGACGGGGGTTATCGCTTGGCATGTTGATCGGAGCGCATGTTTCAACCGGCGGTGGACTCGCCAACGCGGTTCAGCGTGGCAAGGAACGCGGCTGCGAATCTATCCAGATCTTTCACCAGAGCCCGCGGATGTGGCGGCCGACGAAATACGGCGAGGCCGATTTCGCCGCCTTCCGTGAGGCGATGGACGCCTCCAAAGTCGAAGCCGTGATCATCCACGCCGTCTACCTGATCAACTGCGCGACCAAAGACAAAGAGCTGCGGAAGAAGTCGCTGAACTCGCTGACGCATGCGCTGCGGATCGGCGACGGGATCGGTGCCGCGGGAGTCGTCCTCCACCCTGGCGCCCAGAAAGGCGAGCCCCACGGCCCCTCGATGAAACGCGCGGCGAAGGTGATCGCCGAGGCCGTGAAGGAGACCGAGAGCTGCCGCCTGCTGATCGAGCAAACCGCTGGCCACAAAGGCCTCCTCGGCCGCGACTTCGACGAGACCGCAAAGCTGATCGAGCTCGCCGGCAGCGGTCCCCGCCTCGGCCTCTGCCTCGACTCCTGCCACCTTTTCGTCCAGGGCTACGACATCACCGACGAGGCCCACCTCGGAGCAGTCCTCGACGAAGCCGACGCCAAGGTCGGCCTCGACCGCCTCGGCGCCGTCCACGTCAACGACGCCGCTGTCCCCCTAGGAGCCTGCCTCGACCGCCACGCCAACATCGGCAAAGGCGAGATGGGCAAACGCGGCCTCTCTGCCTTCCTCTCCGAGCCAAGATTCGAGGGCCTGCCGGCAACCCTGGAGACGCCGGGGCCGGAAAAGAAAGGGTCTTCGAAAGCCGAAGTCACCTACGCCAAGCGCCTCCGCCGCGAAGGCCTCAAGCGCCGCGCCAGCTAGCGACAAACTCAGCGAGCGCTGATTTGCAGCCCCGATAGGGCCCAAAATTCAGCTAGCGCTGAACTCGCGCGGTGCCGTCCCGATGCTGCGCGTCGCAGGAGGGGGCGGGATGCCTCCTCCAGACACTCAACCACGAGCCATAGCGAGTGGTGTCTGGAGGGGGTATCCCGCCCCCTCCCCCACACCAAACTCAGGTAGGCGACAAGGACCGGCTTGCGCCGGCCCTTGCTCTCCCGCCGTAAACCTTGTCTATTTGATGTGGAAGCCGGAGATCGCGCGCGCGATGACGAGCTGCTGGATCTCTGAGGTTCCCTCGAAGATCGTGTAGATCTTCGAATCGCGGTGCATCCGCTCGACGGGGAACTCGCGGGTGTACCCGTTGCCGCCGAGGATCTGAATCGCCCGCTCGGTCACCCAGACGGCGACCTCGCCGGCCTTGAGCTTCGACATCGAGCCCTCGGCGTTTTCGAATTTGTGGCCTTGCCGGCCCATCCAGGCGGCGCGCCAGACGAGCAGGCGGGCGGCGTCGATCTCGAGCTTCATGTTGGCCAGATCGAAGGCGATCGACTGGTTCTCGACGATCTTGCGGCCGAACTGTTCGCGCTCTTTGGCGTAGTCCAGCGCGTACTCGTAGGCGGCGCGGGCGATGCCCAGCGCCTGGGCGCCGACGGTCGGCCGGCTCGCCTCGAAGGTCTGCATCGCCGCCTGCGATTTGGCTTTCTTGCCCTCGCGGACGCGGGCCAGGCGTTCGTCGAGCTTCTCTTTGCCGCCCAGCAGGCAGGAGCCCGGGACGCGGCAGTCGTCGAGGTGGACGTCGGCAGTGTGGGAGGCGCGGAGGCCGTGCTTCTTCACCTTCGCGCCCTGCTCGCAGCCCTTGGTGTTCGGCGGGATGACGAAGGCGGCGTGGCCGCGCGAACCGAGCTCGCGGTCGACCGAGGCGATCACGACGTGGACGTTGGCGATGCCGCCGTTGGTCGCCCAGGCCTTCTGGCCGTTCAGCACCCATTCGTCCTTGGCCTCGTCGTACTTGGCGGAGGTGCGGATGCCGGAGACGTCGGAGCCCGCGTCGGGCTCGGAGGCGCAGAAGGCGCCGAGCTTGACGTCGTCCGGGGTGCCGTAGCACTGGGGGATCCACTCCCCCATCTGCTCCGGGGTCCCCTGCCCGAAGATCGCGGCGACGGCGAGGGTCGTGCCCATGATCGCCATGCCGATGCCGGCGTCGCCCCAGAAGAGCTCCTCGTTGGCGATCGGCAGCGTCAGGCCGGTCTCGTCGGCCCAGAACTGGCCGACGGCTTCGAAGCTGTAGAGGCCGATCTTGGCGGCCTCCTCGATCACCGGCCAAGGCGTTTCCTCGCGCTCGTCCCACTCCTCCGCGGCGGGACGGACGACGTTCTCCGCGAAGCCGTGCACCCACTCGCGGATGTCCTTCTGGTCCTGGTTTAGCTCGAGGGTGAACTTCGGTTCACCCTGCTCGCCGGACGTGGAGTTGGCCTCGTCGAGTAGCGCTTGGGCGTCGACGTCGGCGACGGAGGAATCAGCCATGGCGGCGAATTCTACACAGAACGATGTCGTGTCACTAAACCGTGAAGAGACTCAAACGTCGCGCAGATCGAAGGCCCGCAGCCCCTCGCCGCCCTCGTCGGTGCAGTCGAAGAAGCGGCGGTTGACGCAGTCGTAGGACTCGCCGCTGCCTTGGTAGGCGCGCTCGACCGAGAACTGGCAGTGCGGCAGCGGATCGCCCGTCATCTTCACGCCGCCGAAGCCCCCCGGCTCGAGCACCGCCGAGAGCTCGACCTCCGCCGCGTAGACCTCCTGCATGCAGCCGACGTACTGGTCGCCGGTGAGGCGGTCGACGAAGCTGTAGACGAAACGGCAGCCCAACTCGATGCAGCCACGAGGCTCGACCATCTTGTCGCAGAAGGAGCGGCACTGGCGGCACTCGCCGACCTTGGTGCGCGTTACGGGCATTGCAGAATTCTAGGGAGCCGAGTCCGCGGCACCAAGCGGTTCAAGCGGCAATCGCATCTGACCCAAGCAGCTGGTTCAGCTCGTAGCGGAGGTTCGGCGAGACCTCGACGCGGTAGCCCTCGCCGATCTTCAGTTTCTTCGGGCCGTCGCTGGTCTGCATCACCAGGTGGACGTCGGCTTCCCCTTTGTGGTCCTCGAACAGGGACTTCAGCTCTTCCATGAAGCCCGGCCTGCCGAGCCTGCTGACGTCGACGGCGACCTCAAACGGGCCGCTGGGCAGCGCCGTCACCTTCCTCGCCGCGCCGGCGATCTCAGCCTGGTCGGGTTCGAAACGCTGGGCCTCCTGCACCACCAGCTTCGTCTCGCCCCGGTCCTTGTGGTCGAGGCGGCCGCGGACGAGGACGATCGCGTCGGGCTGGATCACCGCCGCGCTCTCAGCCTGGTCGGCCTTGAAGACGAGCATCTCGACCTGGCCCTCGACGTCGTCGAGGGTGGCGAACATCATCTGATTGCCGCTCTTGGTGCGGATCTTTTTGCAGTCGACGACGATGCCGCCGACCGTGACCCAGGCGCCGTCGGGCTTGCCGCCGAGCTGCGCGAGGCTGCAGTCGACCCGGGCCCGCAGCGCCGGCCCCACCTCCGCCAGCGGATGCGAGGAGAGGTAGGTGCCGAGCGTCTCTTTCTCCATCGCCAGCAGCTCGGCGCGGTCGAACTCGGCGGCCGGGATCGGCGGACGATGATGCGCCTGGGACTGCATGCCCTCGCCGCCGGCCTCTTCGCCGAAGTCGAAGATCGAGCCCTGCCCGAGCTGCGCGTCCTCCTGCGCCTTCGAACCGGCGGACTGCGCCGCCGGCAGCATTTCCAGCATCCCTTTGCGGCTGTCGCCGGTGGAGTCGAGGGCGCCGCACTTGATCAGGCATTCGATCGCGCGTTTGTTGACGGCGCGGCAGTCGACCCGCTCGCAGAAGTCCCAGATCGACTCGATCGGCTTCTCCTCGCGGGCGCGGAGGATCGCCTCCACCGCCGCGTGGCCGACGTTCTTGACCGCGTCGAGGCCGAAGCGGATCGCCTTCTCGGAGACGACGAAGCTGTGGCCGGAGGAGTTGACGTCGGGCGGGAGGACGTCGATCCCCATTTCCGCGCAGCGGTTGACGAAGAAGGGGACCTTGTCTTTGGTGTTCATCACCGAGGAGATCACCGCGGCCATGTACTCGGCCGGATAGTTCGCCTTCAGGTAGGCGGTGCGGTAGGAGATCAGCGCGTAGCAGGCGGCGTGGGACTTGTTGAAGGAGTAATCGGCGGCCTTCTCCATCAGCCCCCAGAGGTCGGCGGCGACCTTGGGGTCCGTGTTCGACTCCTTCATTCCCTCGAGGAACTTGGACTTCATCGTCGCCATCAGGTCGCGCTTCTTCTTGCCGATCGCCTTGCGCAGGTCGTCCGCCTCGGCGGGGCTGAATCCGGCCATCTGCTTGACGATCTCCATCAGCTGCTCCTGGTAGAGGACGCAGCCGTAGGTCGGCTCGGTGATCGGCCGCAGGCGGGGGTCGGGGAAGGTGACCGCGGCCGGGTTGCGCTTGCCTTTGGCGTAGGCGGGGATGTAGTCCATCGCGCCAGGGCGGTAGAGGGAGACGAGGGCGACGATGTCGTCGAACTCGGTCGGGCGCACCCTTTTCATCGCCTCCCGCATCCCCTCGGACTCGAGCTGGAAGACGCCGGTCGAGTCGCCCTTGGCGAGCATCTCGAAGGTCTTCGCGTCGTCCATCGGGATCGACTCCAGCTCGATCTTCTCGCCCCGCGAGCGCTCGATGATCTCGATCGCGTCCTCGATCACGTCGAGGTTGCGGAGGCCGAGGAAGTCCATCTTCAGCAGGCCGATCTCCTCGATCGGGTTCATCGAGTACTGGGTCACGATCTTGTACTGGCGCTCGGGCTTGCCGGAGCCGTTGGTGGCCGCGGGGGCGCTCTTGTCCTCGGCCAGCTGCAGGGGGACTATCTCGTGCAAGGGGCGGTCGGCGATGACCACCGCGGCGGCGTGGATCGAGTTGTTGCGGATGATCCCCTCGAGCCCTTGGGCTACGTCTAGGATCTTCTTCGCGTCGGGCTCGGAGTCGTAGGTCCTTTTCAGTTCCTGACCCGAGCGGAGGCACTCCTCGAAGGAGGGGTTGCGGCCCATGATCGGCTCCGGGATCTGCTTTGCCAGCCGGTCACCGGTGGCGTAGTCGAAGCCGAGCACACGGGCCGCGTCGCGGGTTGCGGCACGCGGGGCCATCTTGCCGAAGGTGATGATCTGGGCGACCGACTCGCGACCGTATTTCTCGCCGACGTAGCGGATCATCCGCTCGCGGCCGCGGACCGAGAAGTCGATGTCGATGTCCGGCATCGATTTGCGGCCGGGGTTGAGGAAGCGCTCGAAGAGGAGGTCGTTGGCAAGCGGGTCGAGGTCGGTGATGTTGAGGCTGTAGGAGACGATCGAGCCGGCGGCCGAGCCGCGGCCGGGGCCGACGGCGATCCCGTTCTCCTTCGCGTAGGTGACGAAGTCCCAGACGATCAGGAAGTAGGAGGAGAAGCCCATCTCCTCGATTACCCCGAGCTCGAACTCGAGCCGCTCGACCGCCTCCGCCGGCGGCGGGTCCCCGTAGCGGGCGCGCAGCCCCTCGGCGGCGACCCGCCGCAGCATCGCTTCGGGCTCCTCGCCGTCCGGCGCCGGGTAGCGCGGCAGCAGCAGCTTGCCGAGCTCGATCTCGATCTCGCAGCGCTCGGCGATCTCCAGCGTGGTCGGCACCGCCTCCGGCCACTCGGCGAACGAGGCGGCCATTTCGTCGTTGTCCTTGATGTAGAACTCGTTGGTGTCGAAGCTCATCTTCGGCATCTGCAGGGTCGACTTCGTCTGCACGCAGAGCAGCGCCGCGTGGTTGTCGAAGTCCTCGCGCCGCAGGTAGTGGACGTCGGCGGTCCCGACCAGCGGTCGCCCCAGCTCGCGGGCGTGGCGGACGATCCCCTCGTTGGCCTTGTCCTGCTCTTCGATCCCGTTCTTCTGGACCTCGAAGTAGACCTGCTCGGGGCCGAATGCCTGGATCAAGTCGTCGAGGTGGGCGCGGGCGTCGTCGTCGCGCTCTTCGATCAGGCGGCGGCAGAAGCGGGACTGCAGGCAGCCGGTGAGAGCGATCACACCCTCCGAGTGCCGCTCCAGCAGCTCCATGTCGACGTTGGCCTTGCCGCGGGAGAAGCCCTCGAGGAAACCGGCGGAGGTGAGCTTGACCAGGTTCGAGAACCCCTGGTTGGTCTCCGCCAGCAGGGTCAGGTGGTTGCGCTCGTAGCGGGTCTGCTCCTTGATCGCATGGCGGTCGTCGACCAGGTAGGCCTCGAGCCCGACGATTGGTTTGATCCCGTGCTTCCGGCAGGCCTTGAAGAGGTCGATGGCCCCGTTCATGACGCCGTGGTCGGTGAGCCCGAGCGCCGGTTGATCGAGCTCCGCCGCCCGCGCCGCCATCGCGTCGATCTTGCAGGCGCCATCAAGCAGCGAGTACTCGCTGTGGGCATGGAGGTGTACGGCAGAGGCAGAACTCACGCGTCCGTCGATCATGCCAATCGCGCCTGACGGACCCGGCACGATTTCGAGGTCTTTTGCGCTACTTCCGCGCTAACCCATCGTGATGACGGCGAACAGTCCGCCGATCACGCTGGCATTGAGCGTGACGAACCCGATGATCATGGCGCGCTGCATAGAGTCGAAACGAGCTTCGACGGCGGCAAACCGACCGTTCATCTCTGAACGCAGCTCTTTGACCTCTCCCTTGACCTCGTCGAAGCCCTTGTCCATCCGATTCGCCAGGTCGTCCAGCCGCTCGTCGGTCCACGTTTCTCTTGCCATTCACCGCCATGATGGCAGTCTACGAGGCATTTTGTCTACAGTGGCGCACAGGAAGAAGATTCTCTGGAGAGACTTCCGCGCGGCTTACGCGCAGACCCAGGCGCTTGGACCGGAGTCGGCCCAGATTTCGCCCGCGATCCGGTCCTGTTCGGCCTTCGGAGCTTCGTGCGGCGCGCCCTTGCCGCCGTAGGCCTCCCAGGTCGAGGGAATGATCTGGTAGGCCCCGCCGGCGCCGCTGGAGGGGTTGAGGGCGCTGTAGTTGCCGCCCGACTCGCACATCACGATGTAAGTCGGGATCGAGTAGGGCCCGCCGAGCCAGCGTCCGACTTCTTCTTCGGCTTCTGCTTCGGTGGCGGCGCGCTCTTCGGCCGCGCGGGCTTCCTGGATTTCCTCGACCCAGCCGGCTATGTCGGTTTTGAGCGTCGCCAGCGAGGCTTCGCGGCTGGCGGTGAGTTCCTGCAGTCGCCCGGCCGAGGCCTGGGCGGCGGCACGGACTGCCGAGATTTCGGCCCGCGCGGCTTCGAGCCGCTCCTCGTAGGCGACTGCCTCGGCCTTCAAGTCGGTCACCTTCGACACCTGCCGCTGCACCGCCACCCGCACCGCGGCGACGCGATCGGCAAGGGCGCTGTCGGCTTCGGAGATCTCCTGCAGGTAGTCGGCCCGGGTGGCGAGTTCGTCGTAGTCGCCAGCGCCGAAGACGAGGCTCTCGGTGCTCGGCACGCCGGTTTCGTAGATCTCCACCAGCCGCTGCGCCAGCAGCTGGCGCGAGCGTCTCAGGCGCTCCTTCTCGATCGCCAATCGGCGCTCGGTCGCCTCCAGCTTCCGGGCCAGCTCCGCGGTCCGCTCCCAGCCTTCGACCAAGAGGCCGCTCAGCTCTTCCTCGCGAGCCGCCGCGTCCTCGGCTTCGGCTTCGGCGCCGGCGAGCTCCGCCGTCGCCGCCTGCAGCCGGGAGGAGAGCGCGCTCGCTTCCCCCCGCGCCGTCGCCAGCTTCGCCTGCAGCTGCTCAGCCTCGGTCGCACCGGCCTTGCCGGTGACGACGAGAAGGGCCGCGAGCAGCATGCAGAGCAACGCCGCGGCGCAGATCCCGAGGAAATCTTTTCTCAGCTCGAGCGGCCGCACGAGGCGGCTGAGGCTAGCGAGCGGCGGTCAAAATCCCTGCAAGTCGACGATAACCCGCAAGCGAACTTGCGGGCATCCGCTCAGCCTTCCGGAACTTCGCGGGTCAGCAGGTAGGCGACGACCGCCCCCACCGCGGCCACCAGGAGCCCGAGGGCGATGCCGGCCTGGCGGCTGTAGCGGCGCCTCGCATAGCGAAAGGCGAACTTGACGGAGGTCCTGCCCAGCCAGTTGTACATCAGCCCTCTCCTCTCTGGCGGATGCGGTGCGCCATCCGCGACTGCAGCGACCAGAGCTCGATGAAGCCCGGCGAGGCGTCCTGGGAGAAGAGGCCGCCGGACTCGGCGAAGGTCGCCAGCTCGGCGTCGTAGACGGCGTTGGGAGAAGAGCGGGTCACGACCCGGACGCTGCCTTTGTAGAGGCGCAGCCCGATCTCGCCGGTCACCTGGGCGCTGACCGCGTTCATGTAGGCGTCGAGGTCGGTGCGCAGCGGCTCCCACCAGAGCCCCGCGTAGACCAGGTACCCCCACTTCTGGTCCAGCGCCGGCTTGAACTGGTTCTGGTGGATCGTGCCGACCAGGCGCTCCAGCTCCTCGTGGGCGGTGAGGACGATCGCGGCGGCGGGGACCTCGTAGATGTCGCGCACCTTGAGGCCGACGATCCGGTCCTCGATGTGGTCGACGATGCCGACGCCGTGGCGGCAGCCGATCTCGGCCGCCCGTTCCAGGAGATCGACGAGGCCGAGGCTCTCGCCGTTGAGCGAGACCGGGACCCCCGCCTCGAAGCCGACCGTGACGGTCTCGGCCTCGTCCGGCGCCTCCTCGGGCCGGGTGACGAGCTGGAAGACGTCGTCCTCGGGCGCGTGGTCGAGCTCCTCGATCCAGCGACCCTCCGAGGAGCGGCCCCAGAGGTTGTCGTCGATCGAGTAGGGAGCGACCTCGGTCCCGCCCTTGACCGGAATTCCGTGCTCCCGCGCGTAGGCGATCTCCTCCTCGCGGCCCATCGCCCAGGAGCGAACCGGCGCGATCGTCTTCAGCTCGGGAGCGAGCGTCGCCACCGTGGCCTCGATCCGGACCTGGTCGTTGCCCTTGCCGGTGCAGCCGTGGGCGATCGTGTCGCAGTTGCTCTGGCGCGCGTACTCGACCGCGAGCTGGGCGATCAGCGGCCGCCCCAGCGCCGTGAAGAGCGGGTAGCCGTTGCCGTAGACGGCGTTGGCCTTGATCGCCGGCGCGACGAACTCGCTGGCGAAGCGCTCGCGGGCGTCGACCACGTGGCACTCGAGCGCGCCCAGCCGCAGCGCCTTGTCTTCGATCACCCCGTAGTCCTCACCCGGCTGCCCCAGGTTGACGGTGAGGCAGACGACCTCGGCTTCGTAGTGGTCCTGGATCCACTTCAGCATCACGCTGGTGTCCAGGCCGCCCGAGTAGAGCAGGAGGACGCGGTGGACGCTGGCGGGGTCCGCCTCGAAGCTGGCGGTCGGCTGCGAATGCGGTTGATCGGCGCTCACGGGGGCGGAAGTCTCGCATGCAATCGGCCCTGAGGGCGTCTGACCAAGCAGAGCAAGGACGCAGAGAGCGTGGCGTGCTCTGCACGCGAGCGACCGAGGACGCAGCTATGCGCCGGTCAGAGGCCCTCAGGGAGCTCCGATACCCCCGGAACCGTCCTCTTCTTCCGGCGGAAGTTCTTCTTCGGGCTCTTCTTCTTCGGGGGTTTCTTCGCCTTCTTCGACCGTCGGTTCTTCTTCGGTCGTTTCCGTCGTCGTCGGCTCGGTCGTCGTCGTCGGCTCGGTGGTTTCCGTCGTCGTCGGCTCGGTCGTCGTGGTTTCGATGCTGGGAGCGGTCGTGTCACCGCCGCCGCCGTCGCTCCCGGCGATCACGATCACCGCGATCAACAAGCCGACGATTACAGCCACCAGGCCGGCGATCAGCATTCGCAGCCGGCGCTGGGCCTGGTCCCGATCCGGGCCGCGGCCGCCGGGGCCGCGATCGTCCGGGCCCATCAGTCGGGTTGGGTCCTCGTGCATGGTCAGCGCTCTTCCGGTCCGAGAATGGCGTCGAGAATCGCGTCCGCGTCCTCGATCTCGAATCCGTTTCTAAGCCGATGGGCGATTTCCTCTCTGCTGCTGCCGGAGATCGCCATCTGGGTCGCCAGCAGTCGCGCCCCGCCGGAGTCGGCACGGGGGCTGGCTTCCGGCGGGCGTTCCTCGTCGCCGATCACGGCCCGCAAACGAGGCGCCCGCACTTCCGCCGACGCCTCCGCCACCTCGTGGGTGCGGCCCCGCTCGCGTTCATCTCGTCCCTCTCCCCCGTCGAACCGCGTCCTTGCCTCTTCCAGCGTCGCCTGCAGTCGTTCGGCCTCCTGGCGCAGGGAATGCGCCTGACCAAGCAGGGAATCGACCAGCTCGGAGACCTCGTCGACCCGGTCGGCGGCGAGGCGATCGGCCTCGGTCCGCGCCTGGGCCAGATAGCGGCGCGCCTGGATTTCGGCGTCGTCGATGACGCCTTCGGCCGCCCGCTCCGCCGCTTCGACGATCGCCTCGAGCCGCTGCGCCGTGGTGGCGCGCAGCTCCTGCTGCTCCCTGGAGATGTCGTTGGGGCTACCGCGACTGGCCATCAGGACGAAAAGCCTAAAAGGCACTCGCCGATCAGGCCGACCGCACGGTCCACCTGGTCGGAATCGATCACCAGCGGCGGCAACAGGCGCAGGGTGTCGGGCCGGGGGACGTTGACGACCAGCCCCCGATCGAGGAGGTCGGAACCGACCGCTGCGGCATCGACGTCCGGCTCGAGGCCGACTCCGACCATGAGGCCGCGCCCCCGGGTCTCGCGCACTCCCTCGAGAGCCTCAAGCTCCCGACAGAGATAGCCGCCGAGCTCGCGCACGCGCCGCAACAGCGCCGGGTCGTCGACGATCTCGAGGACGGCGAGGGCGGCGCCGGTGGCGACCGGGCCGCCGGCAAAGGTCGAGCCGTGGTCGCCGGGTTCGAGAACGTCGGCGACGCCGGGCGCGGTGACGCAGGCGCCGATCGGAAAGCCGCCACCGAGAGCCTTGGCGCTGGTGAGGACGTCTGGGCGCACCGGCGTCTGCTCATACGCCCAGAGGGAGCCGGTGCGGCCGACGCCGGTCTGGATCTCGTCGAAGATCAACAGCGCACCGACCTCGTCGCAGGCCTCGCGTGCCGCCAACAGCGCCTCCTCGCCGATCGGGAAGACCCCCGCCTCACCCTGGATCGGCTCGATCAGGACCGCCGCGGTGCGCTCCCCCACCGCCTCGCGCAGGGCGGGCGCGTCGTTGCGGGGAACGGCGCGGAAACCCGGCAGCATCGGCCCCAGAGCCTCGTTCGCCGCCAGCCCGGGGGTCGCCGCCAGCGCCCCGTAGGTGCGGCCGTGGAAGTCGCTCTCGAAGCTGACGATCTCCGGCTCGGAGATCCCGCGGCCGTGGGCGTGCTTGCGGGCGATCTTGATCGCGCACTCGTTCGCCTCGGTGCCCGAGTTGGAGAAGAAGACCCGGCCGCCGAGGCTCGACTCCGAGAGGCGCTCGGCAAGCCGCGCCATCGGCTCGGTGTAGAAGAGGTTGGAGACGTGGATCAGGCGCTCGACCTGCTCCCGCACCGCCTCGACCACGGCGGGGTGGCAGTGGCCGACCGAGCAGACGGAGATGCCGGTGAGGAAGTCGAGGTACTCCTTGCCGTCGGCGTCCCAGAGCAGCGCGCCCTCGCCGCGGACGAAGTCGACCGGCGCCCGCTTGTAGGTGCGCATCAGGTAGCGCTCCTCGAGCGCCCGCGCCCGCTCGAAGCCGATTTGCTCCGCCGCCTGCGTCATGGGGTAACCATCGTGCCGATGCCGGCGTCGGTGAAGAGCTCGAGCAGGAGGCTGTGCGGCACCCGGCCGTCGATGATGTGGGCCGACTGGGCGCCGCCGCGGATCGCGTCGGCGCAGGCCTGCAGCTTCGGCCGCATCCCCCCCGTCAAGCTCGGCAGCCTCTCGTCGACCTCCGCGACCGTGGCGCGGGAGATCAGCGACCCCTCGACGTCGGGATCGGCGAGCCAGCCCTCGACGTCGGTTAGGAAGACGGCCTTGTGGGCGCCGAGCGCGGCGGCGACCTTGCCCGCCGCCTCGTCGGCGTTGACGTTGTAGGACTGGCCGCTGCGATCCGAGGCCGAGGAGGCGATCACCGGGATGTAGTCGGCGGCGATGTGGTTGAGGACGTCGACGTCGACCCGCTCGATCGAGCCGACGAAGCCGACCTGCTCGGTGTTGGCGACCGGGGAGACCTCGAAGAGGTTGCCGTCCTCGCCGGAGAGTCCGATCGCCGCCTGCCCGTGGCGGTTCAACCGCTGGACGATTTCCGAGTTGAGCTTGCCGGCCAGGACCATCTGCGCCACCTCGACCGTCTCCGCGTCGGAGACCCGCAGCCCCTCGTGGAATTTCACCTCGAGCCCGAGCCGGTCCATGTAGCGGGTGATCTCCGGGCCGCCGCCGTGGACGATCACCGGGTTGAGGCCGACGTACTTGAGCAGGACGACGTCGGTGGCGAACGCGTCCCGCAGGTCCTCGTCGAGCATCGCCGCGCCGCCGTACTTGATCACCACGGTGCGGCCGTGGAACTCGCGGATGTAGGGAAGCGCCTCGAGCAGCGTCTCGACGCTGACGCCGGCCGCGCGCGACTGTGGTGCATGCTCCGTCATCCGCCGTCCCTCCGGTTCACGTGGTGTATTCCGCGTTCAGCTTCACGTAGTCGTAGCCGAGGTCGGAGAACCAGACATGGGCGCTGTGGCTGCCGCGGCCAAGCCGCAGGCCGATCTCGGCCTCCTCGACGTCCAGGCCCAGCTCGGCCGCGTCGATCGCTTCGGCGCCGAGCTCGGGCAGCTCCTCGCCGACCAGGGCGGCGCCGGCCGCCTGGGCGATCCGGCCCCAGTTCGGATCGCGCCCGAAGAGCGCCGTCTTCACCAGCGGCGAGTTGGCGATCGCGCGGGCGACGCGCTCGGCCTCGGCCTGGGTGGCGGCCTCGGTCACCTCGATCCGGCCGGTGCGAACGGCTCCCTCGCCGTCGCGGACGATCTCGATCGCCAGCTGCATTAGCACCGCCTCCAGCAGGCCCTCGGGCAGCGGCTCTCCGGAGGCACCGGAGGCCTGCAGAAGGACGGTGTCGTTGGTGCTCATCTGGCCGTCGACGGTGATCCGGTTGAAGGAGGCGTCGACCGCGTCGCGCAGGCGCACGTCGGCGTCGGGGACGACGGCGTCGGTCTGGACGAAGCAGAGCATCGTCGCCATGTTCGGCTCGATCATCCCCGCCCCCTTTGCCTGGGCGGAAAGGGTCACGCCGCCGGAGCGCAGGGTGCAGGACTTGGGCCAGCGGTCGGTGGTGAGGATCGCGTTGGAGAAGTCCATGCCGCCGTCGGCCCTGAGAGCCGAGGCGGCCTCGGCGATGCCGACGAGGACGGCGTCGACCGGCAGCGGGACCCCGATCGTGCCGGTCTCGGCCACCGCGACCTGCGGCTGCTCCAGTCCCAGCTGCTTCCCCGCAACGGTCGACATCGCCAGCGCGTCGGCATATCCCTGCTCGCCGGTCTCGGCGTTGGCGTTGCCGCTGTTGACGACCGCGGCGCGGATCCGATCGGCGTCGCAGCGCTCGCGGCAGACCCGGATCGGTGCCGCCGCCGAGGCGTTGCGGGTCAGCACCAGGGCGGAGGCAACCTCCTCGGCGTCGCAGACGAGGAGACCGACGTCGGTGCGGCCGCCGCCCTTGAGACCGCAGTGGGCGCCGCCGGCGCGGAAGCCGGGGGCGAGCTGCGCAGGGTCGAGCTCTTCGACGCCTTCGGGCGCCTCGACCCAGCGGGAGCGGAAGAAGCCGTCATTCGCCAGAATGCTCTGCTTCGCGTCCGCTTCCGGCGCCGTCATACGAGCCCCGCCGTCTCCTCGAGCCCGAGCATCAGGTTGAGGTTCTGAACCCCCTGGCTCGAGGCGCCCTTCCAGATGTTGTCGATCGCCGCGAAGGCCGTCACCCTCCCCCGCTCCTCGACCGTGACGTAGACGTGGCACTCGTTGGTGTCGCGGACGGCGCGCAGGTTCGGCGGTCCGTCGAGGACGTGGACGAAGGGCTCCTCTCCGTAGCGCCGGTCGTAGAGGTCCCGAACCGCCTCTTTCGAGGTCGGCTCGGAGAGCGTCGCGAAGCAGGTCGCCAGCTCCCCCTGGTCGAGCGGCAGCAGGTGGGGGACGAAGGTGACGGGCGCGGGGCTGCCCAGCGCCGCCAGCTCCTGCTCGATCTCCGGCCGGTGGCGGTGGCCCTCGGCCTTGTAGGGGAAGGCGTTCTCGGTCATGTTCGAGAAATGGACGAGGTCGTCGCTCGCGCGGCCGTAGCCGGAGGTGCCCTGCATGGCCGAGACGAAGACCTCGGAGAGGAGGCCCTCTTCCGCCAGCGGGGCGAGCGCCAGGACGCTGGCGGTCGGGTAGCAGCCGGGGGTGGCGCAGAGCTTCGCCTCGCGCAGCTCTTCGCGGTAGATCTCGCTGAGCCCGTAGACGCCGGTCCCGAACAGGTCGGGAGCGCCGTGCTCGCCGTACCAGCGCTCGTAGGTGTCCATGTCGCGCAGGCGGAAATCGGCAGAGAGGTCGACGACGACGATCCCCTGCTGGCGCAGCGCGGCGTCGGTCGGCGCGGCGGCCCCATGCGGGTAGGCAACGATCGCCGCGTCGACGTCGGGCAGGTTCCCGAGGTCGAGCTCGGTCAGCTCGATCGGCACCCGGTAGCGCGGGTAGAGCTCGTTCAGCCGCTTGCCGGCGTCGCTGCGCGAGGTGGCAGCGACCAGCTCCAGGTCCGGGTGGTCCCAGACGATCTGCGCGGCGAGTGCCCCGGTGAAGCCGGAGGCGCCGGCGACGAGGACGCGCTTACTCACGGAGCGACCCCCCGATCTCGTCCAGCTTCGCCTTGATCTTCTCCCGCAGGCCGCCGACCTCCTCGTCGGTGAGGGTGCGGTCGGGGGCGCGGAACTCGAGGTTCAGCGCCAGGCTCTTGCGATCGGCGCCGACCTGCTCGCCCTCGTAGAGGTCGAAGACCTCGGCAGCGGCGAGCAGGTCGCCGCCGCCGGCCAGGACCGTCGCGCGGACCTCGCCGGCGGGGGTGGCTGCCGGCACGACCACCGCCAGGTCCTGGTAGACGGCTGGGAAGGTGGTGACGTCCTGGTAGGACTCGTCCCCGAGCGTCGCGGCGGCGATCAGCGGCGCCGCGTCGAGTTCGAAGGCGACGGCGCCGTCCAGGTCCCAGGTCCTGCAAACCAAGGGGTGGACCTCACCCAACCAGCCGATCGCCGTGCCGTCGATGGAGACAGCGGCAGCACGACCCGGGTGCAGGAAGGGCTCCTCGGCCGGTGCGAATCCGAGCTGGACGCCAAGCTGCCCGGCAAGCGCTTCGAGCGTGCCCTTGACGGCGAAGAAGTCGGCCGCCTCGCCGCCTCCACGCCAGGACCGAGGCGTCAGCGATCCAACCGCGATTCCGGCAAACCGGTGTGGCTCGGAGAACGGCGAAGGCCGATCGCCGGCGAACTCACCCTCTCCATCGAGGTAGACCCGGGCGGATTCGAACAGCGCCAGGTCGCCGGTGCCGCGGGCGACGTTGCGACTGGCGACGTCGAGCAGCGAACCGAGCAGCGTCGTCCGCATCGCCGACTGCTCCTCGGAGAGCGGGTTGGCGAGCAGCACCGGCTTTGCCCTGAGATCGCTCGCCGGGATGCGCAGCCGCTCGGCCTCGCCGGGGTCGGTGAAGCTCCAGCCGACGACCTGGTCGAAGCCGAGGTCGCGGAGCGCGTCCTCGGCGCGACGGCGCAGCCGCTGCTCGCGACTCAAGCCGCCGACCGCGCTACCGGTCGAGGGAAGGGTCGTCGGCAGGTGCTCGTCGAGCCCGTGGACCCGCGCCACCTCCTCGATCAGGTCGACCTCGCGGGTGACGTCGTAGTGGCGGTCGGGCGGAACGACGACCTCGAGATCCTCCCCGGCGGCCTCCGCCTCGAAGCCGAGCCGCTGCAAGTAGTCCTTCTGGCTTTCCCGGGGGATCTCCATCCCCAGGAGCCCCGCCACCCGGCTCGCCCGCAGCCGCAGCCGATGCGGCTCGGGGATCTCGCCGGCGACGTCGATCGTCCCCGGCACCATCTTCGCCCCGCAGAGGTCGACCAGCAGGCGCGAGGCGATCCGTTGCGCCCGCATGCAGAGCGCCGGGTGCAGCCCTTTCTCGAACCGGGCCGAGGCCTCGGAGCGCAGCCCCAGCTTCCGCGAGCTGCTGAGGATGTTGGTCCCGTTCCAGTTGGCGACCTCGAGCAGGACCCGGGTCGTCCCCTCGGAGACCTCCGAGCGCTGGCCGCCCATGATCCCGGCGATCCCGGAAGGGCCCTCGCGGTCGCAGACGAGGACCGTCTCGGCGCCGAAGGTGCGCTCGACGTCGTCGAGGGTGGTCATCTTCTCGCCTTCGCTCGCGGTGCGGACGATCAGCTCCCCGCTCGGGACCTTGTCGAGGTCGAAGGCGTGCAGTGGCTGCGCGGTCAGCAGCATCACGTAGTTGGTGATGTCGACCACGTTGTTGATCGGCCGCTGCCCCGCGGCCGCCAGCCGGGCCTGCAGCCACAGCGGCGAGGGACCGACCTCGACGTCGGTGAAGACGCGGGCGGTGAAGCGCGGGCAGAGCTCGGGCACCTCGACGGTGACCGACCCGTAGTCGGAGACCTCCCCCTCCCCCTCGGCCGGCGCGTCCTCGGACCACGGGTCGGCGGCGAGCGGCGCGCCGGTGATGGCGTGCACCTCGCGGGCGACGCCGTGGACGCCGAAGCAGTCGCTGCGGTTCGGGGTGACCTCGATCTCCAGCACCGGCCCGCCCAACGGGAGCACCTCCCCGAGCGGGGTCCCGGGGGCAGGTCCGTCGTCGAGGACCATGATCCCGTCGGCCTCCTCGGCGATCTCGAGCTCGGCGGCCGAGAGGATCATTCCTTCGGAGGGGACGCCCCGCAGCTTCGCCTTGCGGATCTTCATCCCGCCCGGCATCGTCGCCCCCGGCAGAACCACGGCCACGGTCTGTCCGGAATCCACGTTGGGGGCGCCGCAGACGATCGTCCGCTCGCCGTCGCCGGTGTCGACGCGGCAGACGCTGAGCCGGTCGGCGTTGGGGTGCTGCTCGCGCTCGAGCACCTTGCCGACGACGAAGCCCTCGGCGGCAGGCGGCCCGACGGTCTCGAGCCGCTCGACCTCGGTTCCGGTCATCACCAACCGGTCGGCAAGCGCAGCCGGATCCATCCTCGGGTCGCAGTACTCGCGCAGCCAGGAGTAGGGCACCCTCATGAGAACTGCTCCAGCATCCGCACGTCGTTGTCAAAGAAGCGCCGCAGGTCCGGGACGCCGTGCCGCAGCATCGCCACCCGCTCGACCCCGATCCCGAAGGCGAAGCCCTGAACCCGCTCGGCGTCGTAGCCGTGGGCCTCGACGAAGCCGAGCACGTTGGGGTCGACCATGCCGGCGCCGAGGATCTCGATCCAGCCCTGGCCCTTGCAGAGGTTGCAGCGCTCGCCGGTCTCCAGCGCGCCGCTGCCGCCGCACTGGAAGCAGGAAACGTCGACCTCGACGCTCGGCTCGGTGAACGGGAAGAAGTGCGGCCGCAGGCGCAGCTCGCGCTCCTCGCCGAAGAGCGCCCGGCACATCGCCAGCAGCGTCCCCTGCAGGTCGGCGAGGGTGAGCCCCTCGGCGATCGCAAGTCCCTCGACCTGGTGGAACATCGGGCTGTGGGTGGCGTCGGAGTCGCGGCGGTAGACCTTGCCGGGGACGACGACGAAGATCGGCGGCGGCTGCGCCTCCATCGAGCGCACCTGCATCGGAGAGGTGTGGGTGCGCAGCAGCACCTCGGGGTGCGACTGGACGTAGAAGGTGTCCTGGAGCATCCGCGCCGGGTGGCCCTCAGGGTGATTGAGGGCGGTGAAGTTGTAGTAGTCGTGCTCGATCTCCGGCCCTTCGGCGACGTGGTAGCCGAGGCCGACCATCGTGTCCTCGATCAGCCGCGTGGTGCGGGCGATCAGGTGGGGGTGGCCGACTGGCCGCGCCGGCGCCCCGGGCAGGGTGACGTCAATCCGGTCGGAGACCAGCTTTGCCTCCAGCTCGGAGGCGTCGAGCCGCCCGGCGCTCGTCTCCAGCAGCGCTTCCAGCTCCTTGCGAGCGCGGTTGGCGGCGGCTCCGACCTGCCCCCGTTCCTCCTGCGGCAGCTCCGAGATCCCGCGCAGGATCATCGTCAGCTCAGCTTTGCGGCCGAGGTAGCGGACCCGCAGCTCCTCCAGCTCGGCGCTGCCGCCCGCGCCGTCGATCGCGGCGGCGGCCTCCGCCCTGATCTCCTCGATCCGCTCAAGCATCCGGCTGCACCTCCCGCATGGCGAGCGAAGATAGCCGCTGGGCGGCGATCGCAGCGGCAGCGGCGACGTTGAGGGACTCCGGCCCCTTCTCCCGTAAAGGAATCGTCACCCGCTCCTCGCAGTGGGCGAGGACCTCGTCGGGTAGTCCCTCGCGCTCGGCGCCGAGGCAGACGGTGGCGGCGCCGGCGAGCGTGTCGAGTTTTTGACCCCCGTGGGCAACCAAAGCGACGCGGGGCTCCCCGGTGGCATCGATATCGCCCCTGGCCGGCGGCTTCGAGAAGATCGACCCCATGCTGGCCCGAACCGCCTTCGGCGAGAACGGATCGGCGCACTCAGGGCCCAGAACCACCGAGCTGCCGATCAGCGCATCAAGGGTCCGGATGATCGTCCCGACGTTGCCGGGATCTCCCAGACCATGAAGGTAGAAGGCGGGGCTCTTCGGCCGTTCGGACCATTGCAGGGGCCACGCCGCGATCACACGCGTCCCCGAGCCGAGCGTGGAGACGTCGGCGAGCAGCTTCGACTCGACCTCCTCGCCCTCGAGTCCTGACCCCGCGGCGACCAGCACGAACCGCGGCTCCACCCCTGCCGCCAGCCCCGCCTCCAGCAAATCCTCGCCCTCGGTGACGAACAGGCCCTCGCGCTCCCGATGCTTGCGCTCGCGCAGCTTGCGGACCAGCTTCAGCTTCTCGTTCTGGGGGCTTTCGATCATCTCGGTCGGGTTGGTTCTGTTACTGGTCGGTGTCTTCTTCTCGGCGGTTTCTTCTCCTGGAACGAAAAAGCGGGCCGAAATTCGGCCCGCCCGGGAGAGAGGAATGTCGGTGAGCCGTCAGGCGGCCGCACCCTCCCGGGCTAGCTCCACAAATCGGCGAAAGGCGTCGCGGT
>DATEOT010000013.1:0-3660 GCA_035273795.1 Solirubrobacterales bacterium | reverse complement strand
CGCACCGAAGGCACGATCCACGGCCGCAAAGGCGCCCGCCAGCTGGTCGTCACCAACGCCGGCACGATCCCCGACCGCGGCCTCTACGGCGTCCACCTCCCCGACGGCCGCCGGGTCGGCGAGCTCGACGAGGAGATGGTCTACGAGGCGCGCGCCGGCCAGACCTTCCTGCTCGGCTCCAGCACCTGGAGGATCGAGGAAATCACCCGCGACCGGGTGATCGTCACCCCGGCCCCCGGCGCCCCCGGCGCCGTCCCCTTCTGGAAGGGCGACGGGATCGGCCGCCCTGCCGAGCTCGGCAAGGCGATCGGCGCCTTCGCCCGCGAGGCTGTCTCCAAGGAGCCGGCTGAGCTCGCCAAGGAATACGACCTCGACGAGCGCGCCGCCAACAACCTCGTCACCTACCTGCGCGAGCAGCAGCAGGCGACCCGCGTCGTTCCCTCCGACGAGACGATCGTCGTCGAGCGCTTCCGCGACGAGATCGGCGACTGGCGCCTCTGCATCCTCTCCCCCTACGGCGGTCGCGTCCACGCCGCCTGGGGCCTCGCCCTCGCCGCCAAGATCCGCGACGAACGCGACCTGGAGGCCGACGCGATCTGGTCCGACGACGGCATCGTCATCCATCTCCCCGACGCCGACGAGCCGCCGCCCGCCGACCTCGTCCTGATCGACCCCGACCAGATCGAAGACTTGGTCGTCGGCGAGCTCTCCGGCTCGGCCCTGTTCGGCGCCCGCTTCCGCGAGAACGCCTCGCGCTCGTTGCTGATCCCGCGCGCCTACCCCGGCAAGCGCACGCCGCTCTGGCAGCAGCGGCTGAAGAGCCAGAGCCTGCTCGAGGTGGCGCGGGACTTCCCCCGCTTCCCGGTCGTGCTGGAGACCTACCGCGAGTGCCTGCGTGACGTTCTCGACCTGCCCGCCCTCGCCGAGCTGCTGGAAAAGCTGCACTCGCGCGCGCTCAGCCTGGTCGAGGTGGAGACGCCGACCGCCTCGCCCTTCGCCTCCTCGCTGCTGTTCGACTACGTCGCCACCTACATGTACGAGGGGGACACGCCGAACGCCGAGCGGCGGGCGGCGGCGCTGGCGCTCGACCGCGATCTCCTGCGCGAGCTGCTGGGCCAGGAGGAGCTGCGCGAGCTGATCGACCCCGAGGCGCTGGAAGAAGTCGAGGAGCAGCTGCAGCACCGCACCGAGGCCGGCTGCGCCGGCGATCGCGACGCCCTCCAGCAGCTGCTGCGCAACCTCGGCGACCTCACCCCGGAGGAGTGCGAGCAGCGGGTGGCCGAGGGCTACTCGGCCAAGTCGATGCTGGAGAAACTGGTCGCCGAGCGCCGGGTGGCGCTGGTCCGTATCGCCGGCGAAGAGCGCTACATCGCCGCCGAGGACGCCGGCCTCTACCGCGACGCGCTGGGGGTGCCGGAGCCGCCCGGGCTGCCGGAGACCTTCCTCGAGGAGCACCCCGACGCGATGCGCACCCTGGTCCGCCGCTACGCCCGCACCCACGGCCCCTTTCCGACCGTCCAGGTCGCCGAGCGCTACGGCATCGACCCTTTGCCCGCCCTGCGCGAGCTGGAGTCCGAAGGGGCGATGGTCCGCGGCGAGCTGCTGCCGGGCGGGACCGAGCGCGAGTGGTGCGACGCCGAAGTCCTGCGCCGCGTCCGCCGCGCCAGCCTCGCCCGCCTGCGCAAGGAGGTCGAGGCGGCCGACACCCGCGAGCTGGCCCGCTTCCTGCCCAGCTGGCAGAACGTCGACGCGTTCCGCCGCACCGGCGCCGGGATCGACCGCCTGCGCGAGGCGCTGGTGCCGCTGCAGGGGGTGGCGCTGACGCCGAAAGTCTGGGAGGGGGACGTGCTGCCGCGCCGCCTCGGCGCCTACTCGCAGAGCTGGCTCGACGAGCTCTGCACCAGCGGCGAGCTGGTCTGGATCGGCGCCGGCGCCCTCGGCCGCAACGACGGCCGCGTCGCCCTCTACTTCCGCGAGGACGTCCGCCTCGCCGGCCCGCCCGCCGCCAACGCCAAGCTGGAGTTCGCCACGGGCGAGGTCCACGACGCGATCCGCGAGCGCCTCGCCTCGGGCCCCTCCTTCTGGCTCGACCTCGCCTTCGACCTCGACCACCCGGCCGAGGAGATCCACAACGCGCTCTGGGACCTGGCCTGGACCGGCGAGGTGACCAACGACGCCTTCGCGCCGCTGCGGGCGCCGCGGCTGCGCGCGGTGCCGCCGTCAGAACGGCCCGGGCGCCGCTTCGCCCGCCGCCGCTCCACCACCGGCGCCGCCGTCCAGGGTCGCTGGTCCCTGACCGCGCCGCTGTTTTCCAACGCCCCGGGGCCCGGCGCCAAGCTCCGCGCCCAAGCCGAGCTGATGCTCGAGCGCTACGGGATCGTCACCCGCGAGACGGTCCTCGCCGAGGGCATCCCCGGTGGCTTCTCCACCCTCTACGGGGAGCTCGGCAACCTCGAGCTGCTCGGCACCGCCCGCCGCGGCTACTTCGTCGAGGGCCTCGGCGGCGCCCAGTTCGCCCTCCCCGGCGCGGTCGAGCGGCTGCGCTCGCTGCCCGAAGCCGACGGCTCCTACGTCGTCCTCGCCGCCACCGACCCCGCCAACCCCTATGGCGCCTCGCTGCCCTGGCCGAAGCTCGAGGGCGGCCGCCGCCCCGGCCGCACCCCGGGGGCGCACCTCCTCCTCCGCGACGGCGAGCCGCTGGTCTTCGTCGAGCGCGGCGGCCGCGGCCTGCTGCGCCTGAAGCCGCTCGCCGACGCCGAGCTGGAGGAGGCGATGCGCGCCCTCGCCGACGCCGTCCGCGCCGACCAGCTGCCGAAACTGGCGATCGAGAAGCTCGACGGCGAAGCGATAATCGGCTCCGGCCACGAGGAGTCGCTGGTAGGCGCCGGCTTCAGCCGCGGCCCGCGGAAACTGACGGCGACGGCGGGTTAGCCGGCGGTAACCCGCTCCAGCAGCGCCTGCCACCGATCGAGCCAGGGGTCGCGGCCGAACTCCGCCTCGACCGCAGCGCGGCCGGCGGCGCCGAGCCGAGCGCGCCGCTGCGGATCGGCGGCGAGGGAGGCGAAGGCGTCCGCGAGCGCCTCCGGGCTCTCCGGCTCGACGACCAGGCCGCCATCCGCGCCTTCGAGCACCCGCGTCGCCTCGCCCTTGGCGGCAAGCACCACCGGGCATCCCGCGGCCATCGCCTCCAGCATCTTCGTCGGCAGCGCGCCGTGGAACAGGGGAACGTCGCGCAGCATCACCACCGCGACGTCGGACTCGGAGTAGAGGCCCGGGATCCGGTCGGCTGGGACCGCGCCGAGCATCCGCACGTTGTCGAGCCCACCGCGCTCGAGCCGCTCCCGCAGCAGCGGCGCGTCGGCGCCGTCACCGGCGATCGTCACCTCCAGCGCCGGGGCATCCGCTCGCGCCGCCAGCAGCTCCGCGGCGTCGAGCAGCGTGCCGAGCCCGTGCGCCATCCCCACGGTTCCGGCGTAGAGGACCCGCAGCGGCGCTCCGGCCGGCCGCTCCACGGGCGCGTCGCCCGTCCCCGCCTCGAAGCGATCCAGATCCACCGCCGGCCGCATCAGCGCCGCCTTCCCGGCCGACTCCGGTCGCCCTTCCAGGGCGTCGACGATCCCTTCCGTCGGAGCGGCGATCGCCGCCGCCGCGCGGTAGGCC
>DATEOT010000012.1:0-50208 GCA_035273795.1 Solirubrobacterales bacterium | reverse complement strand
CCACCTCAGGCGAGGCCTCGGCCTCGGCGATGCCCTCGAGCTCCACCCCGAGCACCTCCGGCTCGCCGCCGTCGACGATCAGGTACTCCTGCAGGCCGCGCTCGCCCGCCGCGGTCCGCACCCTGGTCCGGATCGGCGCGTCGGACATCGGCAGGACAGACGCGCGCACCCCCAGAGCGCGGGCGATCTGCGCCTGCGCTTCGGTCAGCCGGCCGCCGTCCTCGAGGAAGGCGCGCCGGTAAAGGCAGGTCGCGAGGTCGCGGTCGGAGAGGCCGAACCACTCGGGCGCGCCGAGCCTGGTCAGGCGCTCGAAGACGGTGAAGGTGTCGTCGCGGATGCCCCAGCCCCGCTCGGCGTCGATTTCGCCGCTCAGCCAGTAGGTGACGAGGTCGGGGTCGGGGGAGACGTGGACGCCCAGGGTCTCGACGTCGTCGCCCGTGTTGGCGATCACGGTCAGCTCGCTGCCGATCTCCTCCTGCATGCCGGCGCCGAGCTTGGCGCCGCCGGTGCCCCCGGCGAGGAGGGTTACGCGCATCGGCGGCAGGCGCTGTGCGGCGCCGCGCTCACGACCAGTGGTCGCCGTCGGGCAGGTCGGTGAGCCGGATCCCCGCGTGCGCCTTGTAGCGGACGTTGACCGAGATCAGCAGCGGGGTGAGCTGCTCGACGATCCGGGAGATCTCGAGCGGCCCCGCGTTGACGGCGCGCAGGCCGTCGATCAGCTCGATCAGCTCGGCGACGCGGGCCTTGTCGGCCTTCTTGTCGCCGCAGACGAGGATGTCCTCGCCCAGCTCCGCGTCGAGGTCGGCGAGGGTCGGGGCGCCGACCGTGTGCAGGGCGGCGACGACGGTGACGCCGTCGGGGACCATCTCCTGCGCCTGCTGGGCGGCCGATCCCTGCCAGACGCCGAGCGAGCGGGTCGCTTTGCCGCTGACCGCGGCGGCGAGCGGGACGGTGCAGTCGACCAGGATCTGGCCGGGGCGCAGCGCCTCGCGTAGGTTGTTGAGGTTCTCCGACTGGGCGCGGAAGGGAACGGTGAGGAAGACGATCTCCCCCTGCTGCGCCGCCTCGCCGTTCTCGAGCCCGGTCGCCTCGGCGCCGGGGACGTCGGCGCGGACCTTGGCGGCCGCCTCCTCGGCCCGCTCGGCGGAGCGGGAGCCGAGCACGACCGGCACGCCCGCCCGCGCCCAGCGACGGGCGAGGCCGGCACCGAGGGCGCCGGTGCCGCCGATGATCGGGATCGGTTCGCTGCCCGGGGTCAAGGCCGAGCAGTCTATGCTCCCGCCGCATGAGGCTCGAGGGACGTAGAGCGCTGGTCACCGGTGGCGGCAGCGGCATCGGCGCCGCGGTCGCGGCCCGGCTCTCCGCCGAGGGCGCCGAGGTCTGGATCGGCGACGTCAACATGGAGGGGGCGGAGAAGGTGGCGGGCGAGGTAGCCGGCCACGCAATCGAGCTCGACGTCACCGACCTAGAGGCGGCGCGCAACGCCGTCGGGGAGATCGGCGAGCTCCACGTCCTCGTCAACAACGCCGGCATGGACAACTTCGGCTTCTTTATCTACGTCAGCCAGGAGCAGTGGCAGCAGGTGCTGGACGTCAACCTCGGCGGTGTCATGAACTGCACCCACGCGGCCCTACCGGGGATGCAGGAGCGGGGCTACGGCCGCATCGTCAACATCTCCTCGGAGGCGGGTCGCGTCGGCTCCAAGGGCTCGGCCGCCTACTCGGCCGCGAAGGCAGGGGTGATCGGCTTCACCAAGGCGATCGCCCGCGAGAGCGCCCGCTACGGCGTCACCGCCAACGCGATCGCCCCCGGTCCGATCGAGACGCCGCTGCTGATGGGCGCCAAGGAGTTTGGCGAGATCGGCGAAAAGGTGATCGAGACGATGAAATCGTCCACCCAGATGGGCCGCCTCGGCCAGCCCGAGGAGGTCGCTGCGGCCGTCGCCTTCCTCGCCTCCGACGACGCCAGCTACGTCACGGGCGAGACCCTGGGCGTCAGTGGCGGCCTCGGCATGGTCTGAGGTCCCCGCACCTTCCGCAATCACCTCAACGTCGGGGGGACGAATTCAGCGCGCGCTGAACTTGGGCCCCTATGGGATCTCGAAATCAGCGCGCGCTGAATTCGTCGGGTGGGGATTTAGGTCGGGCAGCCTGGGATCTGGTTGAGCGGCAGCATGGTGCCATCGCTCGTCGGCAGCTGCTGGCACTTGGCTACTCCGCCAAAGGAATTAGGCACAGGGTGGAGAGCAGACGGCTACACCCCGTTCATCGGGGCGTCTATTCGGTTGGTCGTCCCTTGCTTGGCCCGGATGGCCGGTGGATGGCAGCGGTCCTGGCCTGCGGGCCAAAGGCAGCGCTCAGTCACTCGAGCGCGGCTGCCCTCTGGCGGATCGGTCTCGAGGAGCGAGACCTCATCGAGGTCTCCGTTGCCAGTCCACATCAACGACGCCGACCAGGTCTCCGGATCTGCCGCCGCCCTTCGCTCTGGCCCGAAGACATCACCACCCGCCACGGCATTCCGGTCACCGCGCCGGTTCAGACCTTGATCGACATGACGTTACGCCTTGACCGGCGCGGGGTGGAGCGGATGATCAACGAGGCGGACAAATATGACTTCGTCCATCCGCCGGAGCTGCGGGCGGCGCTTGACGATCGGGCTGGTGAGCCTGGTGTCGCTCAACTCCGGCACTTCCTAGACCGGCGCACCTTCCGTCTCACCAAAGAGGAACTGGAACGGCGCTTTCTGCCGATCGCAGGCAGGGCCGGGCTACCGGTGCCGCTCACCGGCCAGTGGGTGAACGAGTTCGAAATCGACTTCTACTGGCCGAACCTGGGGCTGGTGGTCGAGACCGACGGATTGCGCTACCACCGCACTCCCGCCGAGCAGGCGCGGGACCGAGAACGCGATCAGGCCCACACCGCTGCCGGACTCACCCAGCTCCGCTTCACCCACGAGCAGGTGCGCTACGAACCCGACTACGTGCGGCGGATCCTCGCTCAGACCGCGAGCCGCTTGGCCATCTCGACGAAGTAGTCGAGCGCCTTCGGGTTCGCCAGCGAGTCGCGGCTGGCCGCCTTCTCCACGGGGGTCCCCATCAGGATCCGCTTCACCGGCACCTCCAGCACCTTGCCGCTGAGGGTGCGGGGGACCTCGTCGATCGCGAAGACCTCGTCGGGGACGTGGCGGGGGGAGCACTGCTCGCGCACCCGCCGCGCGATCTCCCGCGGCAGCTCCTCGTCCAGCTCCGCGCCCTCGCGCAACACCACGAACAGGGGCATCCAGCCATCGGTTCCCGGGCGCGGCACGTCGACCACCAGCGCATCGACGACATCATCGATGCCCAGAACCGCCCGGTAGATCTCGCTCGTCCCCATGCGGATGCCGCCGCGGTTGATCGTCGAGTCGGAACGGCCGTAGATTATCGCCGTCCCGCGCCGGGTCACTTCGATCCAGTCGCCGTGGCGCCAGGTGCCGGGGAACATCTCGAAGTAGCTCTCGCGGTAGCGGCTGCCGTCCAAGTCCCCCCAGAAGCGGATTGGCATCGAGGGCATCGGCTCGGTCACGACCAGCTCGCCGACCTCCTCGGTCACCGGCTCGCCGTCTTCGTTCCAGGCCTCGACGGCGGCGCCGAGCGCCCGCGCCTGCAGCTCACCCCGGTAGACCGGCAGCGTCGCGACGCCGCCGACGAAGGCGGTGCAGAGGTCGGTGCCGCCGCTGGTCGAGAAGAGCCAGGTGTCGGAGCCGAGGTGCTCGTAGATCCAGTCGAACCCCTCGGGGGAGAGGGGGGAGCCGGTCGAGCCGACGGCCTTCAGGCGGCTGAGGTCGCGGCCGTCGCCTGGCTCGACGCCGGCCTTCATGCAGGCGCCGATGTAGGCGGCGCTGGTCCCGAACATCGTCACCCCGGCGCGCTCGGCCAAATCCCAGAGCACGCCCATGTCGGGGTGCCCGGGGTTGCCGTCGTAGAGGACGATCGCCGCCCTCGTCAGCAGCCCGGAGACGAGGAAGTTCCACATCATCCAGCCGGTCGTCGTGAACCAGAAGAGGCGGTCGCCGGGGTGGGCGTCGACGTGGAGGTGGAGCTTCTTCAGGTGCTCGAGCAGGATTCCGCCCTGGCCCTGGACGATCGCCTTCGGCAGCCCGGTGGTGCCGGAGGAGTAGAGGACCCAGAGCGGGTGGTCGAAGGGCACGCGGTCGAAGCTCAGCTTGGCGCCCTCGCCGTCGCGCTGCAGCTCGTCCCAGCGCACCGCGTCGCGCAGCGGCGAGAGGTCCGGCTCTGGGTCGAGGTAGGGGAGGACGACCGTGCGCTTCAGGCTCGGCATCGACTCCTGCAGCCTGGCGACGGTGTCGCGGCGGTCGAAGTCCTTGCCGCCGTAGCGGTAGCCGTCGACCGCGAAGAGGACCTTGGGCTCGATCTGGGCGAAGCGGTCGACCACGCTGGCGGGGCCGAAGTCCGGCGAGCAGCTCGACCAGACGGCGCCGATCGAGGCGGCGGCGAGGAAGGCGACGATCGCCTCGGGGATGTTGGGCACGTAGGCGGCGACGCGGTCGCCGCGCTGCACCCCGAGTCGCCGCAGGCCGGCGGCGGTCGCGGCGACCTGCCGCCGCAGCTCGCCCCAGCTCATCTCCTCCAGCTCGCGCAGCTCGGAGGCGTGGAGGATCGCCACCTCGCCGTCGCCCTTGCCGGCGAAGACGTGCTCGGCGTAGTTCAGCCGCGTGTCGGGGAACCACTCGGCGCCCGGCATCTCGCGGCTCCCCAGCACCGCCCCGCGCTCGCCGTCGGCCTGGACGCCGAAGAAATCCCAGATCGCGTCCCAGAACGCCTCCAGGTCGTCTACCGACCAATGCCAGAGCCCCGGATAGCCGTCGAAGGAGAGGCCGCGCTCGCGCTCCAGCCAGCTCATGAACTCGACGAGCCGCGAGCGCTCGACCAGCTCCGCCGACGGCTCCCAGAGCAGATCTCCCCCGTCGGTGGTCACGGCGCGAGTCTATGCCTCGCGTCTATAGGTGCCGGAGGTGGGATTCGAACCCACAAGCCCGCAAGGGCAATCGATTTTGAGTCGATCGCGTATGCCAATTCCGCCACTCCGGCCTGCCCGGAACGATAGGCGAGCAACTGTCGGGACGGCTACGCCGGCTGGGGGGAGGCGCCGGCGCCGTAGTCCTCGCCCGAGCCGATCGGGCGCTCCTCCTCGACGTGCCACTCCTGGTTGAAGGCGTAGAGCGAGGCGGCGACGAGGACGATCTGCAGCAGGCCGAGGACGATCACCAGCAGGCCGATCGCGGCCGAGGGGAGGAGCGCCTCGTCGAAGCCGGCGCGGTCGCGGTTGAACCAGCTTTCGGCGCCGACCGCGCAGAAGATCGCCAGGATCATCGAGAGCGCCGCAACCACCGGCAGGATGCCGCGGTTCCAGCGCGCGACCAGGAAGGCGAAGAAGGCGTAGAGGATCGCGAAGATCGCGCAGACGATTCCCATCCCGCCGCCGCCCTTCAGGAGCGACCAGCCGCCGATCGTGATCAGGCCCGCGACGATCGCCGTCGCCGCCAGCAAAAGCACGACGATGAACTTCGTCGTCACCGAGCTGGCCGGTTCCCGATTGGGCCGCCACAGTTCGTATCCCGGCCTCACCTCTCCTACAGCCACGCCCCGGATCATAGAATCTGGCAGCGACGCGGCGCCATTGGCACCCCGTTAAGGCCCACCCGGGCCGGCCACGCGGGCGTGGCGGAATTTGGCAGACGCGCCAGGTTTAGGTCCTGGTGGGCTTCGGCCCGTGGGGGTTCAAGTCCCTCCGCCCGCATCTCGGAGAGCCTCCGCCCCCGTACCGAGGGGGTTCGCCCGTCCCCTAGAGATCCACCAGGGCGACCACGGGGCGGCATGCCGCCTGGAAGCCGCAATAGGTGGCGCCGATCGCGGCCTGGCCGCTTCTCACGTCGATCCCCTCGAGATAGACCGACGGGCGGCGCTTGCCGGGAAACGAGATCCGGATCATCCCCCCGCGGCCGAAGGTCTCGTCCAGCCCCCCGTCGACCCGCAGCCGGACCAGGGCCAGCTCATGCGGTTCGCCGACCGGGCCGCGGACCTTGAGGGAGACCGCGATCAGGACCCGACCTCTCTCGTCCAGCGCCATGTCCGCCACGTAGAACCTGGGAATCCGCAGCCTCACGCCCCCGCCCTTCCCAAAGCCGCGGTCGAGGGCCCCGTTCGGCTGCAGACGCCGGATCAGGATCCCGTTCGCAAGCTCGTGTTCGAACCCTTCCAGGTAGCCGGAGACGATCGTCCGTTCCTTCCGGTCGACGAGCAGCGGCCCGTGCGAGGTGCCGGGCGGGTACGGCGCGTAGCCGCCCGCTCCGAATCGCCCGTCGGGCCTTCCGCTCTGGCGAAGTCGAAGCATCGATCTGCCTCCGCCGAGGACTACGCGCCCTCTCGGACCGACGGTCCAGGCGCCGTACGCCACCGCGCCCGGGAGCCAGTAGAGGCCGCTTTGCGCGAAGGAGCGGTCGACCCGTCCCGATGCCTGGAGGCGGGCGAGGAAGGACCCCCTCGCCTGCTCGCCATCGACCGCCGCCGCTCCGGTCGTGGACCCGCCCGTCAGGACGATGTGGTTGGAGGAGTCGAAGGCGACGTCGTCGACGTACGCTTCGGGCGTGCCGCCTGCCTGCGGGACCGGCGGCAGGCCGAGGTCCCTCTGTGCGTAGCCGTCGTCTTCCCCGAATCCGCGGTCAAGCCGGCCCGCGGAGGTGAATCGCTGCACGAACGGCTCCCACTTCACCCACGATCCGTCTGCGGACGCGGTGCCGAAATGTCCGACGGCGACCGGCCGGCTTGCCGGGTCGATCGCGAAGGCGAATATTTCGGCTTCGCCGCGCGGCGGCTGCACGAGGCGGACGCGACCACCGTTTCCGAAGCCCGGATCCAGCCGGCCGGAGGGAAGGAGGGCGACGAGCTCCTCCTGCCCGCCGACGACGACCCGCCCGTCGCCGGCCAGGGCCACTCCCGTCATTTCACTGAGGGAGCTCGACAGGAACCGGATGCCGTTCGGCCCGAAATCCCGATCGAGGTGGGCGGCGGACGCCTGCGCCGCCGCCGGTCCGGCGAGCGAAGCCAGCAACGCCAGCGCCGCGCAGATACCTCGTAGTCCCTTCATCCCATGCACCCCTGTCCGCGGATTCGGTGGCGAGTCAGTGATGGAAACCCTCGAGAAGCGCCAACGATGCGACCCGCCTCGCACGGAGCCGGGGTCAACTAGGATTTGCCCCTGCAGCACCCTGGGGCACTGGCCAAACTGGCTAAGGCACCGGTCTCCAAAACCGGCGATTCTAGGTTCGAGTCCTAGGTGCCCCGTCTCGAAATTGGTGGGTCCCGTCGGGCGTGGTCTCAGCTCTCGACCGAAGACGCAACTCTGTCGAGCCGATCCGCGCTGCGGCGGGAGACCGATTCCCAGAGATCTCGCCCCAGCGACCTGTTCAGCGAGATGAAGGTCACGCTCGTCAACAGCCTGCCTTGGAGTATCGCCGTGCGTTGGACTTCTGCGGCTGCGAGCGGAGAGACGACCACAAGTCGCATCGTCCTCGCGGTCTCGTCCGGCAGCGACCACGGGGGCGGCATGAACCTCAGCTTTCCACTGCCGCCGGCAGCGACTTGCATCGACTTCTGCATCTCAGCTCCGACGCAGGCTCGGGCCGGCTTCGAGGTGATCTCGTCGAAGGCCTTACGCGCCTGGCTCGGACTCTCGAACACGCCTACGGTCTGCAGTATCTGCTGGCCGGAGGGCAGGATGAATCCGAACGGACGGGCGGTGGCGGAGGCATAGCTCTGGTAATAGGCCGTGGGATCGCAGTTCCTCGAGACGAGCGCTTTCTTGGCCTCGGTGGACCCCCTCGGCAGGTCCGACACCTCGAGAACGATCTCCTCCGCACCCTGCTTGTCGCTGAGCGATGGTTCCTGCTTCTCGTCGGAGCCGCAAGCCGCAATTGCGATTGCCAGGCTCGCAAGAAGCGCTAATCCGCCCTGTCTCTTCATTCGATCAGCTCCAAAGTAATAATCAGAATTTCCTCAGCGGAGATTCTAATTGAAAACCATCCGTTTTCTGCGGACTGTTCTCGTCGCATCGGGCGGGATCGATCGCTGATGCCACGCCGGGCTCGCGTGCTCATCGGCCTTCGAAGTGCTCCCGCAGCAGCTCGTCGATGGATCGCAGGGTGGTGAGCCGATCGAGCTCCTCGGCTTTGAGGGCTCGGCCCAGCCGTTCCTCCAGGAGCAGCGAGAGCTCGACGAGCTGAGCGGAATCGACGCCGGCGTCGAGCAGGGAGGCAGCGTCGTCGAGGTTGGTGAGGAGGGGGGAGGAAGAAGGGTTGGCTTCGAGCAGCAGCCTGCGTGCGGAACACAATGGAAAATTGATTATAATCAAATTTTATGGAGTCGCTCTACGGAACACTTCGGGTACTTCGCGAGGGTGAATGAGCTTGCTGCGGGCGCGACGGCAATCCCCCGGCCCCGCTGCTCCCGCGGTCGAGGCGTCCCCTGGTCCTCCGGTGCTCGTAGCCCGGGGCCTGACCAAGATCTACGGCGAAGGCGAGACCGCGGTTCCGGCTCTGAGGGGGGTTGACGTCGAGCTCTTCTCGAGGCGCCTGCTCGCGATCGTCGGCCCCAGCGGAAGCGGGAAGTCGACCCTGCTCCACCTTCTCGCGGGGATCGACGTCCCCAGTGAAGGCAAGGTGGAGGTCGACGGCCGCTCCCTTGACTCGATGGGCGACGGCGAGAGCGCTCGCTTCAGGTCGAGCCGGATCGGCTTTGTCCTGCAGCGCGACAACCTGATTCCCTCGCTGACGATCCAGGAGAACGCGGCTGCGCCGATGCTCCTTTCCGGCTTCCGCCGCGACGAAGCTTTCGAGCGCGCTGCGGAGGTGCTCGATCGAGTCGGACTCGGGCACCGGCTCGACGCCTTCCCGGGCGAGGTGTCGGGCGGGGAGGCGCAGCGGGCGGCGGTCGCCAGGGCCTGCACGGGAAAGCCCCTGCTGGTCTTCGCGGATGAGCCCACGGGGTCGCTCGACCGGACCACCGGCGAAAGGGTCGTCGAGCTGCTCTGCGAGCTTGTCGTCGAGATCGGTGCCGCCGGTCTGGTCGTGACCCACGACGCCGATGTTGCGGCACGCGCCCACCAGACGCTGCGGCTGGTCGACGGACTTCCCAGCGAGCCCTAAGCACGGCGGAACACAACCATGTGGCCGGCCAGCATCGCGGAACGCAACGGCCGGGCGTTTCGCGATGGGTTGGCGGTCGTCGACGATCGGTGCCGGCTTACCTATGGGGAGCTGGCCGAGCGCTCCCTGCGGCTGGCAAGCGGCCTGCGTCGGCTCGGCGTCCGGCGGGGCGACCGGGTTGCACTTCTCTCCCGCAACCGCGCCGAGGTGCTCGAGTCATACCTGGCCTTGGGGAGGATCGGGGCGGCGGCGGTTCCCGTCAACCACGGCCTGGTGGCCCCCGAAGTGGAATACGTGCTCTCCGAGTGTTCGGTGGTCGGCATGCTCGGAGAGGCTCCGCTCCTCGCCGGTGCCGCCTCAGGTCTGAGGTTCGCGATCGACTTCGATGGGTCCGGATACCGCTCGCTGGTACGAGCTGAGGAGATCCAACCGATGCCGGAGCCGGGCCTCGGAGACATGGCGGCGATCCTCTTCACCTCGGCCACCACCGGCAGGCCGAAAGGCGTCGTCCTCAGCCAGGGCTCGTTGATGAGCTCGAGCCTCTCCTGGCTGGCGACCGCTCGCCCGGCTCCCGGTACGACCTTTCTCAGTGCCCCACCGCTCTTTCACTCGACGGTGACGATCGTCTTCGCCTACCTGGCGGCGGGCGCGACCGTCCTGTTGATGCGGCGGTTTTCACCGCAGCTCTGCCTCGCTCTGGTCGAAGAGGAGAAGGCGAACCATCTCTACCTCGTGCCCTCGATGGTCAATTACCTGTTGAGGGCGAAGGGCTTGGGAGGGGCCGACCTCACGAGCGTCACGGACGTCATCCATGGGGCGGCGCCGATGCCCGGGGGGCTGCGTCGTCGCGCGGAAGAGGCTTTCGGCGCCGCCCTTCGCGACTGCTACGGCCAGGCGGAGGCCGGGGGCGCGATAACTCTCGGCGATCCCAAGCCCCACTCCCCGCAGCTGCGCGCCAAGATCGAAGGCGAGCCCGGGACCTGTGGGCGACCGCTGCTCGGGATGACCGCGTCGATTCTCACCGGGAGCGGCGAGGAAGCATCGGCTGGGGAGCTGGGAGAGGTCTGCGTCCACGGCAGGGCCCTGATGGACGGCTACTGGGAAAACCCCGGGGCAACCGCGAGCGTAATGCGCGACGGCCGGCTCCGCACGGGAGACATCGGGCGCCTTGACGAGGACGGCTATCTGTACTTGATGGACCGGCGCGTGGACCTGATCATCCGCGGCGGCCAGAACGTGTACCCGGCGGAGATCGAGCGAGTGCTCCACGGCCACCACGGGGTCGCTGACGTCGCGGTCGTCGGTGCCGCCGACGAGGCCGTGCAGGAGGTGCCCGTGGCCTATGTCGTCGCCGAGCGGGGATGGCCGGCCGACGCCGAGGAGCTGATGCTCTATGCCGGTGCGCGCCTGGCGTCTTACAAAAGGCCCAACCACATCGAGTTTGTCGAGTCGCTGCCGCGCAGTCCCGCCGGGAAGATTCTGAAGAAGGTGCTGCGGGGTGCCCGGGAGGGTGAGTCAGCTGGCTGACCGGGCGCTGAAGATCCTCTCCGACGCCCGTCCGCCTGGCTCCGGGCGAACCGAGGTCGCAGTAATCGGGCTCGGCTACGTCGGCATGACTCTCGCCGTGGCCTTCGCGGACGCAGGCGTGCGGGTGCTCGGACACGATACGAGCGCGGCGGTTTCCCTTGCCCTCGCCGAAGGCGTGCCTCCGGTCAAGGAGCCCGGCATCGAGGAGCGGCTCGCCCGCGCTCTCGGCGAGACGTTGCAGATCGAGACGCAACTGCCTGACGCGCTGCCCCCCGCGGTCGTCATCTGCGTCGGTACCCCGATCAACCGTCTGAGCGCTCCGGACCTGAGTCAACTGGAGGCGGCAACGGAGGCGATCGCGGCAAGAGCCGAGCCGGAGACGCTCGTGGTCCTGCGCAGCACGGTCCCGGTGGGGACCTCTCGAGGGCTTGTCCTCGAGACCCTCCGGCGACGCCATCGGAATCCCCGGGTTGCCTTCTGTCCCGAGCGCACCATCCAGGGGCGCGCCTTCGAGGAGCTCCACCGGCTCCCGCAGATCGTCGGCGCCTCGACGACGGATGCCGCGGAGGCGGCCGCCGAGTTGTTCTCGCGGCTGACGCCGCGGGTGATCCGGGTTTCGTCGTTGGAGGCGGCGGAGGCGATCAAGCTGATCTGCAACGCGCACACCGATCTCATCTACGGATTCGGAAACGAGGTCGCGCTGATGGCGGAGGCGCTGGGCTTGGACGCCGAAGAGCTGATTGCCAGCGCCAACCTCGACTACCCGCGCCCCGACCTTTCACGGCCGGGCTTCGTCGGTGGCGGCTGCCTGACCAAGGACCCATACCTGCTCGCCCACTCGGCCGAGCAGCGGGACTACACGCCGTCGATGGTCCTCGCCGCCCGCCATCTCAACGAGACGATGCCGATCCATGCTGCCAGGCGAGTCCTCGCCGCCCTCGCCGCCCGTGGCGTCCCCGCGGCAGAGAGCAGGATCCTGATCAGCGGGATCGCCTTCAAGGGCAATCCTGAGACCGACGACGTGCGCGGGGCGGCTTCGCGAACGATCGTCGAGATGCTGCGGGAGGAGGTGGCGGCCCTGGCCGGGCATGACTTCGCCGTGCCCCTCGAGCAGATCGCCGCCATGGGCTTGGAGCCGGTCTCGATCGAAGAGGGATTCGAGGGCGCCGACGCCGCGATGGTGCTGACCGACCACCCCGGTTACCGGCTGCTCGACCTGCGATCGCTGAGCGGGCGGATGTCACGGCCCGCTGTGGTCTTCGACGCCTTCGGAGTGCTCGACCAGCCTGCCGGCCCGGCCCCCGGAACCACCTACCTGAGGATGGGTCGTGCCTGAGCGTGCGCTGGTGACCGGTGGTGCCGGCTTCCTCGGGCTGCGGCTGGTCCGAGCGCTGATCGAACGCGGCGACGAGGTCACCATTCTCGATGACTTCTCCCGTGGTCGCGATGATCCGGAGCTGCGCGAGTTGCTGAAGGAGGCGCGCCTGGTCGAGCATGACCTGACCGCGCCACTGCCGGCGCGACAGCTTGGCGGTGACTACGGAGCGGTCTACCACCTGGCGGCGGTGGTGGGCGCGCAGGCCAGCGCCGAACGACCGCACCAGGTGCTGCGGGTCGGTCTCGGCGCCACTCTCAACCTCCTCGATTGGACGGCCACGACGCAGCCTGGATGCCTCTTTCTGAGCTCCACCAGCGAGGTGACCGACGGAGCCGTGCGGGCGGGTCTGGCGAGCGTGCCGGTTGCCGACGAAACCCCCTTGGTGGTGTCCGACGTAGCACTCCCACGAGCCTCCTACGCAATCGCCAAGATCGCTTCGGAGGCGCAGTTCCTGCACTACGGACGCGAGTACGGCGTGCCCGTCCGAGTCGGTCGTTTCTTCAACGTCTACGGCCCGCGGATGGGGTACGACCATGTGATCCCTCAGCTGATCGGCCGTGCGCTGGCGGGCCTCGATCCCCTTCCCGTATACGGCGCCCGGCAGGCCCGCTCCTTTTGCTTCGTGGACGACGCCGTCGAGGCGACGTTGCTGCTTACCGCCCTGCAGACCGTCGAGCCGCTCGTGGCGAGCATCGGCGACGACCGTGAGGAGGTGGTGATCGCGGATCTCGTCGACAGGATCCTGAGGCTCGCCGGGCATGACGCCGAGCTGGAGATCCACGATCCGCCGCGGGGCTCTCCGGATCGTCGCTGTCCCGACCTTCGTCGCCTCCGCGAGTTGACCGGGTACGAGCCCGGGGTCGGGCTCGAGCAGGGCTTGCGCCGGACCTTTGACTGGTACCGGGGACAGTGGGAGGGCGACCAGCAGACCGCCGGGGCGGGCGAGGGATGAGGGTGCTGCTGATGCACGGCGGCTACGACGGGGAGGTCGCCGGCGGTCGATCGATGCCAGAACTGCTGGCCCGGGAGCTCCTCTCCCGCGGTGAGGAGGTCATCCTGGCGGTCGGGAGGGGAGGCGAGGGAGTGGTCCCGACGTTGCCCTGGACCCCGGAGGTCGTCCACGCCTTCGACCTCGCCCGCCATCAGTTCGCACGAGTCGGACGCGAGCTGGCCGACCGCTCAGACGCCGTGTTCGCACTCACTCCCGCCTCGGCGCCGGCGGTCTGGGAGGACCGCGCCGGGGGGGCCGATCTCTGTCGCTCCGCGGACGTCGTCTGCGCGCTGACGGCGGCGGAGGCCAGGGACCTGGTCGCCGCCGGGGCGGATCCAAGTCGGGTCGTGGTCGTCGGACAGGGTCCCCGCCTCGAGGGCGTCGCCGATTCCGCCGGCTTCATGGAGCGCCGCGACCTGGTCGCGCCGATGGTCCTCTTCCTCGGTCGAAAGCTGCGCTCGAAGGGCTACCGGGAGCTGCTCGAGGCCGCGCCGATCGTCTGGCGGGCGATGCCCGAAACCCGCTTCGCCTTCGCCGGGCCGGCGGTCGCCCCGGAGTGGGAGCGGGACTTCGCCGCGCGCGCGGATCGACGGCTGGTCGATCTCGGCATGCTCGACGAGGAGGACAAGCGCTCTGCCCTGATCGGATGCGAGGCCCTCTGCCTGCCGACGACGACCGACGTCTTTCCACTGGCCCTGGTGGAGGCGTGGCATTGCGGCAAGCCCGTCGTCTGCGGCCGTTTCGACGGCGCCGAGGAGGTGGTCCGCGACGGGGTCGACGGGATCGTCGTCGAGCCACGCCCGGAGGCGGTTGCCGCCGCACTCCTCCGCCTGCTCGGCGACGGGGGGCTGCGAGCGGCGATGGGGGAGAACGGCCGGGAACGAGCGTTGCGGGAGATGACCTGGGATGCGGTTGCGGCGAGGGTCTCCGCGGCGTACCTGCGGGCCGTTCGAGAAATTGGGGCGAGGACCTGATGGCGCGCGCGGTTGTCCTCGCAGGAGGCTTTGGGACCCGTCTCGCCAGGCCGGAGGGCGACGTACCGCCGGGGGGCCTCTCCCCGGCGGAATGCCCCAAGGCGTTGACCCCACTGGGCGGCGTGCCGATCCTCGAGATCATCCTTCATCAGCTTCGCGATGGTGGCTTCGAGCACGTGACGCTGTGCCTGTTCTGGAGAGCCGACCTGATCGTCGAGCACCTCGGCGACGGCTCGCGGATCGGACTCGAGCTCGAGTATTCCCTGACCGAGAGGAGGCTCGGCTCGGCGGGGCCGCTGGCGGCGGTCGATCCCGGGAGCGAGCCGCAGTTGATCCTCAACTGCGATCTGCTCACGTCGATCGACTTCGGTCGCGTGCTGCGGGCACATAGAGAGACCGGGGCGACGGCGACGGTCGTCGCCCTGAGGCGCAAATCGAGGCTCGACTACGGCGTGCTGGAGCTCAGCGAGGACCGCCGCCTAGTGCGGGGGCACGTCGAGAAGCCGGTGGTCGAGCACGTGATCAGCGCCGGCATAAACGTGCTCGAGCCGAGCGTCTGGCGGCACCTCAGGGCCGGCGCCTACCTCGATATGCCGACCCTCCTACAAACTTTGATCGAGGAGGGGGCGGCGGTGATGCCTTTCCTGATCGACGGTGAGGAGCGCTGGATCGACATGGGCCGGCCTGACACCTACAGCCACGCGGACGAAGCCTTTCGTCGTGAGCCGGGTCGATTCCTCCGCGGGTCGGTCGGAAGGGGGCTGCTGGAGCGGGTGAAGGGGTCGAATTCGCTGACGGGGGCGTGGCCGTGAAGGGGGCAGTCTGGAGGGGCGCCTACGACGTGCGGCTGGAAGAGCTTCCCCAGCCGGAGCTGAGCGGCCCCCGCGACGCCGTCGTCCGCATGACCAGAAGCGCGATCTGCGGTACCGATCTGCATCCCTATCGAGGCGAGATCGCGGACTTCATGGTCGGCACCGTCCTCGGTCACGAGTTCACCGGCCTGGTCGAGGAAGCGGGTTCGGAAGCCGGCGTCCGGTCGGGCGAGCGGGTGCTGGCGTCGGACCTGATCGCCTGCGGCCGCTGCCGGTACTGCGCGCGGGGCTGGCACTACCACTGCCCGGAAGCGTCGTTGTTCGGTTACGGAACGGTGGTCGGCGACTACGTCGCCGGTGGCCAGGCTGAGTACGTGCGCGTGCCCAACGCCGACCTGGTCCTCTCCGCCATCCCGGCCTCGCTCGGGGACGAGGATGCGCTCTTCGCGGGGGACATCCTCACCACCGCCCATACGGGGGCGGTGGAGGCCGGAGTTTTGCCCGGCGATAGCGTCGTCGTGGTGGGATGCGGCCCGGTCGGCCTGCTTGCGTTGATGTGCGTGCGACTGATGGGGGCGGAGACGACCATCGCCCTCGACCCGGATCCCGGTCGGCGTGCAGCCGCTGAAGGTCTCGGGGCGCTCGCGCTCGCACCGGGCCCAGACGCCATCGCCGAGATCCGGGACCTTTGCGGCGGCGGGGCGGATGCCGTCCTGGAGGCGGTCGGCAGCGAGGCCGCGTTGCTGCTTGCGCTCGAGGGGGTTCGGCCTCGAGGAACGGTCGTCGCGGTCGGCAGCCACACCTACGAGACGATGCGATTCCCCGTCCGCGAGGCGTTCGCAAGGGAGCTGACGCTGCGCTTCGCGGTCGGTGACCCGATCCGCAGCCGCGACGAGGTGCTCGACCTGGTCGCCGCGGGTCGCCTCGATCCGACCGTCCTGATCTCGCACCGGATGTCGCTCGCCGACGCGCCCCGCGCTTACGAGATGTTCGACCGCCGCCAGGCGCTGAAGGTCGTCCTCACGCCGATCGCGCCATAGGTGCCCAGGGGGCCGTCGATCGCTCGACGGCCGCTGCAAGGGCGATCACGGTTCCCTCCTCGAACCGCCGCCCGACGATCTGCATGCCGATCGGGGAGCCATCGCTGAAGCCCGCTGGGACCGATGCGGCGGGGTGTCCGGTCAGGTTCAACGGGTAGGCGAGCGACCAGCCGAGAAGGGGATCCACCGGGCGTCCCTCCACTTCGCTCGGCCCCCTGGTGCGGCCGTCGACGGCATTTCGCACGGCGGCCACGCAGGTCACCGGCGTGACGATCGCGTCGTGGCCCTCGAGCGCGTCCTCGAGCGCATCCAGCAGATCGGTGCGGCGCGCCTCGTCGGCCTTGAGGTCGACTGCGCGCACGTCGACCGCCTGCTCGATCATCTCCAGCAGCGCCGCGTCGGGCGGGGCCTCGCCGTCGTCGAGCGCGATCCCCTCCCGCTCGAGCGCCGACACCGCATCGAGGAGGCCGAGGTTGAAGAGGCGGCGGAGGATCCCGAACAGCTCCTCGTGGTGGGGCAGCTCAAGGTTCACCCGTTCGACGCGTACTCCCGCGGCCTTCAGCGCGTCCAGGCCGGACTCGACCGCGGCAGAGACCTCGGGCGCGACCGGGAAGGTCCCGAAGTCGGGACTGTAGGCGACGCTGAGCGAGCTGGCCGCGGTCGGATCGAGGGCGCCGGCACGCCAGCCCGGCAGCGACATCGGGTCGGCCCGGTGAGGCCCGGCAATCGCCTCCAGCACGCAGGCGGCGTCGGCGACGGTTCGCGCGATCGGGCCGACCTGGCCCATCGGCGTCAGCGAACGGAAGGCGTTGGGCCGCCAGGCAGAGGGCACCCGCCCGTAGGTCGGCTTCAGGGAGAAGACCCCGCACAGCGAGGCGGGCACCCGCAGCGACCCCGCCGCGTCGGAGCCGAGCGCGACCGTCGCCATCCCGGCGGCAACGGCGGCGGCGCTGCCGCCTGAGGAGCCACCGGCATTGTGGCCCGGCGCGAAGGGGGTGGAGGTCGGGCCGCGCAGGGGACCGTCGGTGGTGAGCCTGTGCCCGAGCGCCGGAGTGGCGGTCTTCCCGATCACGATCGCCCCCGCCCGCTCGAGGCGCTTGACCGGCAACGACGTGCTCGTCGGCGACCAGCGCCCCGGATCGAGGAAGCCGAAGCCGTGAGGAGCGCCGGCCTTGAAGTCGAAGAGGTCCTTGATCGCGGCCGGCACGCCGTGCAGTGGACCGAGGGGAACGCCGGCTCGAATGGCTCGCTCGGCGTCTCGAGCCCGCCCCCGCGCATCCTCGCCGAGCACCGTCACGTAGGCGTTCAGCTCCGGATCGAGCGCCTCTATCCGCTCGAGGTGGGCGTCGAGGACCTCGACGGGCGAGAGCTCCCGGGCACGGAAGAGGCGCACGAGCTCCGTCGCAGGCAGGCCGCAGAATGCAGTTGAGCGATCAATACTAAGTTATTATTGCTCAATGAAGGGAGGATCGAGGACGCTCAGCTCGCTACTGATCGAGCGTGCCTCGCACACCCCGGACGCGGTCGCCTATATCTATCTGCGCGATCGTGGTGAGCCGGAGGAGCTGACCTTCGCAACGCTCCTGAGTAGGGCTCAGAGCCTCGCTGGAACGCTCTGCGACGAGGGGGCGACGGGCAGGCCGGTGTTGTTGCCGCTCGAGCGGCCGACCGACTACGCCACCGGCTTCTTCGCCTGCCTCTTCGCCGGCGCCGTGCCCACCTCGGCAGCGCCACTGCAGCGACTGCGACTCTCGGCCACCGCGGCGCAGCTCGCGGCCGTCGCGGCCGACTGCGGTGCCACGCTCGCCCTTGGTTCGGAGCGCACGATCGCGACCGTCGAGGCGGAAGGCGGACGGCTGCCGGCGCTGGCCGCGCTGCGGTGGATCGGCCTGGAGCGCACGGGAGCGGGCGTGATCCAATCGCCGGAGGATCCGGACGCGCTCGCCTACCTGCAGTACACCTCCGGTTCCATTGATCGGCCCAAGGCGGTCGCCCTTCCCCATCGCAGCCTGCTCGCCAACCTCGAGAGCCAGCGGCAGGCGCTCTCGCTCTCGGCGGAGACGCGAATGGCCACCTGGCTGCCCCTCTCCCACGACATGGGCTTCGTCGCGCCGGTGCTGCAGCCGGTCAGCCTTGGCTGCCGGACGATCTTCCTCTCGCCGACCAGCTTCCTGCTCAGACCGGTTCGCTGGCTGGAGGTGGTCGACGAGCATCGCTGCACCCTCTCCGCCGCTCCCAACTTCGCCTACGAGCTGACGGCGCGCCGGGTGGCGCCGGAGGATCGGGCGCGCCTGGACCTGAGCAGCTGGACTCATGCGGTCAACGGTGCGGAGCCGGTGCGGGCGGAGACCATGGCCCGATTTGCCGAGGCGTTCGCAGCCGCGGGTTTTCGCGACGAGGCTTTCGTCCCCTCCTTCGGGATGGCGGAGGTGACCTGCATGGCTACCTGCGCCGAGGCGCCCTGGCGCTCGACGGTGCGGCGTCTCGACCGGACGCGGTTGAGCGAAGGCCGCGCGGTCGAAGCGGCGGCCGGCGACCCGCGTGGCGACGACCGTGTCTCCTGCGGAAGCCCCACCGTAGGTACCCGGGTCGAGATCGTCGATCCGCGAACGCGACGTCCGTTGGCGGAGGGGGTGGTCGGGGAGGTTTGGATCGCCGGTCCCAGCGTCGGGCTGGGCTACCTCGGCAGGGCTGACGAGACCGCGGCTGTCTTCGGCGCCCGGCTCGCGGATGATCCCGACACCCACTTCATGCGTACCGGCGACCTCGGCTTCCTCCTCGACGGCGAACTCTTCGTCAGCGGCCGCCTCAAGGACCTGATCATCGTCCGCGGCCGCAACTACCCGCCCCATGACATCGAGGTCACCGCCGCCGGTAGCCATCCCAGTCTTGCTCCGGACGCGGCCGCCGCCTTCTCGGTGGAGACCCCCGACGGAGAGGGCCTCGCCGTGGTCCAGGAGGTCGCCAGCGTACGCGGGGTCGACTGCGACGACATCACCCAGGCGGTGAAAGCGGCGCTTTCCCAGCGGCATGGCCTCCGCCCCCACGTCGTGGCGCTGCTGGGACCCGGGGGGTTGCCGAAAACGGCGAGCGGCAAGGTCCGGCGCCTGGCCTGTCGAGCGGCGCTCGCCGAGGGCCGGTTGGAGCGCGCGCTCTCGATCACCTTGACCGGTTCGGAGGTCGACCCTTCAGGTGGCTAGGGGCCTGGCGCTGACCGTCATCATCAGGTCCTCGGCCCGGGCGAGCTCGCCGCGGTCGGGGCAGGAGTGACCCGCCAGCTCCCGGGCCGCGCCGAGTTCCCAGGGCAGGAGGCGGTTGCTGGCCGAGCCGCAGGCGAACCGCGCGAACCCCTCGCCGTCTCCGGAGCGGGCTACCAGCGCCGCCAGGACCGGGTCCAGCGGCGCCCATTCCCCCGCCACGCCGGGTAGCTCGAGCCAGACGTGCTCCACGGACGCGGCGCCGAGGAGAAGCCCTTTCCGCGTCCGGGTCGGCAGGCCCAGATTCCGGCAGCGGCGCTCCAGCAGCAGGCTCGCGGCCATGCAATCGAGAACCCGGTTCGCGGCGGCGGTCTCCGGCTCGCGGCGCAGCCCGGGGGGGAGGTATTGGTACCGGATGCGCTCACTGACCAGGTCGTCTACCAGCTCGACGAAGAGTCGGCGGGCGTCTTCGGACTCGACCGCGTCTTCAGACCCGGTCACGACGACGCTCGCCTCGAGGCGCAACGGGGAGCGGGAGTGGACCGGCGTCGCCGGCCACTCCCGCACCGACCCTCCAAAGCGCTCGGGGGAGGGGCGGCGAAGGAGCCAGGAGCCGCCGTCGCAGCCGCGAGCGCACCGCAGGTCGAAGGCGACGTCCCAGGCTCGCGCCTCCGTCCAGCTCGTCCGTGGACCGGTGGCGAACCGGATGCGGTGCGCCTCCGCGATCTCGGGGATCGTGCGACCGGAGCCCGAGTAGAGACCGACGTTGAGGATGTCGGAGCGTCGGAAGCTCTCGCCGTCGGCTCCGAACGTCGGCAGGCCGGCCGCGAGAAGCGCGGCGATCCCGGTGTGGTCGCAGCGCAGCAGCCTGCGAGCCGCGGTGACTCCGACCAGCACGTCGCCGAACTCGCTCGAGGGGACGAAGGTTCGTTCGAAGCCACGCTCGAGCGCCCCCGCTTCAACCCCTGGCGCCGGCATCTTCGCCCGCTCCCTCCCGGCTTGTCCTCGCTTTCGCTTCCCGCTGTCGCCGAAGCGCTCCCGTCAACTGCTGCCCGGCGATCACCCGGCGCTGGATCTGCGCCGTTCCCTCGAAGATCTGGAAGACCTTGGCGTCTCGGAAGAACTTCTGCATGGGATTGTCTACGTGGGCGGCCTCCGGTCCGAGCAGGTCCATGAGGGAAGTGGTCGCCCATACGGCGCTGTCCGCCGCCTTCAGCTTCGACATCGAGCCCTCTCCGCCGCGCATCGGCAGTCCCCGCCGGCTCATTCGGGCCGCCCGCCAAGCCAGGAGACGGGCGGCGTCGATCTCCGTGGCGACGTCCGCGAGCAGATGCTGGGCCCGGTCTTCGCGCAGGACGGCGATGCCCGCCGGAGAGTGGGTGAGGTGGTCGATCGTCCACTCGTAGGCGGCCCGCATCACCCCGACAGCGCCGGCGGCGACCAGCGGTCGGGTTTCCTCGAACGTCGCGAGGGCATCCGAGGTAGCCGTCGGGAGGCCCTGCCGCGCTCGTTCCATCTTTCGGGCCAGGCGATCGGGGCCGCCGAGGAGGTGCTCTTCCGGAACGTGGCAGTCCTGCAGCGAGATTTCGGCGGTGGGGGAAGCGCGGACCCCGAGCTTCCCGACCTTTGCGCCGAAAGACAGGCCGGGCGTGCCGCGGCGGACGACGAAAGCGGCCTGGCCGCCATGACCCAGGCCGGGATCGACGGTGGCGACGACGACGTTTACATCGGCGACGCCCGCGTTGGAGATCAGCACCTTGTTGCCATCGAGGATCCATCCGTCTCGGTGGCGCCTGGCTGAAGTGCGAAGCGAGTGGACGTCCGAGCCGGCGGCGGGCTCGGTGACGGCGAGCGCCGCGAGCTTGACCTCCCCGTCGACGCCGAAGCACTCCGGCAACCAGCGAGCGACCTGCTCCCGGGTACCGGCCGAGGCGATCGCGGTGGCGGCCAGCCATGAAGCCGACATCGCGAGCGCGATGCCGGCGCAGCCCCAGTGCATCTCCTCGGCGTAGATTGCGGCGGAGATACCCTCCGGGTCCTTCGCCATCCGCTCGATCGCTTCCAGGCCATGCAGCCCTCGGGCCCGGGCCGCCCGCAGCACGGCCCAAGGCACCTCCTGGTCGCGGTCGTACCCGAGCGCCGCCGGTCGCATGACCTCGACCGCGAAATCGTGGCAGAGACCGCGCCACTCGCGCTGGCTGTCATTAAGAGCGAAGAACATTTAGTAATAGGTTTAGATTGAACAGATGCCCTCTCCGGTCTTTACCGTCGAAGACGGTCTGCGACGCGAAGGCGCTCCCTTCGTCGCCGTCGGCGTCAACTACCACCCGGCGACGAGCGGTTGCGACCTGCTGAGCCGCTGGGACCGGCCTCGCCTCGAGTCCGACTTCCGGGAGATGTCCCGTCGCGGCTGTAACACCGTCCGTTTCTTCGTTCCCTGGCGCGAGGTCGAGCCGGCCGCGGGTGCCTACGACGAGCTCGCCCTCGCGCGGCTGCGCGAGCTGATGTCGCTGGCGGGCGCTGCCGGTCTGGTCTGCGTCCCCGCCCTGCTGACGATCTTCATGAACGGGGAGCTGCTGGATCTGCCGTGGCGCGACGGGCGCGACCTCTGGACCGACCCGACGATGCGGCGCCGGGCTCGCGAGTACGTCGGCCGCCTTGCGCGCGAGCTGAGCCCGGAGCGAAACGTGCTCGCCTATGACCTCGGCGACGAGCTGATCCAGGTCGCTCCGGGGGTGGTGCGAGAGCTGAGCCCGGCGCAGGCGCGAAGCTGGCTGGAGGAGCTCGCGGCAGTCATCCGGGAGAATGATCCGGGGGCCCTGGTGATGCAGGCGAACGAGTCCTCCGCGGTGTTCGGTGACCATCCGTTCGGGGTCGGCGACGCCGAGCCCCTCGACCTGCTGGGGCTGCACGGCTTCCCGCTCTGGAGCGCGCCCGCGATCGAGTCGACGGCGAGCCCGAAGGCGACCCTCCTGCCCGCCTTCCTCGCCCGCTTCGGCTCCCTGTTCGGTCGTCCTCTGACCGATGAGCTCGGCGCCTACGCGGTCTCGGAGGAGGTTGCGGCGGGCTACCTCAGGGCCGCCGGGCACAGTGCCTTGGCGAACGGCAGCGCCGGGGTCCTGGCCTGGTGCTGGCAGGACAGCCTCAGCGATCGCCCCCCGTACGACGTGCGGCCGCAGGAGCGCCTCGCCGGTCTCCTGGACCGGGCCGGAGGGGCGAAGCCGGCGATGGGGGAGCTGGAGCTGCTGTCCCGACGGGCCCGAGATTGGGCGCCGCTGCGACCGCCCCCGGCTTCGGTCGCGGTGCTCGTGCCAGAGCTCTGGCGACCGCGGCCCGGCTCCTACCTCGAGCAGCCGACGTCCTGGGCGCTCGCCGGGTTCTACGCGTTTCTGCTGCTGAAGCGGGCGCACCTGCAGATGGAGTTCGCCGATCGCCCCCGTCCTCACCACCGGCTCTTGATCTGCCCTTCCGTGGAGCGGTTGACGATCCGCGATCATCGGGCGTTGACGAGCTTCGTCGCCGGCGGGGGCGTCGTCCTCTGCTCCAGCGGGACGGTCCTTCACGGCCTTGGCGGCGAGGACCTGTTCGGGATCCGGCCGCACGACTTCACCCGTGACGTGGCAGAGCAGGCAGGCTTCGAGTGGAGCGGAGCCGAATTTCCGATCGAGTGGGGCGCTGACGCTCCCCTGCCCGTGCTCACGGCGACCGAGGCCGAGGTGCTGGCCCGCTACCCCAACGATCATCCGGCCCTCACGCGTCGGCGTCATGGAGCGGGGGCGGCCTTCTATCTCAACGCCCCCTTCGAGCGCCAGCTCGACGCCGCCGGACGGCTCGACTCTCGCGATTGGCACCTCCTCTACGACGCCGTCGCCGCCGAGGCCGGAATCGAACGCGAGGTGGATTGCGACTCGCCGCTGGTCGAGATCCAGATCCTTGCCGGGAAGGGAAGGAAGGTCGCCGTCGCGATCAACCACGCGCCGACTCAGGTGAGCGCCCACCTCAGGCTCGGTTCCAGCGGCCGCGAGGTGGTCGAGCTGGCGTCCAAGGGGATCGAGGTTCTGCAACTGAGAGTCGATGCCGTCTCAGCTCCGGTTCGCGACTAGCGCTTTTCCGGCCAGGGACGCGTGGAGCTCCTCGACGGTCTCCCGGATCCCGAACTCAAGCTCGGCGGCGTCGGGTACCAGGTCGGGCTCCACCAGCAGGTTGACCGTCATCGTCCCGTCGAGGCCCTGGGCGGCGACGACGCTGATCGCCTGGTCCTCGAACAGGGGCGTCCAACATCGAAGGCGCTGCAACGGTCGGCCCAGGCACTCCCGCAGATTCCCTGGCAGGACGAGGTGGGAGATGACGATGTTGATGGCGTCGGGGCCCAGCTCCGCCCGTGCCAATGGGGTCAGCAACTGTCTGGGCAGCAGGTTGTGGACCCTGCTCATCAGCTCCCCGCCACGCGCGATGCGCCCCGCGGTGATCTGCTTCGTCTGCGCTTGGACCTGGCGCAGGCGGGTGAGCGGCGTGGCCTCCCCGAGGGGGAGGGGCAGGCGGATCCCGGAGAAATGGTTACCCAGATCCTGGCGGTCGGCGCGGGACCTGGTCTTGATCGGAATCCCGGCTTGAATGATCATCTCGGCCGGCGCCTCTTCGCGGCTCTCGAGCCAGCGCCGAAGCCCCCCCGCCACGGCGGTCAGGTAGACGTCGTTGGGAAAGCAACCCGACTCCGTGGCTATCTCCGTCACCTGCTGCATCGAGAGGTCGACGGTCAGAACGTGCCGGCGAAGCCCGAGCGGCCGGTTGAGCGCCGGCACCGACGGCGCCGGCGGATAGAGCAGGCGGGTGGCGGCGGCGATGGACCTGGCCTCCTCCACGAGCTCGCGGAGGCGTGTCCCGGCGGATCGATCGCGTGGCGCCTGCGCTCCCGATGACCGCTGGGCCTGGCCGGGGTCGACCGCGAGCAGGAGCCGGAGGACGTGCAGCGCGGAGTGGCCGTCCGCCCAGGCGTGGTTGTGGTGGAAGACAAGGGCGAAGCGCTCCTCGTCCCCGCCCCGGGCCAGCCAGAGGCGCCAAAGCGGTCGGCGGCGATCGAGCCGGGTCGCCAACAGCTCGTCGACGAGCTGCAGCCATCCCTTCCGGCCGCCGAAACGGGCGGTGTCGGCCTCGCAGACGTGTCGGCTCAGGTCGAAGCCGGTGTCGCGAACCCAGCGGGGTCGCATCAGACGCAGCTTCGAGTAGGCCACCCGCTCACGCAAGGGCGGCAACAGCGGGAGGCGTGAGGCCACCAGCTTGCGCAGCTCGGCGATCCCCGGCTCGGTTCCGGTGAAGGTCAGGAGCCAGACGCTCTCGGTGAACAACGACGTACCAGGGCGTTGGTACTCGAGCATCTGGGTGTCCGCGGCGCTCAATCGACGGTCGCGGTCGTCGTCTCTTCCCTTTGCCACGATAAATGTTTACTTTATAAGAACCTCTGAGTATTTTCGAGTCCATTTCTCATCACCGAAAGGCGCCGAGGAGGCGAGCGGATTGCACGAACCAGAGGCCCGGGAAGTCTTCGACCTGACGCGCCGCCATATCTCCCCGGTGCTCGCTTTCGGCGCGGAAATGTTCGGGCAGGGCGCATTCGAGGTCGAGGCGGAGGGTGCCGCGGTGCGCCTGTCCGACAGGCGCGAGGTGATCGACTTCGGCTCCTACGGGTTGGCCCTCTTGGGCCACCGCAATCCCACCATCCTCAGCGCGGTTCGCGATCAGATGGAGAGGATGACGGTGACCACGCGCCTCTTCGCGAACGAGGTGGTGGCTCGTTTCGCGTCCGAGCTGGTCGAGACGGTGGGCGGATCGCTCGAAGGAGTCTGGCTGGGCAGCGGCGGGACGGACGTCGTCGAGGCGGCGGTGAAGCTGGCCCGGAAGAAAAGTGGGAAGCAGCGGGTGCTCGCCGTCCGCGGCGCCTTCCACGGCAAGACCCTCGGCGCCCTGGCGTTGACCTGGGATTCCGGGGCCCGCGCCGGTCTGGAGCCGCTGCTGGGCAACGTCACGCATCTCGACCCGGCGGATCCGGATGCTGTGCGAGCGGAGGTGGGCGCCGATGACGTGGCAGCGCTGATCGTCGAGCCGATCCAGGGCGAGAGCGGGGTGCGCGCGCTCGACGGCGACGTATGGCGGCGCTGGGCGGAGGACGCCAAGGCCGCCGGTGCCTACGTGATCAGTGACGAGGTCCAGGTCGGCCTGCACCGCTGCGGGCCGATCTCGATGGCGCTCGAGGCGGGGGTACCCACCGACGCGCTGTTGTTCGGCAAGGCCCTGGGAGGTGGCGTGATGCCGCTTTCGGCTCTCTTGACGACTCCCGAGCTGCACAGCCCGATCGCGGAATCGCCGACCTGGCACAGCTCGACCTTCCAGTTGCAACCTCTGAGCTGCGCGGCCGGTAGCGCGACCTTGCGTGCGATCGACGAGCTGAGGCCACGTGGTGAGCACCTTGGACGCCGTCTCGACCAGATGCTGGACGCCCTGGCGCGGGAGCACGAGGGCCTCGTCGTCGAGGTGCGCGGTACCGGGCTCCTGCGGGGCGTCGCGTTTGCTTCCGCGGAGGTGGCCGGCGGGACCATGCTCGGCCTCGTCCAGCGCGGCCTGGTCGTGTCCCCCTGTCTCTCCTCTCCCGAGACGATCCGGCTGCTGATTCCGATGGTGACGACCGACGAGCAGCTCGACCGGGCCTTCGAGATCTTCTCCGAGACCCTCGCCGCTACCGGGTCGGAGATGACGTCGGCGAGGCAACCGAGCTAGGCGGTGGTCTCCGCGCCGATGACCCCTTGCGCCTTGGCCCAATAGAGGAGCCCGTTGAGGAACGCCTGCTCGGGATCGGCGAGGGAGACGACACCGCGATCTTCGAGCTCCGGCAGCGAAGAGGGCATCGGCTCCCGCGGCCCGGCGACGATCAGGCCGCCGAGATGGCGCTCGAAGTTCTCCCTCGCCTGCCGGGGGAGCTGTGCCATCACCTCCGGCTCCATCAGCTGCTCGATCACGTTTGGATCGACGATGGACGGGACCTCGAACTCGAAGCCATGCTTGGCCATCGCCTCGGCGCTGAGCTCGACCACCCGTTCCACCGGCAGGGCGCGGTCGCCGAGGGTCAGCCAGTAGAGGCCCTCGTGCTGATCCCGCTCGATCAGCCCCGCGATTGCGCCGGCGACGACGTCCTGGGGGACGAGGTCCATGCGGCCGTTCGGTGCGACCGGCAGCGCCGGCACTTCGCCCCGCGCCATCGCATGGAAGGTGGCGTGAATTCCCTGGAACCGGAATATCGCGCCGGTCCGCGAGTCGCCGAACAGGATCGACGGCCGATGGATCGCATGACGCAGGCCGCTGTCTCGCACCAACCGCTCCGACTCGAGCTTGGAGACTCGATATCCCTCGGCCGTCGCAGCAACCCCGGGAAGCTCGCGACGCGGATCACCGTCCCCGGGACGGGATTCCGCGGTGCCCCCGACGAAGGCGGTGCTGACGAAATGGACGGGGGCGTCGGCCAGGCCTGCGAACTCGAGCACCCGCTTCGTTCCCTCGACGTTGGTGCGTTCGATCTTCTCGCGTTCGACGGTGAAGACCTTGGTGATCGCCGCCGAGTGGAGGACGCAGCCGACCCGTTCCGCCAGCTCGGAAAACCTGTCTTCAGCGAGGCCGAAGCGGGCGGCGGTCATATTTCCCTCGACGCACTCAACCCCCGGCCGATCAACCGGATGCCGGTGCACGAGGCAGATCACCCGCTCCGTGGGCAGCTGCTCCAGCAACGCTTGGCCGACGACTCCGGCGCCCCCGGTGAGGAGGATCGCGCCCTCGTCGCCCGCCATCAGATCCCCCCCTTCGCGAGCGACTCCCGGACCTTGAATCTGCGCACCTTCGAAGTCTCCGTGCGCGGCACCTGGTCCCAGTTGACGTGCGTGGGGGGGCTCAGCGGCGGGAGGTCCGCCGTTGCCAGCCTCCATTGCTCTCGGTCGAAAGGCCGATCCCGGGCCGTGCAGACGATCGGTACCGGTGGCCCCTCCTCCACCGGGATCAACACCACCTCGGTGAGGGCCGGCAGCTCTTGGAGAAGCTTGTCCTCGACTTCAAGCAGGCTGTACACGCCGCGGTCCTGGTCGAACTTGCGATCAAGCAGGTGCAGGCAGCCCCAGCGGCTCTTGTAGCCGACGTCGGTCATATCCCACCATCCGTCGGAGAGCTTTGCTTCGAACTCGGCCTCCTCGCCAAGATAGGTTGCGCCCATGCCCCTGGTTCGCACCTCGATGCGGCCCTCGCGGCCCCGCTTGCCCTCGGTCGCGATCCGAAACCGTGAATAGAGCGGCACCGCATGCCCGACGCATCGACCGTCGGCGCGTTCCAGCAGTCGCCGCGGGTAGGGCCGTAGCGTGATCGGCCCTGACTCCGACTGCCCGTAGACCTGCAGGTACATCGCGTTGCGCCGGCGCGATGACATGACCAGGCGCTCGATCACGCTGCGATGGGCGGCGTCGAAGGTGCTCGTGAAGACCCTGACGTTGTCGAAGGCCCCGCCCCTGCCGGCCAGGCCCTGCCACCGGATCAACGTGTTCGGGTGGCTCTCGATCACCCCGGGGCGATGCTCTTCGAACAGGGCTCCGGCGGTCTCGGGGTCGGAGTCGCTGAGGACGACGGCGGGCCACCCTGCCAGAAGCAGACCGGCGGCTCCGGTCGTCGATCGCCAGTGGGTGAAGGCGAGGTGGAGTCCCACGGTCTCCCGCAAGCCCATCAGCTTTGGTCCCCTGACCGAGAAAGCGACGATCTCGGCGAAGCTCCTGACCGTCTGCACCACCAGCTTCGGCGTCCCGGTGGTTCCGGAAGTATGGGTTATCGCCACCGGCTCCTCGAGGGACCTCGGCAGCATCGGAGGCCGCTTCGACTCTGGCGCCGACGGCAGCGGCTCGGTCCCGGCAGGGTGGCCGTCCACGGCCAGGACCGTGTTCGGCAGTAGCTTCGGATCGAGATCGGCCAAGGGCCCGGACGTCCACGTCGCCACGTCGGTGAGCAGCGCGTCGGGGCGCAGGCGCCCCAGCAGGTCGGAGAGGCCGACCGGGTCGAGCTCCGCCGAGAGCAGAGCGGGAACGGCTCCGAGCCTGGCGACCGCGGTGGCCAGGAGGTAGACGTCGATGTGGTTGCGCTTGACGATCGCCACCCGCTGCCGAGGGGTGATGCCCGCCACGTCGAGTGCGGCCTCCGCCTCCCGCACCAGCCGCGCCACCGTCGTGTAGTCGACGCTGACCCCGGCGTCCGGAAAGGCGTCCAACGGTCGGTCGAGATGGACCTTTGCGTGAGGGGTTCTGCGAGCGCCGTGTTCCACGGCCAGGCCAAGCATGTAGCCCTCCCTTGCGATCCGGCTCAGATTCATTCTCCGGCCTTCCCAGATAGATGGTCAGCAATATTTATTGTAATAAGATTTCTATGACCATGGATCCTTCATCGCTCTCTTTATTCGAAAGCTTCGAGCGACCGCGTGACGGCTTTCGGGCTTCGATCTGGGCGGGCGACGATTTTGAGCATTGGGACTGGGATAGGTGGCGCGCCGAGGCGAGCGCGATGGCTGCCGGGCTGCGCAAGATCGGCGTCGAGCCCGGCAGCAGGGTTGCCTGCGTGCTGACCAATTGCCCCGCCTGCTGCGCTGCCGTTCCCGCCGTCTGGCTCACGGGGGGCACGGTCCTCTCGTTGCCGACGATCGCTCGCGGAATGTCCTTCGAGGCCTACCTGGCGCAACTCCGCAGGATCTGCGCCGCTTCCGCTCCGGCCGTCCTGCTGATGGAGGAGCGGTTCTCGTCGGCTCTTCCCGAGGGATCGATGCCGGGCCTCGATGTCGTTTCCTACGAGTCATTGCCCGCCTCGGCCCGATTCGAAGCGACTCCTCCGACCGCCGAGGAGATCGCCTTCGTCCAGTACTCCTCGGGAAGCACGAGCGAACCCCATGGGTGTGCCCTCAGCGCCGGCGCGGTGGCCCGGCAGCTTCGAATTCTCGCGGAGCGGCTGGAGGTGGACACCGCGCGGGATGCCTCGGTCTGCTGGCTGCCTCTGTCCCACGACATGGGCCTGTTCGGCGGGGTGATGCTGGGTTTCCTCGAGGGCATGTCCATGTGCCTCAGCACGCCCCAACGCTTCCTCAGCTCGCCACGCACCTGGTTCGACGACTGCGCCTGGTCGGAGGGGACGATCACCGCCGCGCCGAACTTCGCGCTAGAGCTCGCGGCCCGAGCGGCCCGCACCGAGCTGCCCGACGCTTTCCGGATGAAGCGCTGCGTCCTGGGTGGTGAGCGGGTCGAGGCGCGGTCGATCGCCACGGCGGTGTCGCTGCTCGCCGGGCGCGGACTTCGGCGCACCTCGCTGGCGCCCGCCTACGGGATGGCGGAGGCGGTGCTGGCGGTAACGATGACCGACGCGGGCGAATCGCCTCCGGTCCTCGAGCTCGACAGCGCCGCGCTGCTGGAGGGCAGGGTTCTCGATCCCGTCCTGGTTGAGAACTGGGACGCCGACCTCACGCCGGGCCGGACCCGGTTGGTGTCGGCGGGTCGCCCACTCAGGGGGGTCGGCGTCCGCGTCGACGGGGAGTCGGAGGTGGGAGAGTTGCTCGTCTCCTCGCCAAGTCTGGCCTCCGGGTACTTCGCCGACGATCGGGCAACGCGGGAGCGCTTCGAGAATGGCGAGCTAAGGACCGCCGACTTCGGTTTCACATACGAAGGCCATCTCTATGTCGTCGGCAGGCTTGACGACATGGTCACCGTCGGTGGGCGCAACCTTTTCGCTCGCGACATCGAGGTGGCGATGGCCGGAAGCGTCGCCGTCAGGCCCGGAAGCTGCGTTCTCGTCGACCTTGCGGGGGACGGTGGCGCCGGCCGCCTGGTGGCGATGGCCGAACCGACCAAGGGGGCGAAAGAGCTCCCCGGCATTGCCCTATCCCTTTCCACCAGCGTCAGGCAGACGACCGGCTTCAAGCCCGACGAATGCCTGATCGTGCCCGCGGGCACCCTGCCGAAAACGCCGAGCGGCAAGATCCAGCGCTTCCGCTGCCGCCAAATGCTGGAAGCCGAGGCGTTCGATCCACTGGCCCGGATGGGTCGTTGAGGGTCTACTCCTCGGCGAGGTCGCGGCCGATGGACGACCCCCCTCCGCGGAGGCCACCCGCGAGCAGGAGCGCCAGGCCGCTGACCACGCCGGTGAGCGGAAGGGCGGCCAGGGCCAGCTCCCAGGGAAAGTTGAGATCGGGCACCAGGCCGGTGCCGAGCGCGAGAGCCCAGATCAACGCCGGGGCGGCGACGAGGGCGATCGGAAACCCGATCAGCCACGCGCATACGCCGAGGGACAGGTACTCGCCGGCGATCTGTCGACGCAGGAGGCGTGAGGGGGCGCCAATCAACCGCTCGAGCGCCAAGGAGCGGCGCCTTGCGGCGAGGCTCGCCGCAATCGAGGTGGCGCCAACCAGCAACGCCATCAGGAAGAGGATGCGGGCGAGAAGACGAAAGGACTGGAGCAACTGCGAGTTGATTTCTTCGAAGCTTTGGCGGATTCCGTCTCTGTTCCAGACGACGAGGCCGGGGTAGCGGTCGCCCAGCTCTGCTCGTAGACGGGCGGCGACGGGGGCGAAGTTGGCGCCCGGGCTGAGATCGGCGATCAGCTGGAAGTGGCGCCGGTCGCCAGTCACGGCTCGGTACTCGCCGGGCGTGACGACGAGCGTGCCGCCGTCGGAGGCGAGGTCCTCGAAGACAGCAGCGACGCGAAGCCGGCGCTCGCCGCTCCGCGTGGGCAGGGTGATGGCGTCTCCGACCTGGATCCGATGGAGGTAGGCGTAGTTGCTGGAGACCGCAACTCCGGCGCGGTCGAGATTGCGCCAGAGGGCCTGGCCAGAGGGCCCGTCCACTACCTCGAGGTCGACGAATCGACCGAGGCCCCTCCAGCCCGAGGAGGAGCCCCAGGTCCACAGGGGTATGCGACGGCCCTCGAGTTCGACGGTGCTATAGGTGAAATAGGCGGTCGCGCCGACTCCCGGGGTGCTCGCGAGGACCTGATCGGCCTCCGGCGCGAACTTGTCGTCGGCGAGATTGGCCCCCGACTTCGCCGTCTGCACGAATACCTGGCCCAGGGTCCAGTCTGCGACGCTGCGGTCGATCCCGTCCTGGATGCTGCGGGCGGCCGCTTCGATCGCCAGCGACATCGAGATCGCGAGCGCGAAGATCGCGACGAAGCCGGCGCCGCGGCGCGCCCCGAGAGCGAGGTCGCGGCCGGCGATCAGCGTCGTCCAGCCGCCGCGGGAGGAGATCGCGGTCCCCAACAGTCTCGGCACTATCCGGCTGGTCGCGGGAATCAGGAGCAGCAGTGGGATCAGGGCGATGCCTCGCCACCGGATCGGCAGCAGCCAAAGCGAGAGCAGGGCGACCGCGAGGAGGACGAGGATCGTCACCACCCCGATGATCAGCGGTCGTTCGGTCCGTTCGCGAGCTCGATCGGTCACTCCCTCCACGAGTGGCGTCCGGGCTGGCAAGACGACGGCAATGATCGTCGCCGCGCCGAACATCAACTGGGCGTTCAGGAACGCGCCGAGGGCCGGCCGCCAGACCGGCAGACCGGGCTCGGCCGCCAGTTGGGTCAGCTCCACCAGACGCACCGAGAAATCGCTGAGCTGGGACCCCAGCAAGAGGCCAAGGGGGACGCCGAGGGCCATGCTGACGACCAGCCAGGGAGCGACCAGAATTGCCGCAGCCGCGAGCAGGTGGACGCGGGTGACGCCGAGTAGGCGCAATCTCGTCAGGCTCGATCGCTCCTCCTCGATCGTCAATCGCCAGCTGAAGAAGACGACCGAGCCTGCGACCAGGACGACAACCAGCGTCAACAGGTTGAGCAAGTTCTGGATCGAGGCGAACGACTTCGTGTACGAGCTGTTTACCTGGTCGGGAGGGACGACCGCCGCCGCGCCTCCGGCGGCGGCGAGGAGGCGGGCGCGATAGCGGTCCGGGTCACCGGGGCCGCCGACGAAGACGAGATCGGCCACTCCGGCTCTGTCGAAGGCATCGGCGACCTCGGGGAAGGAGGCGAGCGCGACGGCGCCGCCGTTGCCGAAGTCCGTGTCGACGAGTGCCCCAACCCGCCAGGCGGTATTGCCGGCGGGCGTCTGCAGGGAAAGCAAATCGCCAACGGAGAGGCCGCGATCCGACGCCCAGGATCGGCTCAGGTAGACCTCTCTGCCGGTGGGCGGTCCCAAGGTGTCCACCTGCTGCAGCGTCTCGGCGGAGATGAATCCCGCCAGGCCCCGGGTGGCGCCGACGACGAGGATCGGGTCCTCGGAGCCGTCGCCCAGGCGGGTGTTGACGGTGAGGCCGGGGGTGACGCTGGCGCTCGGCACGGCGCGATCGATGCGGTCGACCAGATCGAGGCGGATGCCTGAGGAGGAGCGCGCGACCACCGCCCAGTCGGCTCGGTCGAGGGTCGCGAGCCGGGATCCCTGGATCGCGTCTGAGACCGAGAAGCTGACGACCAGCACAGCGGTCGTAAGGGCGACAGCGGCGATTCCGGCGACGATCATCGACAGCGCCCGGATCCGCCGGTGCAGAAGGGCGCGCCCGAGTGCGGTTGCGACGAGCGTCGCTCCGGCCCGGGTCTGTCTCCCGCGAGCGCCTTTGGGTGGACGATCAGCGCCGATGGCCATTGCGCCCTGCTGCGTCGAGCCGGATGATCAAGCGGCGGATCGAGAGGATGTCTACGAGGTGCCGAGGATGGATCTGTTCCTCGGGCACCGGGATGCCCAAATCTTCTTCGATGAAGGCGACGATCGAGACGATCGAGATCGAGTCGACTATTCCGAGCTCCAGCAACGGAGTGGTCCCGGTCACCTCACCGGCCTGACCGTCGAGGAGCTCCGAGTCGACGAACGAGTGCACCTTCTCTCCCAGGACGGTCAACCGGCGGAGCTCACGCGAAAGCGATCCCTCCGGTCCGAGGGCTTCCCTTTCCGCCCCCAGATCGACAACGGGAAGGTCAAGCTCACCTGCCCCCGCCGTCCGGACATCGCAGGCCAGCAGCGCCAGTGGTGCCGGCCTGCGGCTTTGCTTCAGCTCGTTCGCCAAGTCGATCGCCAGCGGGATGTCGCCGTCACCCCCGAGGAGGACAAAGGGGGTGCAGTCATCGCGGGTCCCTATGGGTTGGACCACGGTCACCCCGGCGGGGAGGAGTTGGGCCCACGAGCTGTCGACGGTGCTTGGATCGGGGCTTCCCGGCAGCGGTGTAAGTCGCAGGGAGGTCATTTTCCTCTCCCGGCTTCGAGGCGGTGCAGGAAACGTTCGGCGGTCGCCTGCATCCGCCCACCGAGCAGCAACCGGGCAAGGCTCAGGACCGGCAGCGCGACGATGACGCCGATCACGAGGCAAACCGCAAATGCCCACAATCCGCCCGCCCGGGCGTGCCGCCCGCCCACGTGGTCGAGGGCGAGGATCGGCCTCGCGAAGATAGGGAAGGCGCGGCTGGCGAAGTTGTCGAGCACGAGGTTCTCGGGCACCACCTCGACGGCGGGGGCGGGACCGCCTTGGCATCGGATCGGTTCGAGGCCGGCAGCCAGGAGCTCCCCGATCCGGGCCGCCCGATCCAGCTCTTCGGCACCGATTCCCGGTGCCGGCACGATCCCCCAGAGGCCGCCCCGCTTGCCGGTGAGGAAAAGGCGGGGCGTCATCACAAAGGTCGTCCAGCGTGGGCTCTTGTCGGTCAGCACCACGGTGCCGAGCAGGGTCGCGCCGGCACTCCGCAGCTTCTCCTCCAGTCGGGTGACCGCGGCGTACCACATGTTCCTGCAGGTGACGACGGAGACCACGGGCCTGCCGCTGAGGACCGAGCTTTGCTCCGAATCGAGAAAGGCCTGTACCGGCAGCGACGGAGCCAGGTACCAGACCTGAGAGGCGAGAATCACCAGATCCGGGTGCCCGTCGCCATCGATCGCCAGCGGTTGCAGAGGAGGCGGCCTGCCGGTAACGGTCTCGGGAAAGGCATCGAGAAAGCTGCGCAGACCCCAGGGGAACGGGTAGGCCTCCACCGTTGCGAGGGTTCGCCGATCGACGGTCCAGCCCTTCGATTCCAGCGGTCCGACCAGGGCTTCGGCGGCAGCCGTGGTCTGGCCCGACTGCGAGTAGGAGAGGACGAGGGCCCGCGGCGTCACGGCGAGGCGACCCTCCCGTCGGGAGACCCCGGTATCACTGCCGAGAGCAGCATGTAGGAGATCGAGTAGCGCCCGGACTCGGGCACGAAGCAGAGGACGCGGTCACCGTCGCGCAGTTCCCCGGAGTTGACCAATTCCCCCAGGATCAGGTAGATCGCCGCAGAGCCCACGTTGCCTACCCGAGATAGATTCGACCGCCATCGCTCCTCCGGGACCTGGGGACAATCGCGCGTCTGCATCTCTCGCAGCGCCGCCTCCTTCAGGGCTGCCGACGAGTAGTGCGCCGCAACGAACCGGATCTCTTCCGGTTCGAGTGTTCCCGCCTCGACCAACCGCACGAACTCGTCGGCGCAGACTCGAACGACGTCGGGCAGGCGGCGGAGATCCTGGCGGAACATGAAGGCGCCGCTCAGGGCCGCCTCGTGGGCGCTTGGATAGTCCGCCCAAGACATCTCGGCCGCGGGGTTCTCGACGCCGCAGTACATGACCGGCGGCCCGGTGCCGGCGAAGGAGCGCTGGGTGATCCACTCGATCTTGAAGCCGGGGCCGGGGCCGGGTTCGTCGCCGAGGAGCGCGGCACCGGCACCGTCGGAGAGGATGTAACGGAGAAAGGCTCCGTCGAGCGAGAGTCGCTTGCCGCGTTCGTCGCCTGAGTGGTTGAGCCAGCTCGACTTGAGGAATCGCGAGGTGAACTCCACCGCGCAGGCCACCGCGTTTCGCTTCTCGTCGTGCAGGATCTGGAGATAGGCGTTCTTCAGCGCCATCGCGCCCGAACAGCAGACTCCTTGACTGCTGACGATCTCGCAGGGGCCGCTGCCGAGCTCGCCGTGGACCATGCTCGCGAGGCCGGGCGCAAGCAGGTCGGGGCAGCTCGAGGCGGCGGAGATCAGGTCGAGTGCCTCGACGTCGATTTCGGTTCGCTCGAGCGCGTCGCGGATGGCGGCGGCGGCCATGCCGGCGGCGGAGTACCGGCTTTGCTGCTCCTTGTCGAGGGCGTAGTGACGGGTGGCGATGCCGCTTTTCTCGATCACCCGATCGCGCAGCTTCGTCGAGCCGTTTCCGAGCTCGCCGAGGTATTCGTCGATTTCGTCATTGGGGATCGGTGCCCCCGGGAGGAATTTCCCCAGGCTCTTGACGTAGACGCTCATTGGCCTGGCCGCGGGCGGCTCACGACCCCGTCGCCGGATCCATCCGGGGAGCCCATCTTCGTGGTCACCGTCTCTACCACGTCCCAGACCGTCATCACGTTCAGCACGTCCTCGACGTCGAAGTCGATGTCGTAGCGCTCACCCCACTCCTCGCCGAGTTCGGCTATGTCGATCGAATCCAGGCCCAGGTCATCGGTCAGTCGGCTCGTCAGCTCCACGCGGTCGGGATCGACCTTCGACTTTGCAGCGATCTGCTGCCGCGCTTCGTCCTCGAGCCGCTGTCTCCCTCGAGTCATCTCGTTCGTCATCTCTTCTCTCCCGTGAGGTCCTTGACAAAGACTGCGTCGGCGATCGAATCCAGGCTCAGGCGGCAGCCCTTTGCCTCTTCGAGGCTGAGCAGCACGTTCGCGATCTCGAGGCTGTCGAGATCGAGGTCGTCCAGCCGCGTAGTTGGGACGACCGGCGTCCAGTCGACGCGCGTCGTCGCCAGGTGCTCGTTGACGGCGGCTATCGCGTCGCTGACGGTCACCTGCGGCGTGGGGGTCGCTCGCTCCTCCATCTCAGAGCTGAACCGACTTCAGCTCGAAGTACTCCTCGAGAGCCCAGCGTCCGAGCTCGCGCCCGAGTCCCGACTGCTTGCAACCGCCGAACGGGGCCTCTGGGTTGAGCGGGGCTCCGTTCAGGTCGACCATGCCCGTTTTCAGGCGGCGCGCCACCGCGACGGCGTGCTCGGGGTCGGTGGAGAAGACGGCGCCGTGCAGGCCGTACGGCGTTTCGTTGGCGATCGCGACCGCTTCGTCCTCGGTCGCGTAGGGCAGGATGCAGAGCACCGGCCCGAAGATCTCCTCCCGCGCCACCTTCATCTGGTTCCTGACATCGGCGAGCACGGTGGGCACGACGTAATAGCCCCGCGAATATGGGGCCTCCGTTCCGCCGCTTACCAGCTTTGCCCCCTCGGCGAGTCCACTCTGTATGTAAGCCCGGACACGGTCGCGTTGGGGCGCCGAGATCAGCGGTCCGATTTCGGTCTCCGCGTCGAGTGGGTCCCCGACCCGGTATGAGTCGGCGACGCTCTCTGCGAGCTGCAGGACCTCGGCGTAATGCTCGCGGGGAACGAGCATCCGTGACCAGGCCATGCAGTTCTGCCCGCTGTTCCAGAAGCACTGCTCCAGACCTCGTTGAACCGCGTAGGGGAGGTCGGCATCCTCGAGCACGACGTTTGCGCTCTTGCCCCCCAGCTCGAGCTGGACCCGCTTGATGGTTGCAGCGGACAGCTCGGCGACTCGCCTGCCGGCGGCGGTGGAGCCGGTCAGGGACACGAGCGCCACCGCCGGGTGTGCAGCCAGCGCCTGGCCCACCGCATGACCGGTCCCGGAGACGAGGTTGAAGACGCCAGGTGGAATGTCGGCCTCGGCCGCCGCGTCCGCCAGCACGAAGGCGCTCAGCGGCGCCAGCTCGCTCGGCTTCAAGACCACCGGACAGCCCGCGGCAAGGGCCGGAGCCACCTTGTTCACCGCCAGCAGAAGCGGAAAGTTCCAGGGGGAGATCGCCGCGACGACGCCGACGGCCTCACGCAGTACCAGCGAGTTGCCGACGTGTTCCTCGAGCTCGGTCTCTTCGATCAGGTCGGCGTAGCGGTTCAGAGTCCAAATCGGGAAGGAGGTCTGGTGACCTCGTGCAAGGGTTGTCGGAACCCCGACCTCGCTTGCCAGCAGACGGGCGAGCAGATCTCTCCGACGGGTCAAGGCATCTGCGAAGTTCCTCAAGACGGCGGCGCGCTCGGGAACGGGAGTCCTGGCCCACTCGTCGGCGGCGATCGAGGCAGCGCTGACCGCCCGATCGGCGTCCTCGCGAGTGCCTGCCGGCGCCCTGCCGAGCCGTTCCTCGGTCGCCGGGTTGATCACCTCGAGCGACCCGTCTGCAAAGGGGTGGGCCCACTCTCCGTCGATGTAGTGCCAATCCCGGCTGAGAACGTGGTCGAACTCAGATTGTTCGCTCTGCGTAGCGCTTTCGAAGCATTCCTGTGCCCTAAGTAGCGCCATCGGACAATATAGTTTTACAAATTAAGACTCTTTTAGTTCTCAATAAATATATGCGCTGCGTTCTTATTTCAGGCTGGGTCCGGGTCTGGTCCGTCCCTCTTGATTCGGTCGGGCGATCCGACCTTCCCTGGACGGTGCTCTCAAACGACGAGGTCGATCGCGCCGCTCGGATCCCGGATGAGCGCATTCGGCGCCGTTACGTCGTTGGGCGGGCGGCCCTGCGTCGTCTCCTCGGCGAGCGGCTCGCAACCGCGCCGTCCGAGCTGCGGTTCGACTATGGCGCACACGGCAAGCCGAGCCTGGAGGGCGCGGAGGTGAGCTTCAACCTGACTCATTCCGGCGACCTCGCCCTGATCGCAATCGCCGACCACGGGACGGTCGGAGTCGACGTCGAGCAGATCCGCCCGCGACCCCGCCTCGACCTGCTCTCGCGGCGAGTGTTGACGGAGGGGGAGCGAGGTTTTCTGGGCCGAGCCCGACCGGGCGAGGACCTCAGATGGTTTCTGCGGTGCTGGACCGCCAAGGAGGCGGTGGCGAAGGCCTTGGGCTTCGGCCTTGCACTCGCGCCGAGTCGGATCAACGTGGTTCCTGACGGCGAGGACCGGGCTGTCGCCGAAATCGCTCCCGCCGCGGGCGACCTGCTTCCGACGGGGGCAGAGGCTCTCCAGGTTCTCTGGCCGCCGGGGTTCGAGCAGGCGATAGCAGCCGTGGCGACGAATGGCGCCGCTTGATCGACCTTGTTCGCCCGGTCGGTTCCGCACCCCGGGATCGGGGTAGCTGCGGCGGGTAATTCGACGAAGGAGAGAGGGATGGCGACCAGGAACGGCAGCGCGGAGTGGAAGGGCGATCTCAAAGGCGGCAGTGGGACCTTGCGCGTCGGCGACGGGGTCTTCGAGGGGAACTACTCGTTTACCTCGCGCTTCGAGGACGGGGAGGGGACGAATCCCGAGGAGCTGCTGGCGGCGGCGCACGCGGCGTGCTTCTCGATGGCGCTGAGCCTGATCCTCGGCGAAGACGGGCACACGCCGGAATCGCTGCGGGCCCAGGCGAGGGCGCAGCTGCGGAACCTGGACGGGGTGCCGACGATCGCCCGGATCGACCTCGAGGTCGAGGGCTCGGTGCCCGGGATCGACGAGGACGCCTTCCGCGGCTACGCGGAGAAAGCGAAGGCGGGGTGCGTGGTCTCGCGGGCGCTGGCCGGGGTGCCGGAGATCGAGCTGACCGCCCGGCTCGCCGGCTGAGAACCAGCTGGGGGACGACCTCGGTGGCCGAGATCGTCCCCCGCTGGCAGGGAACTCCACCGGCGGGGGGGGGATGTGCCGGTGGCTGCGAGGGGCTCCCGGCTAACGCCGCGAGCCGCCAGGCTTCTGCTTCGCCTTCTCCCCGCAGTTGTTTTGGACGACCGGCCGTTCCACGTGCCGCATGCCGTTCTGTCCCAGCATCCGCACGATCGCCCGCGACCGCGATTTGCAGAGGTTGCGGGAATTGACCAGCAAGCTCTTCCTGCCGCCCTTCATCGTCAGCACGAACTTGGAGACGGGAGCGTCGGGAACCCTGGCGAACGTGGTCCGGATGCCGCCGTTCTCGGAGTCGATCCGGCCCGCCAGCTCGACGTCGAACTGGCCCCGCAGGTCGGCGACCATGTCCGGCAGCAGGTTGTCGGAGGAGCGCAGGTAGACCGGCCCTTCCAGCGGCTTGTCGAGCAGCGGCGTGACCGCCCGCGCCTTGCCGTAGATCGAGGCGTCCGGGCAATTCTTCGCCGCGAACTGGACCCGCGTGCAGACGGTTCCGATGTGGGCCTGTTCGAGGAACTGGGCGCGAGGGAGGGTGACCGAGACGCGCGAGAGGTTGGCTTCGCGCCTGCCCGTCTTCAGGGTCGCGGTCAGGGCCTGGAAGTCGCCGCGGTTGGTCCCGCCCTGGAGCCGGAACGAGAGTTTCGGGCCGAACTCGAGTGAGGCGCAGTCGCCGACCTTGGCCGGGACCCACGGCTGCGCCACCGCTCCGGCGGTGGAGATGATCCGCGAGGTGATGAACCGCTGCTCGCAGCTCGTCGGGTTGACCGTGAAGTCCGGTTTCTGGACTTCGATCCGCACGTCGCGGTAGGCGATCGGCACCCCTTCCAGCATCTGCGGGAGGGGATCGGATTTGGCGATCACCTGGGCGGTGACCGGGTTGAGGTCGATCGCCGTCCGCACGACGATGTCGCCGAAGTCGAACGGGCCCGACTGCGCCGGCACCATCGTGATCAGCGAGTAGGGCGTGCCTTTGTAGGGGCCCGCCAGGTAGAGCGCGGTCGGCTCCTTGCCCGGCTGCGGGACGAACAGCGGGAAGGCGCCCGTCCCGATCGCCGTGGTCGAGATCCCGACCTGGCTGCCGCGGGGGCAAGCCCCTGCCGGGGCCAGCGCCTCCGGGCAGACGGTGACGCCCTTTAGTTTCGCCAGCTCGCCTTCGGGCAGGGTGATCTCGAGGCGGGAGACGTTTTGTTCCCCGTCCTGGCGCCGGACCCGGATCGTCAGCGGCGAGTAGGCGCCCGCGACCGGGTTGGCGACGCCGGCCTGCAGGTTCGGGCTGAAGCCGCCCTTGCCGGCGCAGTTTTCGTCGATCAGCATCGGCGCCTCGGCGACCACCGGTTCGTTCGGGCGGGCGTAGGAGCTGATTTCCGTGCGGGTCGTGTAGACGCCGCAGGTGCTCGGGGTGACGAGCGGCGCGGTTGGGCCGCCGCGGAAGTCGAGATGAACCTCGTCGAACGGCAGCTGCGGGAGATCGTCGAAGATCGCCCGCACCCGGCCGTTCTGCTCACCCACGTTGAGTTCGCCCGGGATCTTCAGGTAGACGCCGGGGCCTTTGAGGATCAGGTAGATCGCGAAGGTCGAACCGAACGGGTTGTCCTTCTGGGCCGCGAGGACGACTTCGCCTTCCACGGTGTCTTCCAGCAGCGGGGTCTTGACCTCGACGTTGCCGATTTTGGCCGAGTCGGGGCACTCCGCCGGCGCCATGCTGCCCAGCTTGATCTGGGTCAGCGAGCAGGCGCCGAGGCCCGCGACCGCGGACGGGGACATGCTCATGCCCTCCGGCAGCGTCACCACGGTCCGCTTGACGTGGCCGGTGGCGATCCCGTAGGGGTCCTGCACCTGCGGGACCTCGAGCTGGACGTCGAGGCCGGTGGGGGAGGCTGCTCGATGGGTCCCCGACTCGGCGGTCATCGTCGGCCGGAACGGCACCCGGCCGCAGTCCTTCCAGACGAAGGGGATGCCTTCGTAATCGCTGCTGAACGAGGCTTTGTCCCAGTAGCCCGGGTTCTGCCAGGAGTTCAGTTCGCCGCGGGTGACCGCGGGGACGCCGTCGCAGTTGGTCGGGTTGGTCATGAACGGCACCGGAATCGATTTGCTCGACGCGCCGAAGCCCGGGATCCCCGCCCCGAATTTCTGCGGGTCATACCTCATCGCGTCGTGGATGGGATCGGCTGGCACCGCCCAGACGGTCAGGCCGAGGCGGATGATCGCCTGCGCCTGCGAGATCGACGGGATCCTCACGGTGATCCCTCCGTCGGCACGGCTCATTGCCTCGAACTTGACCACGACCCCGGCGAAGTTGAGCGCGAAGAGGGCCGGCAGGTGACTCGGGCGCTCCATGTTGAAGACCGAGAACTGCTGTACGCCGCCGTTGGTTTCGATGTGGGCGACGCCGATCTGCGACTCGATCGGGCAGATCGGGTATTTCCCGTTCTCGCCGGCGACCAGCTGGGGGGCCGTGCAGACCGGAGCGGCCGTCGGGTTGCCGACCAGGCCCAGCGGCAGGTCGACTTTGACGTCGCGGATGTCCTCTTTCGGCCCAAGCTGGTTGTAAGGCGGAATCAACTGGGTGGCGACGGAGAACTCGGTGACGAGGTCGGCGTGGTTTCCGGCCCCGCGCGAGAACTGGCCTTTGATCGAGGCCTCGCCGCCCATGCCGGTGATTTCGATGCCGGCCGCGGCCGGCGCCACCGCCGTGAGGAGGAGGACCGTGGCCGAGATGGCGCTGAGGAGAATGCGTCGTGAACGGGTCATCGGCCCTGCCTCCGGTTGCTGTTGGCTCGCTTCTGTTTCTTTGCCGCCTGCTTTTTGACGCAGCGGCTCTTGCCCTTGACCTTGCGGACCTGGCGTCCCTTGCCGCAGCGCCTACCGGCCTTCTTCGGCTTGACGTTGCCGGGGCCGGCCAGCGCTTCGGAGCCGCCGAAGGGCAGTTCCGGCCCGGCGTTCGGGGTTTCCTTGCAGTCGTCGCGGATGCATTCGCCGCGCGGGGGCGGCGGGTTCTGGGCTGCGATGCCGCCGTTGACGCGGGAGACGTAGACGTCGGCGACCGTGTCTTTGTCCTGCCCCACCAGCTGGTCCGGCGTGGTGAAGAAGATGCTCGACCCGTCGGCGCTGGCTTCGTCGAACTCGGCCCGGCTGTTGGTCCTGCCGCCGCTGATCAGCGTCGTGTCGCTGCCGTCGAACGTGTAGACGTCGCGGTTGGAGTTCGAATCTTCGGCGCCGAGCGGCATGGTGGTGTCGAAGATGACCGTGCCGTCGTCGAGCATCGCCCGCGGGAAGTTGAAGTCGCCTTCGACGTTTTCCGGCCCCATCCGGGCGTTGCCGTTCGGCGGCGAGCCGTCGGCGGGGCAGGAGGCGCAGAGCAGCTCGTCGGCCTCCACCTCATAGCGGTAGATCTGCTTGCAGGCGACCCCGCCGCCCGTTTCCGGGTCTTTCGGGTCGCCGGCGGGGAAGTTGACGCAGGCGGTTTTGCTGCGGGTGTCGTAGTCGGTCAGGTTCGCGTAGGAGGCGAAGGCGAACCAGCGTCCGTTGGGACTGGCAATGAATTCCGGCGGCTTGTTGCCGTCTTTGGTGCGGGCGACCAGCCGTACCTCGCCGTCGTGCCAGACGTAGAGGTTCATATCGCCCAGCACCGCCCCCGGGAGGAGTGCTTTTTCCCCGCTGAAGAAGACGGAGGATCCGTCAGGGGTGACCTGGAGGACACCTTCGGAGGCGAGGTTGCTGGCGGTCGGCGTGAGGAACTCGAGCTCGCCGTCGTCTCCGGCCTCGGTGTCGAACCGGTAGAGGCTGATGACGTCCTGGGGAGAGTCGGGGGTCAGGTTCATTCCGGTGACGAAGGCCCAGCGCCCGTCGCTGGTGGCGCCCACGAACCAACCGCCGATGTTCACCGTGTCACTGCCGTCGATGCGGACATAGGTGCTCTGGGTTTCCTCGGACCGGAAGAAGAGCTTCGACCCGTCGTCGGAGAGGTAGTTGATGTCGCGGAGGCTCGAGGGACCTCCGCCGACGGGGACCGATCCCAGCGGATTTCCGTTCTCGTCCACCGAGGCGATCCGCAGCTCTCCTTCGACCCACTCGTAGAGGGCGCCATAAGGCGCGGCCGGGTCGAGGATGTCGAGGTACGGCTTGATCAGGACATGGCTGTAGTCAGGCGTACCGTCGATGATCGGCTGCCGGCCCAGACCGGCGAAGTCCTGAAGAAGGAACGGCGTGGGGTACGTCAGCATCGTCTCGAACTCGCCCGTGCGGGTGTCGCGGCGGTAGACGTTGCTCTGGCCCTCGACGGCGCCGGGCGCGAGATTCTTCATCGAGATGGTGACGGCCTTGGTGCCGTCGTCGGAGATCCCGCCGACGAAGGTGAGGACCGGGTTGGCGATCACGGCCGGGCCCGGCATCTGCGGGGCGTCGAGGGGGGTGGAGCCCCAACCCTCGGGGCCGCGCCAGGCCGAGCTGCGCGGCGAGACCGTTCCCGCTTCTCCTTCGGAGGGGGCCGTCTTGTACTGATACATCAAGGTTTCGCCGTCGGGGGAGGCGGAGAACCCGCGCAGTCCGTTGACGTCGCTGCCGCCCTTCTCGACCGGCGAGACCTGCTCGAAGAACCGGGGGGCGTCGGCGGCACCGTCGGTGGTGAAGGTGCGATCGATCCCCTCGGTCACGCCGGTGGCGTTCTCGGCGACCAGCCGGTAGTGGTAGGTCGTGCCCGGCTGCAGCCCGGTCAGGTAGCCGTGGGCGATTTGCGGATCGCGGCTGTTGCCGGCGACGTCGTTGTGGGTGCCGGGGCTGCGCTGCCCGTAGGCAGTGGTCGTGCCGTACTCGAAGTAGTAGGTGGCCTGCTGGCCGAGGGGGTTGACCGTGCCGAGCAGCGTGGCGCGGGTAGTGCCGACGTCGACCGCCCGACCGGTCACTACCCTCGGGGCCGTCGGCAGCGTTTTCAGCGTCCGCGGCTGGGTCTTGATCGTCGCCTCCGAGCCTTGGAACCCGGTGACGAGGCGGATCGAGTATTCGCTGTTGGGGAGCAGGTCGGTGAGCTCGGCGCTGACCGGCTGCGGTCCGGTCGCGGCCGCCAGTTCCTGCTCCTCGGTGCTTTGCACGGGCCCGCCTTCGCGGGAGTACTCGAAGTGGTACACCGTCGCTTTCCCAAGCGGGTCGATGGTGCCGGAGAGGTGAGCGGTGGTGGGCGTCACCTGGGTCGGCTCGTCGAGAATGGGCTCGGGCACTTCGAAGGCGTCGAAGACCGTTATCCCGGTGAAGCCGTCTTGTTTGATGGTGGCGGCGTAGGTGGCGGCGTACAGCCTTTTGGCGCCGACGGCGAGGCCCGCCGTGATCACTCCCTCGTAACCCGCCGGGAGGTCGAGCTCCTCGACCAGCTCGTCGCCGTTGAAGGTGTAGAGACGGACCGGGTAAGGGCCGTCGCCGTTGGCATGCGTGTAGCCGCCGCGGGAGCGGCCCATCACGAGGAGGTTGCCCGTTTCCTCGTCGATCGCGACCGCGCGCGGGGTGTCGATCTCCGGGGCGAAGGTGGTGTCGGGGGTGCCGTCGGGCTCGAACCGCTGCAGGAAGGATTGGCCGTATTCGAACGAGATGTCTTCCTGGGTGATGTTGACGACGTAGACGGCGCCGCTGGAGTCGACGGCGATGCTGGCGGGGCGGCCGAAGGCGCCGCCGGGGGCGCCTTCGCCGTTGAAGCTGGAGACGAAGGCGCCGCTCGAGCTGTACCTGTTCACCCGGAAGTTGAACCTGTCCGTCACCAGCAGGTCGCCGGTGGTGGGGTCGACGGCCATCGGACCGCCCCCGACTTCGCCGAGCTGCCCGGGTTCGGCGCCGGCGGTGGGGCTGGTGAAGTTCGGATCTGGGGTGAAGGTGAGCGGCCCGGTGCCGCTGATCGCGTACTTGAGGATTTTCCCCTGGCTGGGATCGCCGACGTAGAGGACGCGCGCGTCCTGGCCGATCGCCAGGGAGTAGGCATTGAATATTTCACCTTCGCCGAAGCTGCTCTCGAGGGTCGCGCCATCGCCGCTCGGCGCGTACACGTCGACTTTGCCCGAGAGGGTCGTGACGAGAATCCTGCCGCTGGCGTCGTCGACTCCGATCTGCCCGAAGTTGACGAAAGTTTCCGGTGCCGGGACGGCGAACGACTCCCCGGTGGGCCGGTAGACGGTCGCGGCGGAGGCGACGGTGGTGGTGAACACGGCCGCGAGGACCAGCACGACCAGGGCCAGGAGGGACACGCGCCCCATCCGACCGAATCCCGTGGCTACTCGTCCCTCGTGCGACCCATCGAAGCGTCCCTGCGCGACTCGTCTCAACTGCTCCCCTTTCCCGGTGAGCCCCCGTGGGAAGAGGTGCCGATGCGACACGTCCCCTGCGAGAAGCTCGATTCCCTGTATACGTACCCCGCTTTACAGCAGCAGGAGGGCGACACTGAAGCATGGAACACGGATGCTTGTCAAGGTCTACGACAGATCTGTTCCCAAATGCGGGATTCCCCTTAAATGCAGGAGATTCCTGAAGTCAACGCTCCTGGACGCCGTGTCCAGCAACCTCTAATACGCGGATTTACAGGAGATTCGTCCGCTCTCCCACGCGAAGTCTCGGTCGAGCAACTGCTCCCGCAGTCGCAGCAGTGCCAGGTCCTTCGCCTTCGCCTCCAGCATCACGTCGAACTCCGGCTCCGCCGCGCCATCGCGCAGGAAGCCCTCGAAGCCGATCGGGTCGATCAGGTCGGCGTGGGCTCGCAGCGGCGGCAGCACCACCTGTCGTTCCACCCGGCGCCCGACCTTAGGGGACGAGGCTCGAGGTCATCCGGTACATCCGCACGTCGATCCCGTCCAGGTAGTCGAAGATCGCCGCCAGGCGATCGAGTGAGACCCGCAGGTGCGGCCCCGACTGCCAGCGCCTGGTGTCGTGCGAGGGCAGTCCGCCCCCGCCGAGCACCTTTACCGCGAAGCCGAGCCGATGCGCCATGCCTCTGGGCAGATCTCGAGCCCGTCGGCGAGCGCGAAGAAGGCGCGGGCGAAGGGGCTGGAGGCGGTCCCCTCGCGGATCCGTCCCCAGTCGATCTGCTCGCGCAGGGAGCGGGTGATGAGGATCAGGTCACCGTAGTCGGCGCTGTGCTCGTCGAGCGCCATCAGCTTGGTGATGAGGATGTCGTCGAGGTCCATCACCCGCATGTGCATCGCCATCACGCTGAGCTCGTCGCCGCGGGCGATCACCTCGTCGTCGATCCGCATCCCCGAGGGTTCGTAGATCAGGTCGACGAGGATGTCGCCGTCCCAGGCCTTCCGCAGCCAGTGCTCGGGCGGGTTCTCCGGTCGCATCCCGGCCTCGGCCAGGGCCTCCTGCGCGCGCTCGGCGTCCTCGGGCTTCAGCATCAGGTCGATGTCGTTGCTGGAGGGCGGCCCGCCGCGCGCCCAGCAGCCGAGCCCGCCGCCGAGCAGGAAGGGGATGCCCTGCTCCTGCAGCGCCGCCGCCGCCCGCTTGAGGCTGTCGGTCAGCTCCGCCGCGACCTCGCTCTTGCCCAGGCCCTCTGCCATTGCCCTCTCTCGGTGCCCCGGGGCGGGAGGCGGTAAACGTGCTGCAACCGGGTGCAAGCGGGGCGCAGCCGGGTAAGGGAGCCGACGATGGCTTCTGAGAACGGCAGCGAAGGCGACGGGCGCCTGCGGATCGCCGCCACCGGCGACGTCCACTGCCGCGACTCCAACCGCGACGCGGTCGTCTCCTCCTTCGCCCAGCTCGGCGACGACGTCGACCTGGTCCTCGTCGCCGGTGACCTGACCAGCCACGGGCGCCTGGACGAGGCGGAAATCCTCTGCGCGGCGGCGGCCGAGACGGAGGCGCCGGTCTACGCCGTGCTCGGCAACCACGACTGGCACGCCGACGAAGCCGGGGCGATCCTGCGGCGGCTGGAGGAGGGCGGCGTCCGGATGCTCGACCGCCGCGCCGCCGTCTGCCAGGCCGGCGGGGTCGAGGTCGGGATCGTCGGCGTCAAGGGGTTCGTCGGCGGCTTCGCGCCGCGGCACCTGCCGGACTTCGGCGAGCCCTCGCTGCGCGAGGTCTACGCCGAGTCGACGGCGGAAGTCCAGGCGCTCGAGGAGGGGCTGCGCGAGGTCGCGACCTGCCCGGTGCGGCTGGTCCTCCTCCACTACGCGCCCTGCGAAGAAACGCTGGAGGGGGAGCCGCGGGAGATCTGGGTCTTCCTCGGCTCGGACCGGCTGGCGGCGCCGATCCTCGAGCACGGCCCCGACCTCGTCCTCCACGGCCACGCCCACGCCGGCTCCCCTGACGGGATGATCGGCGAGACCCCGGTCCACAACGTCTCCCAGCCGGTGCTCGGCACCGACTTCCGCATCTTCGAGCTCGACGCGAGCCGGGCGCACAGCCCGATTCCCTAGCGGCCTGTCGCTTTTGTGAACCTATAAGCCACAAACGCGACAGGGTCAGCCCTGGCGCGGGTCGAGCCCGACCAGGTCGTAGTAGCCGACCAGGTAGAGACGCTCGCCGTCGGAGACCATCGGCGTGTAGCCGGACTCCTTCATGCGGAAGACCGGCTCATGGGTGTGGACGTCGAGCCCGATCGTCTCCCTCGTCTTGAAGCTGGAGGTGTAGACGGTGTGGCCGATCACGGTCGCGGTGCCGGGGATCGGGCCACCGACGTCGTAGTGCCATCGCTTCTTGCCGGTGCGCGCGTCGAGCGCGAAGAAGCGGCCGTTTTCGGCGCCGATGTAGACGGTGGGCGGGGTGCCCGGCACCCGGGCGAGGGCGGGGGAGCCGTAGACCTGGGCGCCGGTGTCGAAGGACCAGGCGACCTTGCCGGTCTTCTCGTCGAAGGCGTAGACGGTGCCGTCGTCGCGGGCGGCGTAGACGTTGCCGAAGGCGACCGCGGGGGAGGAGAAGAAACCGCCGCTGCCGTAGGGCGGCACCTTGCTCGTGTCGCTGCGCCAGGCCAGCTTGCCGGTCTTGGCGTCGAGGGCGTACATCGCGCTCGCGTAGTCGGCGGCGAAGACGTTGCCGTCGTGGTAGCTGGGGCTGGCTTTGATCGCGGCCGGCGCGTCGAACCGCCACTGCACCCGGCCGCTGGACGCGCTGAGGGCGAGCAGATCGGTGGAGTTGCTGCCGAGGTAGAGCACCCCGCCGATCGCCAGCGGTGAGGATTCGAACTGGGTGGGGAACTTCCGCACCCAGACTTTGCGCCCGCTCTGGGCGTTGCCCGCCGCCAGGTGCCCGGTGAGAAAGGCTCCGTAGACCCGGCCCCGGTAGTAGACCGGCGCGGTGACCATGTTCGGTTCGCCTTTGTCGCTCGGTCGCACGTTCAGCTGCCAAAGCACCTTGCGGTCCTTCAAGCGCACCGCTTTGCCGTTGCCGTACTTGTTGATCACATAGGCGACGCCGTCGTGGATCGCGGGCGGGAACTCGATCAGCGCGTGGGTGTTGATCGACCAGGCCTGCTTCAGCGGCGGGGAGAGCGCCTTCGCCTTGGCGGGGAGGTAGTGCGTGCGAGCGGGGACGCGGCCGAAGAGCGGCCAGTCGACGTAGCGGGACCCGGAGGCGGGGTCTTCGTTCGAGGCAGTGGTGGCGTCGTCCGAGTCGCCGCAGGCGGCAAGACCGAGCGCCAGCGCGAGCGCGACCAGGATCGAAGTTGCAGCACGCATCGTTCCCTCTCATCGGCAGCGCGGCGCGTCCCCTGAACGCTCTCGAGCTGCCATTTCATTCGAGTTGAAGGAGAGCGGCGGACGAGAATCGAACTCGCATCATTGCCTTGGAAGGGCAAGGCTCTACCGTTGAGCTACCGCCGCGCGGTGGAAGCCACCCCGCCTAGCGGTGCGGCGCCGGTGACAGTTTGCACAAACCACGTCGCACTTTGCAATCTCGTCGAGCACGTCCTGCCAGCGCCGGTTTTGCAGTCCCTCCGAGATCGAGAACTTCTTGTCCCGCAGATGGTCGAACTCAAGCACGATCGGGTCGGCCTCTCCGCAGTCGACGCAGGGGTGCTCCCGCAGAAAGGCGACCAGGTACTGGGTCCGCTCTTCGATAAGGGCTTTCTTGCGCTGCCGAGCGAGAGCGATATAGCGCTCTTTGTTTGCCAGGTAGTGCTCCCGGTGGTACTCGACCCGACAAGGTCGGCAGTAGTTGTCCCGCTGCCCTCGCGCCCGCCGTCGCCAGGCGAATTCGTCCAACGGCTTCTCCGTATTGCAGCGCCCGCACCGCCTCATGAGTGCAGCATATGAAGGCGAACAGACGTTCCCATAGGCACCGAGTCCGCCGATCCGTCAAAATGAAGACCCCACGGGGAGTGGCGCAGTCTGGTAGCGCACTCGGCTGGGGGCCGAGCGGTCGCAGGTTCAAATCCTGTCTCCCCGATTACCAACCTCCACGCAGGAGGTGAGTCAGCGGCGCAGCTCGGCTCCCAGCCGGGTGGCCAGCCGCACCGAGGCCTCGATCTCGGCCTTGCGGTTCGAGACGCTCTCGACATTGAGGCCGAACGGGACCCCCAGCCTCCGGCAGAACGCGATCAGGTCGACGGCCGTCGCGGCCGCCTGCTCATAGGAGGCCTCGAGGGTGTCGTCGGCATGGCGCAGCTCGTTCTCGATCCAGCGCGGGACGGTCACGCCGAGCCACTGCAGGAACTCCAGGGTCTTGAGCGAACCGCAGACCGAGAAGCTGAAGACGATCGGCACCGGCTCGAGGTTCTGCGCGGCGCACTCATGGTGGTAGTCGGAGATCAGGTTCTTCGCCGCGTTGACGTCGTAGACGATCTGGGTGACGAAGAAGGAGCAGCCCGCGTTCTGCTTCGCGATCAGCCGGAGGTGCTCGTCGCCGAGGCGAGCGTGTCGCTCGGCGATCGCAACCCCACCGAGCGGCAGCTCCGGCTGCACCTGGTCGCGTAGCTCGTAGGCTCGGGCAAGCGAGGTGTGGGCCGGCTTTTCGCGGGAGGAGGACCCGACGAACACCGTCAGCGACCGGGACGGATCCTGCTGCTCCAGCCAGGAGCGGAAATCGTCCTCCTCGTACTTGCCCACGGCGCGGTAGACGATCGCGGGGACCTCCAGCCCGGCAAGATCACGGACGAGATAATCGGCAGGGTCCATCGTCGGCAGGAACGGGAACGGTCGCTCCTCGGGATTGCGGTCGCTCTCGTCGTCGATGTCGTAGAGGACGAGGCCGTCGATCGCCAACGGCCGCAGCCGCTCCAGGGTGACCCGACCGATCTCTGCTGCCTCGGTCGGGCTCGTCGCCAGTCGCGGCGGAGTCACCGCGAAGAGCAGGAACTCGCCTGACCCCGCAGCGATGCGCCGGTGCAGATCCACGAGCGGAACCGTAGCCGAGGGTCGATTAGGCCGATTGTTTGTGATTAGCGAGTCTGGTTGGTGGTAGACATCGCACATGGATGAGGCGGCACGCGCGGGTCGTCGGGAGGAGGCGCGCCGGCGCGCTC
>DATEOT010000011.1:0-4211 GCA_035273795.1 Solirubrobacterales bacterium | reverse complement strand
CGGCGAGTCCCACGAGGAGATGGTCGAGACCTTCGGCCTCCTCCGCGAGCACGACGTCCAGGTCCTCACCGTCGGCCAGTACCTGCGCCCGACCGAGAACCACCTGCCGGTGGTCCGCTACTGGCACCCCGACGAGTTCGCGGCGCTCGAGAAGGCCGCCTACGACCTCGGCTTCGAGTCCGTCGCCGCCGGCCCCCTGGTCCGCTCCAGCTACCACGCCGACCAGAACCTGCCCGAGAGCCACCGGGCCGAGTCCCTCCTCGCCTCCTAGCCCCGCCGCGTCGTTTCCACCCTTGATGCCCCCTATAGGGGCACGAAAGGTGGAATTGACGATCAGGCGAGTTCGACTTTCCGCGGATCCAGCGGGTCGTAGAAGACGTCGATCTCGCGGCCCTGCTCGATGCGGCCGAGGCGGCCGGCGGAGAACTTGCGCTTGACCTGGGTCGGCAGGCCGTCCTGGGGGCGCAGCTCCAGCGTCAGCTCGACCATCTGGAAGCCGGAGACCGAGCCCGGCAGGACGGCGGCGTCGAGGATCGTCGCCTTCCCCCGCTGCATTCCGGCCGGCGCCTTCTCCTTGCGGCTCGGCGCGCCGAGGTAGGCGTTGAGGAGGCCGGCGAGGCCGACGGCGATGCCGCCGACGATCAGGCCCGGTTTCGCCGCGTCGACCGGAATGACGATGCCGCCGACGACCATCGCCAGGCCGAGGACGATCAGCAGGACGCCGGAGACGAACACGCGCCGGAATTTATCCCAGCAGGGGACGAGGGCGGATATGGTCGGCTCGACAAACCAAGGGGGAGCGGAAGCCCCTCCTACGAAAGGGAGATTCGATGGGCTTTTTCAAGGACATGCGCGACCTCAACAAGGCCGGCAAGGAGATGACCAAGGAACGCGGCGGCAGCTTCAAGATGATGAAGGACGGCGTCGCGCAGGCGAACGAAATGCTGCAGCAGGTCCAGACCGACCAGGCGCTGGCCGAGAAGCTCGCCAACGAAGGGGTCGACGGCACCGCGACGATCCAGCAGATCGTCGCCACCGGCAAGACCGTGAACATGCAGCCGGAGATCCAGTTCCAGCTGACCGTCGACGTCAACGGCCAGACCACCGAGGTCACCCACGTCCAGGTCGTCTCCCCTACCGTGATCCCCCAGGTCCAGCCCGGCGCCACCGTCCCGGTCAAGGTCGACCCGAACGACCACACGCAGCTGATGATCGGGCTCGTCGGGTAGCTCCCCCGCCGCCCGCGCCTCAGTCGGCGCAGTGCGGGGCGACCACGTCGCCCACCGTCCGCACCCTCACTTTGCCTTCTTTCTGGAGGGTGCGGACGTAGTCGACGACGGCTTCGAATTCGTCGTCGTTGAAGTCGGTCGAGGCGCCGGGGGTGCCGCCGACGATGTCGTGGAAGCTGAGGATCGCCCAGGTCCCGTTGGCGACCGCCCTGTCAACCGTGGACTGGACGTCGGCGGCGTTGCTCTCTAGGCCGTTGATCGACCAGCCGCGCATGATGTATCTGTCGCGGGCGGGGTGGGTTTCCGGCCCCCGCGCGGTGACCCGGCCGGAGCAGTAGTCGCGCTTGACGTAGTGGCGCACCTCGGGTGAGGCCGCTCCCTTCGGGTAGGCGAAGCTGGCGCGGCTGAAGCCGTTCTCGTAGATCCAGTCGCGCAGGTCGTTCATCTCCGCTTTCAGCGCCGCCGGCGGCTCGACGTCGTCGAGGCCGTTAGGCAGGTTGTGGGCGTCGATTGACAGCGAGTGGGGGGCGATCTCCCAGTGGTGCTGGTCGCGCAGCCGCACGAGCTGTTCCATGGTGAGGAAGCCGGGGTCGTCGATGGTGTCGGCGATGACGTAGGCGGTGGCCGGATAGCGAACGCTGGAGAGCTTTTTCAGGGCGCGGGTGTAGGTGGAGGCGTCGCCGTCGTCGAAGGCGAAGCTGACCGTGGCCTTGGCCCGGTCGGGGACGGCGTAGATGCCGGCGGCGTAGAAGGCGACTTCGCCGAGGCCGTTGTCGGTGACGAGGAGCTGGGCGCGGTCGATCTGCGACCAGTCGACCTGGCCGACGACGGTGAAGTCGCCGCGGGCGAGCGACTGGAACTCGAAGCTGCTGCCGAGGATGATCGGGTCGAAGTCTTCGAGCCAGACGGTGACCTCGGCGTAGTCGGTCGCGATGTCGCCGGAGGCGAGGCGGACTTTGACGCTCTGGAGGCGGTTGCTGAAGCTGACCTGGCCGTGGACGGTGACGTGGGCGTGCTCGAGGTTCACCGGGTCCAGCGGCGGCGAGGTCGCGACCGCGGTGGTGGCGGTGCCGAGGCTGCCGATCCGGAACGAGCGGTCGCCGTTGACGATGAAGGGGCCGCCGGCGTCGGTGAAGGCGCCGTTGACGCCCGTCCAGCCGTGACCGGAGGGGAACATCGCCAGCGGCCGCTCTTCGAACTCGAATTCCGGTTCTTCCCCGGAGGGCGGTTCCTCTTCGCCCGGTCCTTCTTCTGGCGGCGGATCGAGGCGCGGGGCGACGGCGACGGGCGGGCTCGTCTGCGGCGCCGGCTGGTCGGCCGCCGGCGCTTCGACCTTCTCGCAGTTGGGAGCGACGCGGTCGTCCGCGTCGACGGTGGCGACGTCACGGCTCCCAGTGCCGCAGTTGACGCGATCGACCGCGCCGTCCCGGGCCCGGATGCGGTCGTTGCCGGGCCCGCCCGCGAGCCTGTCCCCCCCACGCCGTCCCGTCAGCGTGTCGCCTCCCTTCAGCCCGAAGAGCGAGTCCGAGCGGGGCGTCCCGACCAGCGCGTCGGCGCCCGCCGTCCCGCGCTTGACCACCGCGGCGCCGGTCGCGGGCAGCGCCAGCAGCGCCGCAAGCGCGATCGCGAAGAGGCGGGCACAATGACTGGTTGTTCCCCTACTGCGGCTCATTGACTGGTTAATCGACTGCCGAGCCGAAAATGTTGACGCCTCAGCCCGGTCGAGTGGACTTTCGGGCGTTCGCGAAAGAACCCGCCCAGGCACCTACAATCCCCGAGGCGGGGCCATAGCTCAGCTGGAAGAGCGCGTCCCTTGCACGGACGAGGTCGCCGGTTCGAGCCCGGCTGGCTCCACTCCAGGATCCGCGCTGAAGTCCGGATCCACGTACGCCTCCGCATCTCGAATCCCGATCTGCTGGTTGTTCCGTGCAGGCGCCAGCCGAAGGCTCAGCTGCCGGCGACCACTACCCAGCAATCGGGATGGGCAATAGAAGCACCGCTCGGTGGTGCAGTCGTATACAGCGATCCAATCCACCGTCGCCGGCGTGTACAGCTTGATGGCGCGCACCTTCCCGTTCGTCAGCGACTGCGAGAAACAGCGGACGGAGACGACACGGCCGTCGGAGCAGGTGTGCTTCACCTGCACGCGATGGAGCCGTCCCTCGTAGTCGGCGATCAGGTCGTAATCGCAGTCCTCGCCGAAGGGGATCGAGAGACGGCACCCGCGATCGATGAGGTCGGCGGCGACCTTGAGCTCCGCCAAGTCCCCTTTCTGCTTCAGGGAGGCCACGCCCCGAGCGTATGAAGAAAAAGTTCACGCGTGGCGCACGGAACTGCGCCAACTTCGTGAATTCTCAGTCGTCGAAGTCGAAGTCCTTGGGGGGACGCTGCTCGAACCAGAGCTCGTCGTCCTCGGGAGCGTCCTCGAGGAACTCGGGGGTGTCCTCGAGCACGTCCTCATGGCCCGTGTCCGGATCGTAGTTGACCTGCGGCTTGTCGTCCTCGCGCGCGTCCTCGTCCTGGCTGCGATCGAAGAGCTGGGCCGGCTCCTCGGTCGGCGGTGGCTCGGTCGGCGGCGCCGGCGCCTCGTGCTCGTCGGTGACCGGTGCCTCCAGCGCCTGGTCGAGCTCGTCGGAGAGGCGCTGCTCGCTCCAGAAGTCGTCGTCCTCTTCCTCCTCCGCCGGGAGCTCGGTGCGGGAGGCGTGGATCTCGGTCGGCGGTTCGGGCGCGGCCATCCGCGGCTCGGCGGCCTCGGCCTCGACGATCTCCTCGTCGGAGGGGCTGGGGGCCTCGGCCGCGGGGGCGTCCTCGGTCCCCATCTCGGCCTCGATGTCGAAGAATTCGGTCGGCTGCTCGGCGATCGCGTGGCGCTCCTCGGTGGAGGGGCCGGTGCTCTCGGCCACCGGCTCGGGCTCCGGGGGCGCCTCGGCCTCGGGGACGATCTCGTGCTCGATCGCCGGCGCCTCCTCCTCGGCGGGGGGC
>DATEOT010000010.1:0-13065 GCA_035273795.1 Solirubrobacterales bacterium | reverse complement strand
CGGCGAACCCCTCCCCGGGGTCCTACTCAGGCCGCTCGCAAAGTGCGGTGTCTTCTCTTGGTGGCCGCGAGGTAGAGAGTTCCCCTCCGGCGGTCTTAGTAGTTTTGGCTGGAGTGAGCGACCCAGCGAAGCAGCTGCAGCAGGTGGGTGAGGCTACGCGCGCCATGCGTGGCGTCGCCGATCAGGCCCTGGAGTGGGTGAAGGTCAGCGAGCAGCGGGTTGCGGAGGCCGAGGAGCGGGCCGAAGCCGTCAAGGCCCGGGCCAAGGAGGGGGCGCTGCTGACGCTGCGCAAGGTCACCGCCGAGGCGCGCGAGCGGATCGCCGCCGAGCGCAAGGCACGGTCGGAAGCGGGTTCCCGCGCCGCGGCCGCCGAGGCTGCCCGCGACCGTGCCGAGAAGGCGTTCGAGGAGCTGCAGCAGCGCTCGCAGAAGGAACGCGAGGAGATCGTCGCGCAGGCGACCGAGGCCAAGAGCGCGGTTGCCCGGGCGCAGCGGGCTGCTGAGAACGCGGTCGAGCAGGCGCGCAAGGCGGCCGAAGAGGACTTCAAGGAGAAAACCGAGGAGACCCGCCGGCAGATCCAGGCCGAGGCCGACAAGCGAATCGCGAATGCCGAGCAGCGGGCCGCCGATGCGGAAGCCGCCGCGGCGGAGTCCCACGAGGCCGCCGTCGCGCTCGAGACCGAGATCGAGCGACGGGTGATGGAGGGCACCGCGGAGGTGCGGCGGGAGGCCGAGGAGAGCGTTCGGCAGCTGATGGAGAAGGTCGAACGGGAGGCCGAAGAGGCCGCCCGGGCCCGCGCCGAGGACCAGCTTCGCATCGAGTCGGACCGGATCCGCGTCCAGGCGCAGCGGCGCGAGGAGCGCGTCCGCGAGGCGACCGAGGACGAGATCAAAGCCAGTGTCGGCAAGGCCCGGCGCGAGGCGCAGGCAGCGGCCGAGGAGCTCACCCCCTCCTGGTTGCGGGGCAACGAGTCCAAAGCCTCGACGGCGGGCTACCGCACCTTTTAGTCAAGTAACCTCGCCTCGCGATGAGGGAGGTGCGGGTCAAAGACACCCTGACCGGTGAGCTGCGGAATCTGGATTCCGAGGAAGTGGGCATCTACGCCTGCGGGCCGACCGTCTACAGCCGCATCCACATCGGCAACGCCCGGCCCTTCGTTGTCTTCTCGCTGCTCGCCCGCTTCCTCCGCTCCGAGGGCTACCGGCCGAAGCTCGTCGTCAACGTCACCGACATCAACGACAAGATCTACGTCGCGGCGCAGGAGGCCGGCAAGGGCTCGGAGGAGTTCGCGGCCGCGATGACCGACCTCTACTTCGAGGACACCGGGCGACTCGGCCTCGGTCGGCCCGACTCCGAGCCGCTGGCGAGCGAGACCGTGGCCGGCATCGTCTCCCTGATCGCCGAGCTGGTCGAGGGCGGCCACGCCTACGAGGCCGGCGGCGACGTCTACTTCCGGGTGCGAAGCTTCGACCCCTACGGCAAGCTCTCCAACCGCCGGCCCGAGGACATGGACCAGGGCGAGGACGCCGGCTCGACTTCCCTCAAGGAGGATCGGCTCGACTTCGCCCTCTGGAAGGCCCACAAGCCCGACGAGGACACCAGCTGGGATTCGCCTTGGGGCCCCGGCCGCCCGGCCTGGCACATCGAGTGCTCGGTGATGGCCGAGCAGGAGCTGGGCGCCTCCTTCGCGATCCACGGCGGCGGTTCCGACCTCGTCTTCCCCCACCACGAGAACGAGATCGCCCAGTCCGAGGCGGCGGGTCGCCCCTTCGCCAAAATCTGGATGCACAACGGGATGATCGAGACCGATGCGGCCAAGATGTCGAAATCGGAAGGGAACATCTTCCAGCTGTCCCAGGCGCTCGACACCTATGGGCGCGAGGCGGTCGTCGCTTATCTGATCTCCGGTCACTACCGGCAGCCGCTGGCTTTTGGCGAGGAGCAGATGGAAGAAGCGGTTGTCCGGGTCGAGCGGCTGCGGAACTTCTTCAGGGACAAGCGGCTGGGGGGGTCGGGGGAAGGGTCGGCGGACCAACAGCGGGGAGGGTCCGGCGACCCTTCCCCCGACGCCCAGACCGGTGCGGTGGTCCGACTCGAGGCGTTCAAGGATGCGCTTGCCGATGACTTCAATACGCCCAAAGCTCTCGCCGAGGTGTTTGAGCTGGTCGGGGAAGCGAATCGTGGGGAGCTAGATGGGGGAGAGGCGGCCGGCGCTCTCGCCGAGATGCTGGACCTCGTCGGTCTGGGCTCCCTCACCCAGCCGGATCAGGGAGTCCAGACCGACGAGGGCGCGCAGAAGCTGATGAACGAACGTGAGGAGGCCAGGGCTGCCAAGGACTTCGAGCGTGCCGACGCGCTGAGGGACCAGCTGGCTGAGATGGGGTGGACCGTGCGGGACTCGGCCGAGGGTCCCAGCCTGGTTCCCAAGGCCTGATGGCGAACCAGATCATCTACGGGCGGAACCCCGTCGCCGAGGCGGAGCGGGGGAGGCGGCGGGTTCACCGGGTCTGGCGGGCGCCGGAGACTTCGGCGGAGGAGCTGGATCGGCTTTGCGGGTCGCCGGACCACCAGGGGGCGGTCGCCGAGGTCGATCCCTACCCCTACGGAGACCCTGTCGCGATGCTGCGGCGGGAGGGGAGCCTCCTCGTCGCACTCGACCAGGTTCAGGACCCGCGCAACCTCGGTGCCGTCTGTCGCTCCGCCGAGTTCGCCGGCGCAGCCGGGGTGGTGATCCCGGAGCGGCGCTCCGCGGCGGTGACCGCAGTCACCTGCAAGACCTCGGCCGGCGCCGTCGAGCACCTCGAGGTCGCCCACGTCCGCAACCTCGCCGACTGGCTGGCGGAAGCGAAGCAGGCCGGGTTCTGGATTTGGGGCGCGGACGCGGACGCCGAGCAGACGCCCTGGAGCGTCGACTTCACCGGCTCCACCGTCATCGTCCTGGGCGGCGAGGGGAAGGGGCTGCGTCCCCGGGTGGCCTCGTCCTGCGACGGTCTCGTCGCTCTGCCTCGGCGCGGCAGGGTCGAGTCGCTGAACGTCTCAGCGGCGGCCACGGCCCTCTTGTTCGAGGCTCTCCGCCAGCGCGCCTGAAGGTCCTGCGGGACCCGAGCAAATGCAACGGCGTTTGCAAAAGTCGCAATTTGGGGTTGACAGAACTCTGCGCGCACGTAAACTAGCGGCGCAATAAGGGTGAACCTCAGGTTGAGGTAAGCCCGGTGAATAGGGCGCCTCTGGGGAGGTAAGCGGCGCCACGACCCTTCAGCAAGGAGAAGGATCTGTGGCTCTATCGACGCCTACGCAGGAACTGCCGCTACCGGTCGCTCAACCGACCAGTCGCATCCCCTCATCTAACCCTCAAGCTGAGCTTGATGATCATTACCTCGTTGCCCAGGCCAAGGCCGGTCGCACCGATGCCTACGATGCGATCGTCCGTCGCTACCGCGGCTTTGTCCGTCTCAAGGCTTCGTCCTACTTCCTTCTCGGCGGCGAGTCGGACGACCTGATCCAAGAGGGCCTGCTCGGGCTCTACAAGGCGATCCGCGACTACCGCACCGACCGCGAGTCGAGCTTCCGCAACTTCGCCGAGCTCTGCATCACCCGTCAGATCATCACCGCCGTGAAGACGGCGACGCGCAACAAGCACACGCCGCTGAACCAGTACGTCTCCTTCAGCCAGACCCCGGCGGCGGCAGGGGACTCGGAAACCACCCTCGACGAGATCCTGCCCGGGCCGAGCGTCCATGACCCGGTCAACCAGGTGATCGCGACCGAAGAGCTGGAGAGCCTCGTTTCCTGCCTCTCGGGGGTTTCGGGAGTGCTCTCGGAACTCGAGAGCCGGGTTCTCTCCCTCTACCTCGACGGCCACTCCTACGAGCTGATCGCCGAGCGGCTGGAGTGCGACACGAAGACCGTTGACAACGCTTTGCAGCGGGTGAAGCGCAAGGTCGGAGCCCACCTCACTTCCCGCGAGGTCCCGGCCTAGTCCGCTTGCGGTAGGTCGGCAAGGACGTACTCCAAGAGGTTCCGCCCGTGGTCTGAGGCGACGACGACGTCGTCGGCCTTGACTCGGACCCGGTGCAGCGATTGCATGCGGAGTACGTCCCCGTCGGTCCGCCGGTTGGGGAAGACGCCGGCGTAGGAGACGCCGAGTCGCTCGAGCTGGTTGGCCACGAGCGCCGTCGCCGGCCGCTCGAGCGGCAGGTCGACGTAGACCGCGTCGAGGTTGGCGCGGTGGAAGAGGTGATGGCGCTGGGCTCCGATCGCCGCCTCCAGGTCAGCGCCCGGCTCCAGAACCGTGAGCAGGGCGAGGTTGTGGTCGCGGTCGACCTCGACGTGCAGCTCGGTCCGCTCGGCGAGCGTGGTCCGGGCCGGGGGGTCGGCGACCGTCCCGCGCAGCTCGCACAGCTCGATCGTCTGGGCGACGATCTCGCGGTGGCGCCCAGGCGCGTAGACGTTGCGCTCGTGCCCGTCGTTCAGCTTCAGGTAGAGGAGCGCGGCCGACTGGCGCCCTTGCCGCTCACCGGCGGCGTCGTTGCTGACCGATGCGGGGATCCAGCCGAGCAGGAAGCCGGTCTCGAGCGCACCCAGCTCGATGTTCGCCTTCTGGCTGTAGGGGTGGGCGGCGGTCGCCTCGCTGTACATGCCGGCCAACCCGCGCTCCCGAGCCCAATCCATCAGGTAGCGCTTGGTGCGGGTGAACAGGTGCTGCCCTCGGGCTGCCGGGAGGGTCACCGCCTGACCCGAGTGACCGACCGCATCACCCGCCGCCGCCAAGCTCATCCCGATGTGACAAAGCAGGTCCCCTGCAGGGCTTTCGGCTATGCAGGCGACATAGGTGCCGGCGGCGATCCGGGCTCCGACCTCGGCCGGGTCGTACACCCACCGCACGTCATAAGTTTGACCATATGCGGCTTCGATCGCCCCCGCCAGCACGGTACCCTCGTGGGGCCCCAAGAACCTGAACGTCACGTCCATTACGGACATCATCGCCACCACGCCCGCCTAGCTCAACCTGGGAGAGCACCTCATTTGTAATGAGGAGGTTGCCGGTTCGATTCCGGCGGCGGGCTCTCTCGCCGGTCAGGAGGAGAAACGCAAGGGTTCTTCTTCACCCATCCGCAACTTTCCTCGCCCTTTCCGTTTAGCGGGCTGACGGCGCCTGGCGCTGAAGGCAAGGGAAATTAACCAGGAAGGAACAGGAATCATGCGGCAGCAACTGGGGAGTGTTGTTCAAGAAAGCGGGAGAGGCCGGGTTCGCCTCTGGGCGGTGGCGGTCGCCTGCATGGCAAGTGCCTTGATGCTGACTGCGGCCACCTCGGCGCAGGCGGCGACGATCAGGATCGGCAGCGTCCTGCCGGAAAAATTCACCGCCAAAGAGTTCACCCGGGTGCAGACCTTCTTCAACACCGGGTTGCCGCAGGCGGGAACGAACCTCGCCTCGCCGGTCGACGGAGCGATCGTCAGCTGGCGGATCCAGGGTGCGAGCGGCGGTCCTTTCTACCTCCGGGTGCTCCACCCGAACGGCAAAGGCGCCTACGAAGCCGCGGGTACGAGCCTTCCCGCCATCCCCACCGGCGAAGGTCTGCAGACCTTCTCGACCAACCTGAAGATCAAGGCCGGCGACCTGATCGGGATCGACCCCACCAACGCCACCGACAAAATCGGCGTCGCCGAAACCACCGGCGCCAGCTACGCGTCAATCTTCCCGACGCCGCTCAACGGTTCGGTTGCGCCGCCGAGCGAGACTTTCAGCGGTCAGGAGATCGAGCTCAGCGCCGAAGTCCTGCCGGTGCCGACGATCACCTCGGTGACCCCGTCGTTCGGGTCGATCTCCGGTGGCACCCTGCTGACGATCACGGGTGAGAATTTCTCCAACGCTTCCTCGGTGAAATTCGGCTCGGCTCCGGCGGCCAGCTTCAGTGTCGACTCCGACGCCAAAATCACCGCCACGGCCCCGAAAGCCATCCGCCCCGGCAAAGTGGACGTCACGGTGACGACGCTGGCCGGCGACAGCGCCAACACCCGGTTTGACGACTTCGTCTACCGCGCCTGCGTGGTGCCGTCGATCAAGAACAGAACGCTGAAGGTGGCGAAGAGGCTGCTGCGGAACCGCGGTTGCAAGCTCGGCCACGTGAAGAAGGTCGAGGCTTCGGCGAAAAAAGAGGACAAGGTTCTCAAGCAGACCCCGCGCCCGGGCAAGATCCTGGCGCCGGGAGCCCGCGTCCGCATCAATCTGGGCAAGTAGTCAGGACCCGCCGCCGAGAAGCCTCGCCTTCTCGGCGGCGAACTCCTCCTCGGTGAGGATCCCCTTCTCGCGCAGGGATCCGAGTCGCTCCAGCCGCTCCAGCCGCGCGTCCTCTTCGCTGGTGGGGAGCGCTGCAGTCGGTGCCTCGGCCGCCGGCGCCTCCGATTCACCGCCGCCGGGACGGCGCTTCTCGCGCAGCTTGGAGGCCTGCTCGCCCACCCGCTCGGAGATGTTCGCGTCCTTGACCGCGGTGACGACTTTGTCCTTGGTGCGGCCGAAGACGTCGTCGTAGCTCGCTTCCGGGAACTCCTCTTCGGTCTGCTTGCGCAGCTCGTGGATCCCGAAGGCCGCCATTGCGGCAATCAGCAGGGCGGTGACGAACGAGCGCAGTCCTTGGGTCGGAGCGGTGAGGAAGTAGAAGCCGACGAGGATCGCCAGCCCAGCGTAGACGTAGGCGGTGTGCAGGTGCAGGGTGGGCGCCAGGTAGCGCCGGGTCACGTTGGCACTGCGGGTGGGGGAGGCGAGCCAGCCGGCGATCAGGAGCAGAACGCCGGCGATGATCACCGTGGTAGCGATGCTGACCATCAGTGAGGTGCCGATCGCCCATGCCGCTTCGCCCGCCGGCTTCACGCTCTCGGTCTTCACCAGCTGATCGATGACGATGCCGCCGGCGATCTGCCGCACCACGACGACGGCGAAGCCGGCCGCGATCAGACCGACGCCGCTGAGCAGGACGGTGACCCAGCGGCCGTCGCGGGAGAGGTAGATCGCAGCACCGAAGCAGACGAAGGTAAGGATCGAGAGGAGCAGCGCCAGTCCCTTGATCGCGATCGCGACGTCCTGCGCCGTTTTCAGCTCGTCGGACTTGACGATCTCGATCTGGGCGGCGTCCGCCGGCAGTTTCTCCGCCAGGTCTTCGCCGATTCCGACCTGCTCGGCGAGGTCCTGAAGCAGTTCGCCGAGGTTGAGCCTGACGTTTCCTTCGTCGGTTTCGACTGCTTCTTTCTTGTTTTCGAGCACGGCGAGGAGCTGTTCATGGGTGGTGCGGTTCGCCCGTTCCCACAGCTCCTGTGCGGTCGAGGTTTCCAGGGCCTTTTCGGCGCCCTCGCCGGCGACCTGACGCAGGCCGCCCGCGGCGGGCCCGGCCAGGTCCTTGGTGTCCCCGGGAAGGATTTCCTCGAGTTCCTTGCGGACGTCGACGTTCTCGTAGAGCTGTTCCACCAGGTAGTCGGCGAGCTCTTCGCGGATCGTCTCGTTCTCCAGGAAGCGGCCACTGGTCCCGACCCAATCGTCGGTGTTGAGCGCCTGGCGCTCGGTCCAGATCGCCAAAACGCTGAGGAAGGCGAGGATCGAACCGAGGATGACGAGGGCCCTGACAGTACGTCGTCGTCCGCGGCTCATCGGCGGATGGTATACGTGAACTATGAAGCTAGAGGGCATTCACCACATCACCGCGATCACCGAGAACGCCCAGCGCAACGTCGACTTCTACGTCGGCGTCCTGGGTCTCCGGCTGGTCAAGAAAACCGTCAACCAGGACAATCCGACCGTTTACCACCTCTTCTACGCCGACGAGGAGGGCGACGCCGGCTCCGATCTCACCTTCTTCGAGTACCCCGGCGCGGCGCCGGGACGGGCGGGCGCCGGGATGGTGCACCGGATCGTCTGGCGGGTCGCCTCCGGCGACGCTCTCGACTTCTGGGGCGAGCGCCTGCGCGCGCACGACACCGAATCCGAGCGCGACGGCAACAGCCTCGTCTTCTCCGATCCCGAGGGGCTCGACCACGAGCTGCTCGTCGTCGACGTCCCCGACCAGCCGCTGATCGCCGACCACCCCGAGGTGCCGGGTGAGATGGCGCTGCAGGGCTTCCACGCGGTGCGCGTCTACGCGCCCTCGCCGGAGGCGAGCAGCGGGTTGCTCGAGGCGCTGGAGTTCCGGCAGGTGGACGGTGCCTGGGAGGCGCGCGGCGATAAGCGCGGCGGCCTCTACGTCTACGACGAGGCGCCGGCCGAGCGCGGGATCCAGGGCGCCGGCAGCGTCCACCACGTCGCCTGGGCCTCGACTCCGGACCAGTTGCTCGACTGGCGCGAGAAGGCGGTCGCCGGCGGCGCCCAACCGACTCCCGAGATCGACCGCTTCTACTTTCGTTCGATCTACTTCCGCGAGCCCAGCGGGGTGCTGTTCGAGATCGCGACCCTCGGTCCCGGCTTCACCGTCGACGAGCCGCTCGAGAGCCTCGGCGAGAAACTCTCGCTGCCGCCGGACTTCGAGCACCTGCGCGAGGAGGTCGAACCACGGCTGCGGCCGGTCGTCAACCCGCGCGTCCAAGCTCAGGGTTGACGCGGGACTTCATCTGGCACGACGCCGGCCGCACCGTCGTCTTCCGGCGGGGCGGGGTGGCGGGCGCGGTCGAGGTCCTGCGCGGGCAGGGAGTCGAGGAGTTCGAGCTGCTGAGCACCGAGCGGGCGCTGGAGGGCCTGGAGGGAGCCACGGGCTTGGCCGCTGCGGCGGGTCAGGTCCATGAGGTCGCCCACGCGCAAGTCCCGGCCGCCGCGGCGCCGTTACTGGACGCACTCTCACCCCCTTACCTGCTTAGTGAGGGGGTGAGAGTGCGTCCACTTGTGGCGCTCGGCGGCGGCCGGGTGGTCGACGTAGCGAAGGCGGTTGCGGCGGTTTCGGGCGCAGATGTGGTTGCGATTCCGACGACCCTGTCGGGTGCGCCGATGACCGCGATCCACCGATTGCCGGCCGGGGCGGAGGAGCGGGCGCGGGGCATGGTGAGGCCGTCGCTGGTCATCGCTGATCCGGGGGCAATGACGAGCCAGCCTGAGGATGAGCTGCGCGCCAGCGCGATGAACGCGCTGGCGCACGGCGCCGACACGCTCTACCTGCCAGGCTCGAATCCAGTCTCGGAGATGACCGCCCTGCGCGGGGCGCAGCTGATCGCCAGCGCGCTCGACCAGGGGCGGGAGGGACGCGACCGCGCCGGCCTCGCCCTCGGCTCGATCCTCTGCGGCTACGCGATCGACTCAGCGGGTCTAGGTCTGCATCACGTCGTCTGTCAGACCTTGGTGCGGGTCTGCGGGACACCGCATGCCGAGACGAACGCCGCGATCCTGCCGCACGCATTGGCGCTCCTCGCCGAGCGGGCGCCGGAGCCGTACAAGCGGCTTGCATCTGCGCTCGGCACCGATCGCGCTGACTTGCGGCAACGAGTCGAGGAGCTGGGACGTCCGCAGCCACTTGGCGAGCTAGGCGGCGAGGAGTCGAAGCTCGACGAGGCGATCGATGCGATGCTGAAGCGGCCGGAGCTGGCGCGCGTTCCCGGTCCTCCCTCACGCGCTGATCTGGCCGGGCTAGTTCGTAACGCGTGGTAGCAGCAGAGCCCGCAGGTCAGCGGCAACCTCCTCCGGTTCGTCCTCCAGCTGGTTCCAGGTGATGTGGGTCACCGAGTAGCCGGCGACGCGAAGTCGACGATCACGTGCGCGGTCCTCACGAAAGGCAGAGCGGGACTTATGCCCCTGCCAGCCATCGAGCTCCACGATCTGCATAGTCCCCGGCCAATGGCAGTCGACCAGGTAGCGCTTGCCTCCCGCCATGATCCAGTCGTTGAAGCGGGGCTGCGGCAGGCTGTGGCGGCCCAGGAAGGGAGCGAAGCGCTCCTCCAGGGGACTGCGCTTACGACCTTCCGGCTCTTCCTTCAGTCGCCCCAGAGCCGCTCGCACCTTCCGTGAGCCTCGTTTGCTCGGATAGCGGTCGAGCAAGTTCCAGAGCGAGAGTCGGTCCCGGAGTTCCAGGTATTCGGCCTCTCGCAGCATGTTCTGGACCACCTCAACCGGCTCGGTCGCCGCCAGGTCGAAGATCGTCCGCAGCACACTCGTCACCGGGATTCGTTCCTTCACCGCCCGCTCGTCCTCCGGCACCGTGGAGATATGCCGGCGGATCAAGTCATTGGATCGGCTGCGGTGGGAGACGGTGACGTCGATCCTTTCCCGCGAATTGGGCCGGATCATCCATAGAGCCGCCGCGGACCAGTGGCTCAAGACGGCGTCCGGTCCTGAAGCGAGCACGGCTGCCATCCACCATCCCTCTCGCGGAACCACCTTGTGCCCGACTGCGTAGACGCCTGCGTGCAGCGGGTGAAGCCGTCCCTTGCGGATCCGCCAGTCAATCTCTTCCTTGCTCCAGTCCGCTTCCAGTAGCTGGACCCGTCCCACCACCCCGTACTGCCGCCACGCAAGCACCGACAGCGACTGATCATCTCCGCGAGTCCGCGAAATTCCTTGCTCTACAAGGTTTTTCGCGGACTCGGTCGGCACGGTCCTGAGGCTGACGGGAAACATCGCGCGTGTGGCGCGCGGTTTGTAACCGGAGTCGAAAGCTTGTGTAGCGCTCTGCGTGACCGCCGAGCGTCTCGCCTCCTACCACGCCTACACCCGCCAGCACAGCGTCAACTGGCCGATGTACCACGTCGCCAGGGCCTTCCTGCTGCCGTTCTTCCTCGTCTACTTCCGGCTCGCTCGTCTTGGCCGGGATTACGGCAAGGCCAAGGGCGGGATCATCGTCGCCGCCAACCACCGCAGCTTCCTCGACCCATTCGTCGTCGGCGCCTGCCTGCCCTGGCGGCGGCCGATGAACTACATGGCCAAGGTCGAGCTCTTCGAGCGGCGCTGGCAGGGGTGGATGCTCTCCCGGCTCGGCGCCTTCCCGGTCCGCCGCGGCGAGTCCGACGAGGACTCGATGCTGACCGCGCGGATGATCGCCGAACGCGGCGGCGCCGTCTGCGTCTTCCCCGAGGGAACGCGGATCCGCCGCGGCACCCTCTCTGATCCGAAGCGGGGGGTGGGGCGGCTCGCCCTGCAGACCGGCGCGGTGGTGATCCCAACCGCGGTCCTCGGCACCGAAGAGGTCCGCCGCGGCTGGCGCATCCGCCCCCGCAAGTGCAAAGTGCGGCTGGGACCGCCGATGACTTTCCCGCGCGCTGAGGAGCCCTCGCCGGCACTGGCGGAAACGGTGACGGCGCGGATTTGGCCCAACGTCCTATTGCAGTGGGAAGACCTCGGCGGGCTGCCGCCGATGCGCCGCGCCGCGGTGATCGGAGCCGGTAGCTGGGGGACGGCGGTCGCGGTTCTGCTTGCCCGCGGCGGACTCGAGGTCCAGCTCGGTGCGCGAACCCCGGAGCGAGCGGACGAGCTGATCGAGGACGGGGAGAACCGCCGCTACCTGCCGGGAGTACCGCTGCCGGAGTCGATCGACGTTCGCCCCGCCTCGGCGATCGAGCTCGCCGGGCTCGACCTGATCTGCCTCGCGATCCCCTCGGCGCAGCTGCCGCAGGCGGTGGGGGCGATCGCCGACCGGGTCAGCTCGCGCAGCGCGGTGCTGCTGCTGACTAAGGGTCTGATCGCCCCCCAGGGCCAGCTGCCCAACGAGTACGTCGGCGAACGGGTGCGGGCGCGGGCGATCGCCTCGCTCGGCGGTCCCGCCCATGCCCGCGAGGCGGTTTCGGGCTCCGCGGCGCTGGTCCTCGGCTCGGCCGACGAGGAGTTGCGGGTTCAGATCGGCGAGGTATTCGACCGCGCCGGCCTCGTCTGCGAGCGTACCCGCGACGTCGCCGGGGTCGAGATGGCGGGGGCTGCCAAGAACGCCGCCGCGCTGGCCGCGGCCGCCGCCGAGCCGCACGGGCTCAATGCCGCCGGCATCGCGGTCGCCGCGATTTGGCGCGAGTGCATCGAGCTCGCCGTAGCCCGCGGCGCCGACTTGGAGACCTTCGCCGGCCTCGCCGGGGTCGGCGACCTGACCGCGACGATGATGGCCCCCTCCGGCCGCAATCGCCGCGCCGGAGAGCTGCTCGGAACCGGCACCCCCGCGGCAGACATTCCGAAGAAGATCGGCCAGGCGTCCGAGGGGCTCGACACCGTCCCGCTGCTGGCGCAGGCGGTCGCCGCCTCCGGCGTCGAGGCCGACGCCCTCGCCGCGCTGGCTTCGCTGATCCGGGGCGACTGCGACGTCGAGAGGTGGCTGGCGACCTTGCGCGAGGTCGAGCGCGAGAGGCAGGCCGCCTGATGGGCCCCGGAGTAGGCTTGGCCGGTGAGCCCCTCCGAGCAGAACGTCGAGCCTGCCGCGCTGGCGCCGGCGGCCAAGGCGGAGCTCGACCGGGCCTTCGAGGACTTCTACCGCTCACACCTGCGCGACGTCTATTCCTACGCCTACTACCGGGTGGGAAACCACCACGACGCCGAGGACCTGACCGAGCAGGCCTTTCTGCAGGCCTACCGGCACTTCGACCGGGCGCGGCGCGAGTCCGACGGGCGGCCGCTGCGGCCGTGGGTGATCCGGATCGCGCACAACCTCGCCTCCAATTACTACCGCGACCGCTCGCGGCGACCGCAGACGCCGCTGGAAAACGCCGACCCGATCGCCGCCCGCCACGACACCGAGACGATCGCCGAGGGGCGCGAGGAGCTGCGCCGAGTGATGTCGAAATTGGAGCATCTCTCGGACGACCGGCGCGAGGCGCTGATCATGCGCTTCGCCCTCGGCATGGACAACCGCGAGATCGCCCGCGCCCTGGGGCGCACGGACGGGGCGACCAAGGTGCTGATCCACCGCGCGATCAAGCAGCTGCAAGAGGAGATGGAAGATGAGCGAGGCGAGTGAACGGCTGAGCGGATCGACCTGGGACGTGGAGGCGCTGCTGAGCGACGCCCTGCGGCCGATCGAGCCGCCGGAGCGGCTCTCGAGCCGGCTCGAGGACACCCTCGCGGCGGTCACCCAGGCCGCCGCCGAGGAGCTCTCCGACTGGGCCGAGGAGCTCTCCGAGGAA
>DATEOT010000009.1:0-45982 GCA_035273795.1 Solirubrobacterales bacterium | reverse complement strand
ACGCACCCGCACCCTCTCGGGCGGGATGAAACGGCGGCTGATCCTGGCCCGGGCGATCATGCACCGGCCGCGCCTGCTGATCCTCGACGAGCCGACCGCCGGCGTCGACGTCGAGCTCCGCCTCGAGCTCTGGCACTACGTCCAGAAAATCAACCAGGAGGGGACGACGATCCTGCTCACTACGCACTACCTCGAGGAGGCCGAGCAGCTCTGCGACCGGATCGCCTTCATCGCCGAGGGGCAGATCGTCGCCGAGGGAACCAGCCCCGAGCTGGCCGAGCGCTTCGGCGTCGCCAACCTCGAGGACGCCTATCTGGCGCTGGTCGGCCGCGGCGAGCTCTCCCGCTCCCACATCGAGGTCACGCCGGAGGTGGAGGCGTGAGCGCAGCGCAGATCCGCTTCGCGACGCTCTGGCGCCGCGAGGTCAACCGCTTCATGAAGATCAAGAAGCAGACGATCGGCGCGCCGCTGCTGGAAACCTTCCTCTACATCTCGGTCTTCGGCGCCGCCCTCGGCACCCGGATCGACAAGCTGCACGGAATCGACTACGTGGTCTTCGTCATCCCCGGGCTGATCATGATGGCCTGGGCGATCAACGCCTTCTCCAACAACTCCTCTTCGATCCTCCAGCAGAAGTTCCAGGGGGCGATCCAGGACCAGCTCTCCTCGCCCGCCTCGCCGGCGGAGCTGCTGCTCGCCTTCTCGCTCGGCGGCTTCATGCGCGGGCTGACGGTGGCGGTCCTCACCTTCGTCGCCTCCTCGCTGCTGGTCGACCTCCCGGTCGAGCACGTCCTCGTGCTCGTCCCGTCGCTCTTCCTCGTCGGCTTCTTCTTCAGCCAGCTGGGGGTGCTGATCGGGGTCCGGGCCGAGCAGTTCGACGACGTCGCCTTCGCCCAGACCTTCATCCTGACCCCGCTGATCTTTCTCGGCGGCGTTTTTTACAGCGCCTCTCTGCTGCCGGAGCCCTACGAGACGCTGACCCACTTCAACCCGATCTTCTACATGATCAATCTGGTCCGCTACGGGTTCGTCGGCTACACCGAAGTCAGCATCGCCCTCTCGCTGGTGGCGCTGACCGCGGCCACCGCGGTCCTCTTCCTGGTCAACCTCCGGCTCTTTACCAAGGGCTACCGCCTGCGCGCCTAATCGAATTCAGCGCTCGCTGAATTCGAGCCCCTATGGGGGCCAAAAATCAGCGCTCGCTGACTTCGTTCTCGATCCAGGCGAGGTAGCCGGTCGAGCCGGCCACAATTGGCGTGGCGATGATCTCCGGTTGGTCATAGGAGTGGACCTCGCGGATAGCCGCCTCGACCGCCTCGTAGGCGCCCCGCGTCGTCTTCGCCAGGCACTGCCACTCCTGGGTCTCCTCGATCGCCCCCTGCCACCGGTACCGGCTCACGATCGGCCCCACCACCTGCACACAAGCCGCCAGCCGCCCCTCAACCAACACCTCAGCGATCCGACGGGCTTCCTCCTCGGACCCAGCAGTAGTCAGCACCTGCACGCAATCGGTCATGCGACCGAGCATAGAAGGGGGGTCGGGGTGCCCCCTCCAGACACTCAACCGCGAGCCATAAGCGAGCGGTGTCTGGAGGGGGCACCCCGACCCCCGGCAGCCCTCGGTCCTATCCCGGATCGGCCACCGGCACAGCGACTTTCTCATGGTCATCCGGCAGGAGCAAGATTGCCCCCTCGCCGGTCACATAGGCCTCCTCGCCATGCTGCGTAACGTCGAGCCCCGTCGCCTCGTCGCGGTCGCCCACCCGCAATGGCATCAGCGCCCCGATCACCTTCAGCAGGACGAAGGTGGCGACGAAGGCATAGGTCGGCGCCGCCATTACCGCCAGCACCTGGTCCCAGAGCTGCCCCGCGTTGCCGTAGAAGAGACCGTCGGAGATCCCGTTCCAGCTCTCCTGGGCGAAGAAACCGATGAAGAGGATTCCGAACAGCCCCGCGGTGCCGTGGGCGGCGAGGACGTCGAGGGTCTCGTCGACCCGGGTCCGGGTCCGCCAGGCGATGATCGCCCAGCTTGGGATCGCCCCCAGGGCCCCCAGCAGCATCGCCCAGCCGGGGCTGATGAAGCCGCCCGCGGGGGTGATGAGAACGCAGCCGACGATGATCGCGGTGGCGGCGCCGATCGCCGTCACCTTGCGGCCGCGAATCACGTCGAGCACGAACCAGACGACCAGCGTCGTCGCCGGGCAGAGGAGCGTGTTGGTGAAGGCGAGAACGCTGTTTCCGCCGGTGTTGAAGCCGCTGCCGCCGTTGAACCCGAACCAGCCGAACCACAGCAGCCCCGCCCCCAGCAGCACGTACATCGCGTTGTGGGGGAGAAGCGCCTGGCGACCGTAGTCTTTGCGCGCTCCAACCACCAGAGCCGCGGCGAGCGCCGAGAACCCGGAGGCCATCTCGACCGGCACGCCGCCGGCGAAGTCGAGGGTGCCCCCCTCGATCAGCCAGCCGCCGCCGAAGGCCCAGTGGGCGAGGACGGCGTAGACCAGCACCGACCACAGCGCCGAGAAGAGCAGGAAGGCGCCGAATCGCATCCGCTCGACCACGGCGCCGGAGATCAGCGCCACGGTGATGATGCAGAAGGTCGCCTGGAAGGCGAAGAAGACCAGCTCCGGAATCGTCGACCCTTCTTCGCGCGGGGCGAAGTCGACTCCGCTCATGAAGGCGTTGCCGAGGCCGCCGATCAGGTCGCCGTTGCCGTCGAAGGCGAGCGAATAACCGACCGCAGCCCAAGTGACGGTGGCGACGGCGATCGCGGCGACGCACATCATGAAGGTGTTGAGCGTGTTCTTCGCGCGCACCAACCCGGCGTAGAAGAGCCCCAGCGCCGGCGTCATCAGCAGCACCAGGGCCGTCGCCATCAGCATCCAGGCGGTATCGCCCGTGTCGACCGCGGCGATCATTTGCCCACCGGCGTCACGGCGCCTTCGTCGGTATCTCCGGTGCGGATCCGCACCGCTCGCTCCAATGGGACGACGAAGATCTTGCCGTCGCCGACTTCGCCGGTGCGGCCGCCTTCGCAGAGCGCCTGGACGGTTTTATCGGCGAAGTCGTCGGAGACGGCGACCTCGAACCTGATCTTGTCCGAGAGGCCCATCTGCACGGTCGTGCCTCGGTAGGTCTCGACCCGGTCCATCTCGCCGCCGTGCCCTTGGACGCGGCTCATCGAGAACCCCCGGACCTCGGCCCGGTGGAGCGCCTCCAGGACCTGGTTCGCCTGCTCGGGACGAACGATCCCGATTACCAGTTTCATTTTTTCTCCCTCTCCGCTTTAGCTGCCGCTGCGGTGCGCGAGCCTATGGCATGGCAAGCGGGATTGCGCGGTCGCCGTCCGATCGCGACCCGCTCCGGCTCCTCCCTACAATCCGAGCGAATGGCCACGCGGGTCCGCAGGCGGCGACGCACGCCGCACCATCCCATCTGGCACAAGATCGCGATCCCGCTCGGGGTTCTCGCTGGGCTTGTGCTGATTGCCGGCGGCATCGGCGCCGCCTGGGCGCTCAGCGTCTACAACTCGGCGCCCCCACTCGCCAGCCTCAAACCGGTGCAGAAGGGGCGCTCCTCGGCGATCTACGCAGCCGACGGCAGCCTGATCGGCTTCATCCGCTCCGAAAACGTGCGCCAGCCGCTGCCGGGCAAATCGCTGCCGCGGGTGCTGCGCGAGGCGACGGTGGCGATCGAGGACAAGAACTTCTACGAGCACGGCGCCCTCGACTACGAAGGCATCGCCCGCGCCCTGATCAAGGACATCGAAGCCGGCGCCCCGGTCCAGGGCGCCTCGACGATCACCCAGCAGCTGGTCCGCAACCTCTACATCTCGAACCCCGAGAACACGATCGAGCGAAAGCTGAAGGAAGCGAAGCTCGCGGTCGAATTCGACGAGAAACACCGCAAGGAGTGGATCCTCAAGGAATACCTCAACACCGCTCCCTACGGGACGGTCGAAGGGCAGACCGCGGTGGGGGCCGAGGCGGCGGCGCAGACCTACTTCAGCAAGCCGGCGAAAGAACTGAACCTGACCGAGGCGGCGATGCTCGCGGGCCTGCCGCAGGCCCCCTCCGAATACAACCCGTTCCTCGACCCGAAGGCCGCTCTGAAGCGGCGCAACGAGGTGCTGAGGGCGATGGCCGAGGAGGGCTACATCTCCGAGGAGGAGCTGCACGAGGCCACCGCCCGCGGCCTCGGAGTCAACGCGGGGGAGAAGTACCGGGACATCAAGGACCAGTTCCTCTTCGACCTGGTCCAGAACGAACTGATCGAGCACTACGGGATCAACACCGTGCGCAAAGGCGGCCTCAAGGCCTACACGACGATCGACCCCGACCTGCAGCAGAAGGCCGAGGAAGCGGTCGAAAACTACTGCTACGTCTGCTACCCGGAAGGGGGGCCGGCGGCCGGCCTCGCCTCGGTCGATCCCGAGACGGGCGCGATCGTCGCCCTCGCCGCGACCGAAGGCTACGAGGACGAAGAACAGTTCAACTACGCCTGGCAGGCACACCGCCAGCCCGGCTCGTCGTTCAAGACGATCGTCCTCGCCGCGGCGGTGAAGGAGGGGATCGACCCGGGCAGCACCTATTACAGCGGCGCCTCGCCGATGACCTTGGAGATCCCCGGCGGCGGCACCTGGACCGTCAACAACTCCGAGGGCGACGGCGGCAGCACGATGTCGCTGGAATCGGCGACGTGGTCCTCGGTCAACACGATCTTCGCCCAGCTCGATCTCGACGTCGGGCCCGAAGACGTGACGGAGGTGGCGGAAGAAATGGGGATCGAAGCGGAACTCGAATCGGTCCCGGCGGAGGGCCTCGGCGGCCTCGGCTATGGAGTCACGCCGCTTGAAATGGCGAACGCCTACGCGACCCTGGCCAACGGGGGCGTCCACCACGACGCAACCGCGGTCAGCCGCGTCGTCTTCCCCAACGACAAGGTGGACAACTTCGAGAAGGACCCGGGCAAGCGCGTCTTCACGGAGGGGCAGGCCTATGAAGTGACCCGCATCCTCGAGGGCGTGATCACCCAGGGCACCGGCGCCGGGTACACCTCGATGGGCTGCTCCGACGCGGCCGGCAAGACGGGGACCTCGGAGGAGCTCTCCGACGCCTGGTTCGTCGGCTACACGCCGCTGTTCTCCACCGCGGTCTGGGTCGGTCACCCGACCTCACGCGAATACACCGGCTACGGCGGTCCCACCGCCGGCCCGATCTGGGCCAACTACATGTCCGCGGCCCACGAAGGCGATTGCCCCGAATTCGATACCCCGAGCTCGCTGCCCGACCTCGAAGGCCTCGAAGACGAGGACGACTCTTCCTCGGACTCCGAATACGAAAGCTACGAAGGCGAAGAGGAATACGGCTCCGAAGAAGAGACCGAGGAGCCGGAGGGCAAAGCGGGCGCGGACGGCGAAGAAGCGGCAGAAGAAGAGGCTGCCGCGCCGGAACCCGAAGCCGCGCCGGAAGCGGAAGCGGCACCCGCACCGACCCCCGCCCCCGCGGGCGGCGGCATCAGCGCCGGCTGATGCGCTGTCGCTACTCCCCGATCAGCTCGATCCGGTAGCCGTCGGGGTCTCTGACGAAACAGATGCGGTGGCCCTCGGTGCGGCCGCCGGGGCGGTAGGGGGGCTTTTCGGGCTCGATCCCGAGCTCGGCCAGGCGCTCGAGGGTGCCGTCGAGGTCGTCGACGCCGAGGGCGATGTGGTTGTAGCCGGTGCCGTGGTCGTAGGAGGCGACGCCGTGGTTGTAGGTCAGCTCGAGGCGGGGGTCCTCGCCGGGCATCGCCATGAAGACGTTGATCGCCTCGTCGCCGATCGGCATCCGTCGCACCTCCTCGAAGCCGAGCTTCTCGTAGAAGCCGACCGAGCGATCGATGTCGCCGATCCGATAGCAGGTGTGGAGGAAGGTTGGCACCGGGGGCCCTCAAGATTACCGAGGGTGAAAATGACCGAAAAGCAGGTAGCGGCTTCTTCTTTCTGTTGCAGTCGCCCGATCGGGGTACTACCGTGCCTCGCTCGGCCGCTGGGGAACCTCTTGGCCGTTCTGACACTTTCTCGAGAAAGGCATGCTTTGCACACGCTTTCAAGCCGCGCTCGTCTGCGCGCACTCGTCCTTGCGGCTTCCGTCGCCGCGCTCGCCCTGGTCGCCGTCGGTGCCGGGTCCGCCAGCGCCGCCGACCCCGTGGTCATGGAGCTGGCCAAAGGCAAGCTGAAGTTCTCCGGTCCTGAGACCGTCATCGCCGGCGAAAAGCTGGAAATCGTCAACAAGACGAACCCGAAGCAGGTCGGCCCGCACACCTTCTCGCTGGTCACCAAGAACTCGCTGCCGAAGACCCGGAAAGCGATGAACGGCTGCTTCGCCCCGAAAAAGATCTGCCTGGCGATCGCCATCTGGCACGGGTTCAACCCGAAAACCGAACGGATCACGAAGAACGTGGTCCGGGTAGGCCCCGCCGGCTGGAGCACGATGGGCGACGCCACCAGCAAGAAGGGCGACTCCTGGTTCACGGAAAAGAAGGGCGCCACGCTCTCCCAGGTCGTGTCCGCCGAGGCCGGGACCACGCTCACCTACATCTGCGCCGTGCACCCGGAAATGCAGGGTGAGGTCGAAGTCCAGGCGCCGCCGGTCACCCCGCTGCCCACGCCGACCAGCTAGCAGCACGTCTGGTCAGCCCTCAAGTACTCCCCGCTTTGGGCGCCGGGCTCTGCTCGGCGCCCTCGGCGGCGGCACTCTGGCCGCGCTCCTGCCCCTGCGGGGCGGGGGCGACGGTCTGCTGCCGCTGAGCGCGGAGCCGCCCTCGGCTCTCGCTGCGGTTCCCTTTCGCGCGAGACTGCCAATTCCGCCGGTCCTCGACTCCGACCACATCCGGATTCCGATCCGCGAGGCCGAGCAGCAGATCCTCCCGGGCCGCAAGACGAAGCTCTGGACCTTCGGCGGCAGCTTCCCCGGTCCGACGATTCGCCGTCGCGCCGGCCAGCGCACCAAGGTCACCTTCCACCACGAGCTGCCGGAGGCGGCGGGGGAGCTCTCGATCCACCTCCACGGCGGCCACAACCGGACCCAGTTCGACGGTCAGCCGGGCGGCCTCACCAAGCGCCAGCCGATCTCCTACTTCTGCCGGATACCGCGCGGGCTCTCCGCCAAGGAGTCCGGCAACGACCTCCTGCTCGAGCCGGGCGGAAGCAAAACCTACGTCTATGACCTGGTCGAGGACGGGCGGCCGGAACGGGCCTCGTTCCAGTGGTACCACGACCACCGCCTCGACCGGACCGCGCCGAACGTGTGGAAGGGGCTGGCCGGGATGTTCATCGTCGACGACGAGTTCGAGGAATCCTTGCCGCTGCCCGAGGGCGAGCGCGACCTGCCGCTGATGATCGGCGACCGCAGCTTCGACCGCCACAACCAGCTGACCGACCCCTTCACCGATCGTCGCCCGCCCAACGACGGGATCCTCGGCGAGGGGGTTCTCGTCAACGGCGCCTACATGCCCCATCACCAGGTCGGTCCGTACCGATACCGGTTGCGCCTGCTCAACGTCTCCTCCTTCCGCAGCTACAACTTCCAGCTCTCCAACGGGGCGCCGATGGTCCAGATCGCGACCGAGAGCGGGCTGATGCCGAAGCCGATTCGCCGCCGCGAGATCCTCCTCGGCCCGGGCGAACGGGCCGAGGTCATCGTCGACTTCGCCGGCATGGCGGGCGAGGGCGTCGAGCTCCGCAGCAGCAAGCGCCACGCGGGCCGCAACGCGGTCGGCGCCCGCACCTACGGCGGCGCGCTGATGCAGTTCCGGGTGGGGACCGATCGCGTGGCCGATCGTGCAAAGGTGCCGCGGCAGCTGCGGCCGCTGCCGAAGTGGACGCATAAGGTCAGGCACGAGCCGGACAGCCGCTGGGAGATCACGATCGGCGGCTTCTTCAAGCCGACCTGGCGGATCAACGGGCGCACCTTCAACCCCGCCCGTTCGGAGGCGTTCCCGCGCCTGGGGACGACGGAGACCTGGGAGATCGTCAACCGGACCGCTGTCGCCCACGTGATGCACCTGCACCACAGCGACTGGCTGTTGCTGGAGCGCGACGGCAAGCCGCCGCCGCCCTGGGAAAACTGTCTCAAGGAGACCTTCTTCGTCTTCCCCAACGAAAAAATTCTCCTTGCCGGTCATTTCGCCGATCACGCCGGGAAGTTCGTGATCCACTGCCACATGCTCGACCATGAGGATCACGGCTTGATGAGCCAATTCCAGGTGGTCCGTTCCTAAAGGAAACAGTCGCGTTTGCCGATGCCCTCGGCATGGCGACTCCTGAAAATCGGGTAAGCATCCGACCCGCCAATAGGACCCGCGCACGGGCCGCCGCCGCCCTCCTCGTTGCCGGCGCCGCGCTCGTCGCGATCTCCCTCGTGCTTCCCCATCCGGAGGGGGCCGACGAAGTCGCCCTCGTCCTCACCGCTCTGGCGATGGCGGTCACCGGCGGCGGCGTCTGGTTCGCCGCCGACCGGATCCCGATGCTCGGGGTTCACCTCCTTCTCGGCGGCTCCTCGGTTGTCACCTGCCTGCTGATCTACGAGAGCGGCATCTCGGTCGGCCAGTACGGGACGATCTTCACCTGGGTGACCCTGATCACCTCCTGCTTCTTCCCGCGCCGGATCGCCGTCGTCCAGCTCGCCTGGCTGCTGACGGCCTACGGCGTCACCCTTCTCCTGGTCGAAAACAGCGCCGGCTACTCGCCGCTGACCCGCTGGCTCTTCGCCGCGATCTCACTCACCGTGGTGATGCTGCTGATCACCGGGATCGTCGCTCGCCGCGCCCGCGCCGACGAGCGCGCCCGCCATTTCTTCGACCTCTCGCGCGACATGCTCTGCACCGTCAACTCGGACGGCTACTTCGTCGAGCTGAACGACGCCTGGACGGAGCACCTCGGCTACGGCCTCGGGGAGCTGCGTTCGATCCCGTTCATCGAGCTCATCCACCCCGACGACCGCGAGCGGACCGAAGCCGAGGCCGTAGCGCTCTTCGGGGGCGGCGAAAACCTCAGCTTCGAGAACCGCTACCTGGCGAAAGACGGGACCTGGCACTGGCTGCGCTGGAGCTCGTCGTTCTCGCCGGACGAGTCGATGATCTACGCCCGCGGCACCGACGTCACCGAGCTGAAGCAGATCGAGGCAGAACGCGAGGAGCTGCTGGGCAAGGTTCAGGAGATGGCCCGGCACGACTCGCTCACCGGCCTGCCGAATCGGAGGGCGCTGGAGGAACAGCTGCCGCAGGCGATGGCGCGGGCCCGGCGCAGCCGCTCGCCGCTCAGCGTCGCGATCCTCGACATCGACCGCTTCAAGGACTACAACGACACCCACGGCCACTTGGCGGGTGACGAGGTGCTGCGCGCCTGCGCCCGCGCCTGGGACTCCAACCTCCGGGGTGAGGACACGATCGTCCGCTTCGGCGGCGAGGAGTTCCTCGTACTGCTCCCTGACATCGATGCCGAGCAGGCGGGAGAGATCGTCGAGCGGCTGCGGATGGAGACACCGATGGGGCAGACCTGTTCAGCCGGCCTCGCTGTCTGGGATTACGTCGAGAGCATCGACGATCTTCTCGGCCGCGCTGACAAAGCCCTGTACCTGGCGAAGGCCAGCGGGCGCAACCAGCTGGCGGAGGCTCCGCTGTCCCGGTAATGATTCGCGCATGGGCCGCGAAGATCACGAACGCGCCGTCCGCTTCCGCACCGCCCGCCGCGATCCCGGGCTGACCGTCGTCGAGGGGTTCCATGCGCTCAAGCACGCGCTGCGGTTCGGGGCGGAGCTGGTCGAGGCGGTCGCGGTCGATCCCGCGGCGCTGGAGGCGATGGCGAACGAGTTCGCTCCCGATCTCGCGGGTCAGATCGGAGGGCGGGTCGAGACCGTGGACAAGGCCACCCTGGCGGACCTGGTGCCGCTGGTACCGCACACCGGCGTCGTCGCGATCGCCCGCCGGCCGCCGGTCGACCTCGCCGCCGCGCTCGCCGATCCGGCGCCGGCGCCGGCGGTGCTGCTCGAGCAGCCGAAGAACATGGGCAACATCGGCGCCTGCATCCGGGTCGCGGCGGGCGCCGGGGCGGCGGCGCTCGTCACCACCGGCGAGAACGATCCCTGGCACGCCGACGCCGTCCGCGGCGCCGCCGGCCTCCAGTTCGCGCTTCCCGTCGCCAAGGTCGACTCGCTGCCCGAGAGTGATCGTCCGCTGCTGGCGATCGACCCCGAGGGGGAGGAGCTGGCGCCGGAGCAGCTCCCCGCCCGTGCCGTCCTCGCCTTCGGCACCGAGCGTCACGGCCTCAGCGATGAGGTCTTCGAGCGGGCCGAGGCAAGGATCTCGATCCCGATGCGGGAGGGGGTTTCCAGCCTCAATCTGGCCACCTCGGTTGCGATCGTCCTCTTTGTGATGAGAATGGGGGCCTCTTAATCAAGGAAAGGAATCTTTTGTCAATCCCATTCGCCGAGATCAGCTTCGGGGAAATCCTCCTCGTAACGCTTCAGGTCTTCCTCTTCGTGATTTGGATCTGGATCCTGATCACGATCCTCAACGATCTCTTCCGCGACCACGAGATGTCGGGCTGGGGCAAGGCGGCCTGGGTCTTCTTCCTCGTCTTCATCCCCTTCCTGACGGCGCTGATCTACCTGGTCGCCCGCGGCGACGGGATGCGCGACCGCACGATCAAAGCTCAGGCGGATGCGAAAAAGCATTTCGATGAATACGTCAGCCAGCAGGCCCACTCGGCCTCGGCTGCCGACGAGCTGCACAAGCTCTCCGAGCTGAAGGCCAAGGGCGACCTCTCCCAGGAGGAGTTCGACCGCGCCAAGGCCAAGCTGCTGACCTGAGTCTGAAGGCTGGGTCCGGGAGTCGACAGCAGCTCCCGGACTCCTCCAAAACCCGCAAATTGCAAGGGAACTTGCGGGTTATCGGCTACCTCTAGGGCGGCGTAGTGCCTTCGCTAGCCTGCGCCGCCGTGCTGTTTTCCTCCGCCACGGGCACGGTTCGCCACCGTGCTCTGATCTTTGCCTTGCTTTTCCTCGCCACTCTCTGCGCGGTCGGTGCCTCCTGGGCGGCGAGCGCTCCCGCCGACCCGCGGGACAAACTGGAAGTGACGAGGGACAAGCTGGAAGACGTCCGCGCCCAGGAGAGCGAGCTGGCGGCGACGATCGCCGAGCAGAACCAGGCGATCGACTCGATGCTGGGCGAAGTCTCGAGGCTGCGCTCCGAACAGGAAGCGGTCGAGGCCGAACTGGCCGCGAAGCAGGCGGAGCTGGATCGCGCCACCGCGGCGCTGGAGAAGGAAGAGGCCCACCTGGAGCGGGTGCGAGGGAAACTGCGGCGGGCGATGGCGGTGCTGAGCGAGCGCCTCGTCGCGATCTACGAAACCGGTTCTCCGGACACCCTCGACGCGGTGATCGAATCGGAGGACTGGTCGGAGATGGCGGCCCGCACCGAGTACCTGCAGGAGATCCAGAGCTACGACGACGCGGTCGTCGAGCGCGTCGAGACGCTGCGCGACGAAGTCACCGATGCGGTCGAGCGGCTCGACGAGCAACGGGCCGAGATCGAAGCGGCCCGCGACGCGATTGCCGCCAAGGAGCGCGAAGCCCGCGCCGCGAGCCAGGAAGCGCACGCCCGGTTCCAAGAACTGAAAGCCGCCCAGGCGGAGCGGCAGGGCGCACTGGAAGAGCTGCAGTCGCGCGAATCGGCGCTCAGCGACAACCTCGCCTCGATCTCCGAACAGATCGCCTCCGAAGGCGGAGACGCGACCGAAGGCACGATGCCGGCGCCGCTCAATCCCGGCCAGGAAGCGGAGCTGATCTCCGAAAGCGAAGCCAGCGCCCCGGCCTCGGCCCCGCAGGCGGTGAAGGAAGTGATCGCCGCCGCCAACGCGATCGCCGACACCCCCTACGTCTGGGGCGGCGGCCACGGCTCCTTCGAATCCTCCGGCTACGACTGCTCCGGCGCGGTCTCCTACGCCCTGCACGGCGGCGGCTTGCTGGAAAGCCCGCTCGACTCGACCGGCCTCACCACCTGGGGCGAACCGGGCCCGGGCCGCTGGATCACCGTCTACGGCAACTCCGGTCACGCCTGGATGGTCGTCGCCGGCCTCGCCTTCGACACCAGCGGCGGCGCCGGCCCCCGCTGGCACAACCCCTGGCCCAACTCGCCGGAAGGTTTCATCGCGAGGCATCCCGCGGGCCTCTAGCTACTCAGGTACTTTTTCCCGATGGGTCTGGAGCAGGAACTGGAGGAGCTGCTCGAGGTAGAGAAGTTCGAGCCGCCGGCCGAGTTCCGCGCGAACGCGCTCTGGGGCGATCCGAGGATCTACGAGGAGGCCGCGGCCGACCCCGAGGCCTGGTGGACGCGGCAGGCGGTGGAGCTGCTCGATTGGGACGTCGAGCCGAGCCAGGGGCTCGACGACTCCCACCCGCCCTTCTACAAGTGGTTCGCCGACGGCCGGCTCAACGCCAGCTACAACTGCCTCGACCGCCACGTCGAGGCCGGCAACGGCGAGCGCGTCGCCTACCACTGGCGCGGCGAGGAGGGGGAGGAGCGCGACGTCACCTACGCCGACCTCCATCGCGACGTCCAGCGCTTCGCCAACGCGCTCAAGGACCTCGGCGTGAAGAAGGGCGACGTCGTCGGGATCTACCTGCCGATGATCCCCGAGGTCGTCGTCGCGATGCTCGCCTGCGCCCGAATCGGCGCCATCCACAACGTCGTCTTCGGCGGGTTCTCGGCCGAGTCGGTGCGGGAGCGGATGGAGTTCTCCGAAGCCAAGGCGCTGGTCACCGTCGACGGCGCCCGCCGCAAGGGCAGGACGGCGCCGATCAAGCCGCAGGTCGACGAGCACCTGGGGGACCTGGGGACGCTGGAGACGATCGTCGTCGTCCGCCACACCGGGATCGATTGCCCGATGAGCGAGGGCCGCGACGTCTTCTACGACGAGGCGATCGCGGCGGCCGATCCGGAGTGCCCGGCAGAGCCGATGGAGGCCGAGCACCCGCTCTACATCCTCTACACCTCGGGCTCGACCGCGAAGCCGAAGGGGATCCTCCACACCACCGGCGGCTACATGACCGGCGTCACCGCCACCCACCGCTACGTCTTCGACTTGAAGCCCGAGTCAGACGTCTACTGGTGCGCCGCCGACGTCGGCTGGGTCACCGGCCACTCCTACATCGTCTATGGCCCGCTCTCCAACGGCGCGACCTCGGTGATGTGGGAGGGGGCGCCCGACTATCCCCACAAAGGCATCTGGTGGGAGATAGCCGCCCGCTACAAGGCGACGATCCTCTACGCGGCGCCGACGGCGATTCGCACCTTCATCAAGTGGGGGGCCGAGATCCCGGCCGAACACGACCTCTCCTCGCTGCGGCTGCTCGGCTCGGTCGGGGAGCCGATCAACCCCAAGGCCTGGCTCTGGTACCACCAGGTGATCGGCGGCGGCCGCTGCCCGATCGTCGACACCTGGTGGCAGACGGAGACCGGCGCGATCATGATCAGCCCGCTACCGGGGATCACCGCGACCAAGCCCGGCTCGGCGACGACGCCGTTTCCGGGGGTCGAGGCGCAGGTGGTCGACGAGAGCGAGGGCGAGCCGGTGTCCGAGGGGCAGGGCCTGCTGGTGCTGGAGCGGCCGTGGCCCTCGATGCTGCGTGGCCTCTACAAGGAGGACGACCGCTTCATCGAGACCTACTTCTCGCGCTTCGGCAAAGAGCGCTACCTGGTCGGCGACGCGGCCCGCCGCGACTCCGACGGCTACTTCTGGGTGATCGGCCGGATCGACGACGTCGTCAACGTCTCCGGCCACCGCCTCTCGACCGCCGAGGTCGAGTCGGCGATCGTCGCCCATTCCGACGTCGCCGAGGCGGCGGTGATCGGCCAGTCCGACGAGGACACCGGCCAGGCGATCTGCGCCTTCGTCACCCTCCGCGGCGACGTCACCGAGAGCGACGACCTGGTCGACGGTATCCGCGCCACCGTCGCCGAGCGGATCGGCAAATTCGCCCGCCCGAAGCGGATCGTCTGGGCCGAGGACCTGCCGAAGACCCGCTCCGGCAAGATCATGCGCCGCCTCCTCCGCGACATCGCCGAGGGCCGGGCGCTGGGCGACGTCACCACCCTGCGCGATCCCGAAGTGATGCAGGAGCTCGAGGCGAAGATCGCCGAGGAGCAGGCAAAGGCCGACTAGTGCAAATCGTCCCCGGTATGCGGGGATAACTTGTCGTTGCGCCTCGCCATTCGCTCGATCGCGACCTCGAGCGCCTGGATCTGCTGCTGGACGCTGTGCAGTTCGCGCAGCGCCAGCGCCTCGGCGCTCAACTTCTCCTCCTCCAGCTCTTCCTCGATCTCGGCGATTTCAGGAGCGAGGAAGCGCTGGGCAAAGGAGCCGGTGAGGAGGGCGACGAAGCCGATTCCGACGAGGAGGACGACGACGGAGACGATCTCGCCGCCCGTGGTGGACGGATCGATGTCCGAGCCGAGCGTAGTCATCGTCGTGATCGTCCAGTAGATGTCGTCCCAGAAGTCGAGGTCCTGGCGCTGCTCGAAAGCGTCGAAGAGGGCCGCCCCGCCGACCACGGTCAGGGCCGCAAGCAGGGTGGCGTAGCGGACTCCCTCCAGCGAGAAGACCTCGCGCGAGAGCTGCGCCAGTCGCAGCAGGCGAAGCAGTCGCAGCAGGCGCAGGACCCGGAGGCTCTGCAGGCCAGGGGGAAGGACCGGTGGGGTGAAGAGGACGATGACGAGGTCGAGCGGGTGGTGCCTGAGCCACTTGCCGCGATCCGGAACCACCGACAGCATCACCACGAGCTCGATCAGGAAGGCGGTCCAGGTCACCCAGTTGAGGACGATCGCGATGTCCTCGAGCAGCCCGCCCGGCTCGGACTCGGTGATCGCCACGGTCGGCAACGTCAGCGCCGCCGCGATCAGCATCGGCGTCTTCAGTCGTTCGGCAACCCGCGCACTGCGAGCGTCCATCCCCGGTCCGTAGTGGACGGTCTTCTCGACGGCTTGGTGCTCCACCGCGACTGCTTCGACGGCGAGCTAAGTGGCCCTTGTGGGACCTAGAAACGACAAGACCCGCCGCGAGGCGGGCCGAGTCTGGTGACGCGGGGAACCACCCCGCAGACGATTGACAACCGCACCCTCAAGTTAGCACGGACTCGTCCCGTCCTCGACCCGCTTGCGCGGTATCTGCGGAGGGCGCCGGACTCGAACCGGACCCGGTGGTTAGCTGGGCAGAGCGATTGTCAATCGTCTGGAGGCACCTGCCTCCGTCACCCTCCGGCGGCCGATCCTAGGGACGAATATCCCTACTTCAATAGGCGTTACTGAATTGATTCAAAGAAATGACACTTCCGTGTCGTTCGGCTCACTTCGGTGACTTAAGAGGGGGATTCCGTCGCCGGCTCCGCCTCCAGATCCACGTGCGCCTTGCTGTCGGAGCTGCGGATCAGGAAGAGGGTTGCCAGCAGGCCGAGAACGGCGAAGCCGGAGCCGACCAGGAAGGCGGAGGAGAAGCCGTCGGTGAGGACGCCGGGGTCGCGGGAGGTGCCGATCTCGGAGTTGGCGATCGCGGCGAGGATGGCGAGGCCGAGCGCGCCGCCGACCTGTTGGGAGGTGTTGATCAGGCCGCTGGCGAGGCCCTGCTCGCGGTCGGCGACGCCGGAGACGGCGGCGATCGTCACCGGTACGAAGGCGAAGCCGAGGCCGACGGCGGCGAGCAGCGAGGGGCCGAGAATGTCGACGAGGAAGGTTCCGTCGGCGGAGATCTGGGAGAACCAGAGGAGCCCGGCGGCGATCAGGACCATGCCGGTGGCGAGGATCGGCTTGAAGCCGACCTTGGTCACCAGGCCGGAGGCGATCCCCGCCGAGAGGATGATCGAGACCGCCAGCGGCAGGTAGGAGAGGCCGGCCTTGATCGCGCTGTAGCCGAGCACCTGCTGCATGTAGAGCGAGATGAAGAAGAACATCGAGAAGAGCGAGGCGCCGACGAGGATGCCGACCACGTTGGCGCCGGTGATCGTCCGCACGCGGAAGATCCGGAACGGCACCAGCGGCGCCTGCGAGCGGCGCTCGATCGCCACGAAGGCGATCAGCAGGACCGCCGCGGCGGCGAGGATGCCGATCGTCTGGGTGGAGCCCCAGCCGGCCTCCGGCGCGTCGAGCAGGGCGAAGACCAGCGCCGAGAGGCCGAGGGTGATCGTCGCCGCGCCGGCGACGTCGAAGTGACGAGTCTCGCCCTCCGCTCGCGTTTCGGCGATCAGCCTGGGCGCCAGGGCGGCGGCGGCGATCCCGATCGGCACGTTCACCCACAGCACCCACTCCCAGCCGAGGTACTCGGTGAGGACGCCGCCGAGGAGAACGCCGGCGGCGCCGCCGGAGCCGGCGACCGCGCCCCAGATGCCCAGCGCTTTGTTGCGCTCGGCGCCGTCTTTGAAGGTGGTGGCGACGATCGAGAGCGCGGCGGGGGAGAGGATCGCGGCCCCCAGCCCCTGCACCGCGCGGGCTGCCACCAGCTGCCCCGAGGTGGTCGCCAGGCCGCCGAACAGCGAGGCGATCGCGAACAGGACCAGGCCGAACATGAAGACCCGCCGTCGCCCGAGCAGGTCGGCGAGGCGCCCGCCGAGGAGAAGGAAGCCGCCGAAGGTGAGGACGTAGGCGTTGACCACCCAGGGCAGGCTGCTCTCGGTGAAGTCGAGCGCTTCGCCGATCGTCGGCAGCGCGACGTTGACGATCGAGGCGTCGAGGACGACGACGAACTGCGCCGAGCAGAGCAGGATCAGCGCGATCCAGCGCTTGTCGCGGGCCTCGGCGACGTCGGTCATCGACAGGTCTCCATCGCGCCGGAGGATTTCACATGGGACGGTTGGGCTCTTCTCGAAACGTGCTGTCCTGGAAGGCCTAAGATCGGGCCATGTGTAGAAACATCCGCACCCTCCACAACTTCGATCCACCCGCGACCGACGAGGAGATCCAGGCCTCGGCGCTGCAGTACGTGCGCAAGATCAGCGGCTCGACCAAGCCCTCGCAGGCGAACGCCGAGGCCTTCGACGAGGCCGTCGAGGCGGTGGCCGCGGCCACCCATGAGCTGCTCGATCGTCTCGTCAGCAAGGCGCCGCCGAAGGATCGCGAGGTCGAGGCCGCCAAGGCCAAGGCTCGCTCCGAAGCGCGCTTCGCGGCTTAGCTGGTCTTCGCGCCAACCCGCCCGAGGAATTCGACGAGCAGTCGCTCGACGGTCTCGGGTGCGTCGGCGAAGGGCCAATGGCCGCTGGCCGGCAGCACGTGAACCTCGGCCGAGGGAAAAGCCTCACGCTGGCGCGGCGCGTAGGAGGACGAGAGGTAGGGGTCGTCTTCCCCCCAGATCACCAGCGCCGGGATGTCCCGCGGGCGAAAGAGCCCGATCAGGTTCTCGGACATCCCGCCCGGGTCCGGGGTCGCCCGGTAGAGCTTCAGCACCGCCCGGCGGGTGCGGCGGTCGTAGTGGTCGTACATCCTTTCGACGAACTCGCGGGGCAGCCCGCGCGGCTCCCTAACGGTGATCAGGAAGCGGAAGAGGGACCGGGTGGCGATGGCCTGCAGGGCCTCGCCGGCGATCGGCGTGCGCCAGACCCGGGCCGTGCCGTGCCAGCGGTAACCGGGCATCAGGCCGGTGTCGATCAGGGTGATGCTGGCGACCGCATCGGGGTGCGCCACCGCCCAAACCAGGCCGATCAGCCCGCCGAAGTCGTGGATCACCAGGTGCACCCGCTCGATTTCGAGTTCCTTCAGAACCTCGCCGAGGAAAGCGGCGTAGGCGGGGGCGTCATGCGCGAAGCCGGGAGGCGCGACGGTCTCGCCGAAGTCCGGCAGGTCGAAGGCCAGCGCCCGCTTACCGGTGCCTCCCGCCGCGCCGACCATCCACTCCCAGTCGTCGGCGGAGCCGGGGTTGCCGTGGACGAAGACGACCGCCTCGGTTGCGTCCGTGGGGCCGGCCTGGACGAGGCGCGTCCGGGTGCCGCCGGCCAACAGGCTCGAGCGCTCGACTCCCTCACTCATCGCGCCAGCGCGTGGCGGGCGTTGACGGCGATCGCCCGGGGGACCAGCCGCGGCAGTACCTGCAAGGGCCGAGCTCGTCGCATTCCCAGCTTGTCGAAGAGAGCCGCGGCCTGCGGATCGCGGGCGGCGGCCGCGAACATCAGCCGTTCCGTCGGGTTGAACTTGCGCCCGGTCGCGTAGTCGTGGATGAGGAAGGCGTGCTCCCGCAATTCCTTCGCGTGGCGGCGGCGATAGCGCTCCAGCCCTTGATCCAGCGGCTCGGCGCCCTGCAGTGCCGGCTTCACGTTTTCCGCGAGCCACTCCGCCGACTGGAAGGCCCAGCCGCAGCCGACGCCGAAGAGGGGGTCGGTGGCAAGGGCCGCGTCGCCGATCAGCGCCAGGCCGGGTGCCGCCGGCTCCCGTTTGCGGTTGGTCATGTCGACCTTGCCCATCACCGAGCCGACCAGGCGCCTTTTGCGGATCGGCGGTGCCTCGGGAACGTCGCCGACGAAGTCGACCAACGCGTTCAGGGGGTCCCGCTTGAACTCCGGCAGACGGTCCTTGGTCGGCATCGCCGCGTAGAAGGTGAGGCCGGCGTCGGTGGGGAAGGCCGCCGCCCACTGCGGGTCCATCATCCAGATCGTCGCGTCGGGCGAATTCGCCGGCTCGGCGCCCTCGAAGTAGGCGCCGTAGGCGAAGCGGCCGTGCGGGTAGGTTTTCACCGGGACGCCGGAGAGCTCGGCGATCCGCGAGTCGCGCCCGTCGGCCCCTATCGTCAGCCGGGCGCGGATCTCCCGCTCCTCGCCATCGGGGCGGCGGACCGCGGTCCCGGCGAACGAGTCGCCCTCGCGCAGCAGCCGCTCGGCGCCCCAGCCGAGCATCATCTCGACCCCGGGCGTCTCGGCGGCGGTCGAGCGCAGCAGCGGGTCGAGCACCGCACGGCGGAGGTTGAGGGCGCGGCCGGCCTGCTCCGGCGGAGCCTCGATCCACCCCCACCTGGTCCAGGCGTGCATGCGCGAGCGCCTGCCGCCGGCCGCTTCGATCGTCTCGAGCAGGCCGAGCCGTTCGATTGCCGGCACGCCGCCGGCCTGGATGAAGTGCGAGCAGGTGCGCTTGTAGGCGTTGGGGTCGGGTTTCTTCTCGACCACGGCGACGCGGGCGCCGGAGCGGCCGAGCCCGATCGCGGCCGCGCAGCCGGCGATGCTGGCGCCGACGATGACCGCGTCGTAGGCCGGCTGGTCGCCGGCGGGAGAGGGAGAATCGGTGATGGGCATGAAGAGCCTCCTGCGTTTGCCTAACCGTCCGTTCCGTACTATACGCTCCGTATTATGAGAAGCAAGTCGAAGACGATCAAGCTCACCGGCACCTCGTACGCCCTCCTCGCCGTGCTGGGCGAGTTCGGCGAGATGACTTCATACGACATCAAGCAGGCGATGGAGAGCTCGATCCAGAACTTCTGGCCGGTGCCGCACACCACCGCCTACGAGGAGCCGGCTCGGCTGGCCGCCGCCGGCTACCTCTCCGCCCGGCAGGAGGAGGGAGGACGCCGCCGCCGCGTCTACGCGCTGACGAAAGCGGGGCGCGAAGCCCTGACCGAGTGGGCGGCCGAGCCGGAGACGTCGCCGCCGCAGCTGCGCGACGAAATGATCCTGAAGGTCTTCGCCGGGGCCGACCCCGAGGCCCTGCAGGAGTCACGTGTGGCCTGGCACAAGGCGAAGCTGGAGGAGCTGCGGGGCTATCTCACGATGGTCCGCAGCGTCGAGGGGTTCGAGCCTTCGGAGCGGACCCTGGTCGCCGGTGTCGCCTACCACGAGAAGATGCTGGAGATGATCGATTAGCTTCGCACCGCGGCGGAGTCGGCCGATTAAGCGACCAGCCGGCGCGCCTGCGCCGCGACGATCCGCCTGACCATCGGCAGCAGCGCCCGTGGCGGCGTCGTCCGGCGCGTGCCCATCGCCTCGAAGACGGCAGCCGCCTTCGGATCGCGGACGGCGGTGGAGATCATCAGCCGTTCGACGCGGTCGAACTTGCGCCCGGTCGCGTAGTCGTGGATGAGGCGGGCGTGCATCCCCAGCCGGCGGCGGTGGCGCCTGCGGTAGCGGCGCAGCCCGTTGTCCAGGGAATCGACTCCGCGCAGGGCAGGGGAGACGCTGTCGGCCAGCCACTCGCCGGACTGGAAAGCGAACCCGCAGCCGACGCCGAAGAGGGGATCGGTGGCGAGGGCGGCGTCGCCGATCAGAGCCAGGCCGGGCGCCACCGGCCCCCGAATCCGGTTCGGCATCTCGATCCTGCCGATCACCGGGCCGGCCACCCGGCTCTGCCGGATCGGCGGCGGCTCCGGGACGCCGGCCACGTGCTCGACCAGCGCCCGCTCGGGGTCCGCCTTGAACTCCGGGGCGCGGTCCTTGTGCGTCATCGCGATGTAGAAGACCTGGCCGCCGTTGGTGGGAAAGGCGGCGGCCATGTCGGGATCGAGCAGCCAGACGGCGCCATCTGGCCAGAACCTCGGCTTCGGCCCCTCGAAGTAGCCGCCGTAGGCGAGCCGGTTGTGGGGCAGGGTCTTCTCCTTCGCCTCTGCCAGCTCGGCGACGCGCGAGTCGCGGCCGTCGGCGCCGACGAGGAGCCGGGCCCGGATCTCGCGCTCGTTTCCTTCGCGGTCCTGGACGGCGACTCCGCCGAAGGCATCGCCGTCGCGGAGCAGCCGCTCGGCGCTCTGCCCTAGCAGCAGCTCGACGTTGACCTGTGCGGCCGCCGCGTCGCGCAGCATCGGGTCGAGTAGCTCGCGCCGCAGGTTGAGGCAGTAGGCGCTTCGCTCCTCGGTCGGTTCGATCCAGCCCCACGGCGTTCGCGTGTGGAAGCGGGACCGCACTCCACCGGCGTCGAGGATCGGCTCGTAGAGGCCGAGACGTTCGATCGTCGGCACCGCCGAGGCCTGGATGAAGTGCGAGCAGACGCGCTTGAAGGCCCCCAGGTCGGGGCGCTTCTCGATCAGGGCGACCCGGGCGCCGGCGCGGCCGAGGAGGATCGCGGCGGTGCAGCCGGCAAGGCTCGCGCCGACGATCGCTACGTCGTACTCGCCTGCCTTGGCTGCCATGAAAAGAGCCTAACCGGATAAGTAGTTTGCTAGACTAATTATCGAAGCTAATTATGATGAAGAACCAGGTCGACATTCCCCTCAGCGAGCGTGCCGCGCACCTGCGCACGGCAATCGTCCGTACCGCGCGGCGCCTGCGCCAGGAGGCCGCGGCGGAGACCGCGGGGCTGACCCCGACCTCGGTTGCGGCGCTGGCGACGATCGAGCGGCACGGACCGCTGACGCCGAGCGAGATCGCCGAGATCGAGCGGGTCAAACGGCCGACGATCACCCGCACCCTCGGCTGCCTCGAAGGTGAGGGGCTGATCGACCGCGCAGCCGATCCGGCCGACGGCCGCAGCGCCCTGGTCAGCGTCAACGCTGCCGGCCGCGACCGCCTGCGGCGCCTGCGCAGCCGCAAGAACGCCTATCTCGCCCGCCGCATGCGCGATCTCTCCGCAGAGGAAGTGGAGACGCTCGAGCGCGCGGCCGAGATCCTCGAGCGGATGCGGGAGGGAGAGCGGTCGAAGTGACGGCCGCTATCCGCCACTCGTTCAACTCGCTGGAGGTCCCCAACTACCGCCGCTACTTCGCCGGTCAGCTGATCTCCCTCTCGGGGACCTGGATGCAGACCGTCGCCGCGATCTGGGTCGTCCTCGGCCTCACCGGCAGCGGCGTCGCCGTCGGCCTCACCACCGCCCTTCAGTTCCTGCCGATGCTGCTGATCGGGGCCTGGGGCGGCCTGCTCGCCGATCGCTTCCCGAAGCGGCGGCTGCTGATCACCACGCAGGCGCTGATGGTCGTCCCCGCCGTGGGTCTCTTCGCGGTCACCGCCGCAGGCGTCGTGACGCCGTGGATGGTCTACCTCGCGGTCTTCGCCTTCGGTTCGCTGAACGCGATCGACAACCCGACCCGGCAGAGCTTCGTGATCGAGATGGTCGGGCCCGACCGCGTCGTCAACGCGGTCAGCCTCAACAGCGTCATCGTCCAGGCGGCGCGGATCGTCGGTCCGGCGGTGGCGGGGATCCTGATCGCGACCGTCGGCGTCGTCGCCTGCTTCGGGCTCAACGCGCTCACCTTCGTGGCGATGATCCTCGCCCTGCGGGGAATGGACCCGGAGCGGCTGCACGCTGCCCCGGTTGCCGCAACCGAGCCGGGGGCGATCCGCGCCGGCCTCCGCTACGTCCGCCGCACGCCCGAGCTGCTGGTGCCGCTGGCGCTGATGGCCCTGGTCGGGACCTTCGGCTTCAACTTCCAGGTCGTCCTGCCGCTATTGGCGAAGTTCAGCTTCGAGTCCGGCGCGATGACCTACGCCAGCCTCGTCTCGGCGATGGCGGTCGGCTCGATCGCCGGCGCCCTCGTCAACGGCCACCGCGGCCGCACCGGCCCGCGGCTGATCGCCGGCGGCGCACTCGCCTTCGGCCTCTCGGCGCTGCTGGCGGCGGCGATGCCGAGCCTCGCCCTCGAGATCCCGATGCTGGCGCTCCTCGGAGCCGCGGCGGTGATCTTCGCCGCGACGATCAACTCGACCCTCCAGCTTGCCGTCTCCCCTGAGATGAGAGGCCGAGTGATGGCCCTCTACTCCGTCGTCTTCCTCGGCTCGACCCCCATCGGCGCCCCCCTGGCCGGCTGGCTCGCCGAGACCTACGACCCCCGCATCTCCCTGCTCCTGGCCGGCATCGCCGGCCTCTCGGCAGCCTGGGCAGCCCACGTCTGCTTCACGAAGATCAGAGACCGCCAGCAGAACCCAGGTACCGGCGAACACGCGGTGGCGTAGAGGGGGTCCGGTCATCCTCTGAGGGAATTAGGTCGCGCCCCTTCGGGGCTTGCTCCGCGGAGATGCTGCCTGCCTATGGCAGGCAGGAATCAGATTGCATATCGCCGCTTCGCGGACATTCCCTCAGAGGACGACCGGACCCCTCTCCAACACGCAGCATCGGGACGGCCGAGGGTTCGGCCTCTCTTAAAGGAAAGCTGCCGCACCTCGGGCGTTTGCGGAAGCTCGTCGCCCAGAAACGATGGAGGGTCCGGTGAGAGGTGCTCGCCGGACCCTCCCCGCTGTTGTCCGGCGAGTACCTCTCGCCGGACCCCTGCGGACTACTTAGCTGCCGATGTACCCAGCCGATTCGAGGTAAGCCTTGGCTGCCTCTTTCGGCGTTTCTTTTTCGAGTTCGACCCGAGCGTCAAGCTCCTGCATCACTTTCAGGTCGAGCCCTTCCTGCACCTGCAGGATCGTCTCTTCGAAGTCCGGGCCCGCTTCTTCGGCGACCGATTTCTTGGTCACGAAGATGACGTTGCCGGCCGGGAAGACTTCCTTGTCGTCTTCGAGAATGACGAATTTGTCGCTCTCCGCCGACAGCTGCGGGTCGGTGGTGAAGAGGATCGAGAGATCCGCATCGCCTTTTTCGAGCACCGTGTAACGGAGGCCGATGTCGACCGGGTTGAACGACTTGAATTTCAGCCCGTACAGTTTTTCCAGCCCCGCCAGGCAGTCGATTCGCTGGCGGCACTCGGGCGAGCCGTAGAGGGACAGTTTCTCGGAGACGCCTTCGAGGTCGGAGATCGTTTCCAGTTCGTATTTGTCGGCCGTCTCTTTGGTCGTGCCGACGGCGTTGGCGCTGGCGAAGGGGGTGGGTTCGAACGCCTCCAGCCCTTCTTTCTCGAATTCCTCGTTCGCTTTCTCCCATGCTTCGGTGGCGTCGGAGGGCACTTCTTCGGGTTCGAGTCCGAAGAACGAGGTGAGGGCCGTGCTCGCGTACTCGGGATAGCCGGAGATCTGGTCGGTCTTGACCGCTTTCAGGGCGACGGTTTCCGACCCGAGGTTGAGCGCGGTTTTGACGTTGTAGCCAGCCGCGGCCAGGGCCTGGGCGTAGATCTCGCCGAGAATTTCCTGTTCGGGGAAGTTCTTCGAGCCGATCGTCAGCGTGACTTTGCCGTTGTCGGGATTCGACTGGATCGCGCCCGCCGATTCACCGCCTCCGTCAGTCGAACCGCTGGTGGTGCTGTCGTCGCTGTCGCCGCACGCGGCGATGCCGAGCGTCAGCGCGAGGGCGGCCAGCGCAGCCAGCAGCGCACGCCATCTCGTCTTGTCGGTCCTCACTTGGTGCCTCCTAATGGGTGGATTGGTTGGGTAAGGCCTAGACAGTCTTTAACTTCAGTCCGTCGGAAGTAAGGCGGCGCTGCAGGAGGGCAAGCAGGCCCTCGAGCGCGAGGGCGAGCCCGGCGACGAGGATCGCGCCGGCGAGCAGCCCGTTTTCTCCGTAGATGTTTTTGTTGAGGATGAAGTCGCCGAGCGTTTCCACCCCTGCCAGTGGCGCGATGGTGGCGGTGGCGACGATCGCGATGGTGGCGGTGCGGATGCCGCCCATCACCGTGGAGATCGCCATCGGCAGCTCGACCTTGCGGATGATCTTCAGCTCGCTCATTCCCATCCCACGGGCGGCGTCGACCGTTGCTCGGTCGACCTGCCGCACTCCGACGTAAGCGTTGGTGAGAATCGGTGGAATTCCCAAGATCGCGAGGGCCGGGGCAACGTTCCCCAGGCCCACGCCGATCAGCGTCGCAACCAGGGCGATCACGGCTAGCTCAGGGATCGCGCGGCCTGCGTTGCCCAGCCCGATTGCCAGGAACTCACCTTTGCCGCGGTGGCCGAGGTAGAGGCCCAAGGGCAGCGCGACGATCAGCGCTATCGCCAGGGCGAGGGCGGTGACCTCGAGGTGCTTGACCAGCAGTTCCATCGACTTGTCGAAGCCCCCGACCTCCTTGCCGCCGGTCACATTGGAGGTCTGGGGCGAGAAGATGAATTCGATCGCGCCGCCGAACGACGCCAGGGGGGCCGCAAAGCTCATATCGGGCGCACCTTTCGCCACGGCGTGGTGAGCCGCTGCAGGAGCAGCAGGATGGTGTCGAAGGCGAGCGCCATCAGCATCACGATCGCGCCGGCGATGATGATGCTGGTGGGAAAGGTGAGGTTCGCGCCGTACATCTGAGCTCCCAACCCCCCGGCGCTGATGAAGACCGCAAGCGTGGCGATCGCGATCGTGCTCACCGAGGCGATGCGCAGGCCGGCGATGATCTCGGGAATAGCCATCGGCAGCTCCACGCGCCAGAGAACCTGGCGTTTGGTGAATCCCATTCCCCGGGCCGCGTCTTTGACCGAGGCGGGAACGTTGGCCAGGCCGAGGATCGTGTTGCGATAGATGATCTGCAGCGTGTAAGCAGCGAGGACGATGATCGCGGTGTCCCTGCCCAGGCCGGTCACGGGCAGGAGCAGGAAGAAGAAGGCGATGCTCGGGACCGTGTAGAGGATGCCGGTGGCGGCGAGCAGCGGCGGCTGCAGCCAGCGAACTCGGTGGGCAAGCAACGAGAGGGCGAAAGCAACGACGAAGCCGATGAGGACGGAGAGGACCACGATTTCCAGGTGCTGCATCGTCGGCGTCCCGAAGCGGTCGATGTTTTCCCGGGCCCAGTCGAAACAGAAGATTTCGTTCGATTTCGCCTGACAGGGCAGCGTGTCGGAGGAGCGCTCTTTCAAGAAGTCGTCGCCGACTTCGCCCACGGCAGCCAGAAGCGACGGGTTAGTCATGCGGCCGCTCCACCGCCTTCTGCTCGTCGCTCTTCGCCTCGGGCGAGCCGAGGAACTCGGAGATGATCTCGACCGAGAGGACGCCGGCGATCCGGCCTTCGCGGTCGACTACCGGCGCGTACTGCGTCTGCGCCTGGAGAAGATCGGCGAGGGCGTCGCGCATCACGTCGTCGCGCTCCAGCACCGGCCCCAGCGGTGAGTCGGCTTTGGCGGGGACGACGTCCGCCGCGAGGTCGCGCTCGCTGAGCCAGCCGAGCGGCCGGCGCTCGCCGTCGACCAGCAGCGGGTACGGCACTTCGACGTCCGGCGCCGCCAGCTTCGCCCGCACCTCCGCCGTCGCCTGGCCTACGTGCGCGAGCGGCGCCTCCCAGAGGTTGATGTCTGAGACCCGCATCAGCGCCAGCCGCTTCAGCGCCCGGTCAGAACCGACGAAGTCCTCGACGAACTCGGTGGCGGGAGCCATCAGCAGCTCGGCCGGAGTCGCGTACTGCTCGACCCGCCCCCCCTCGCGCATCACCGCGATCCGGTCGCCGATCTTGATCGCCTCGTCGATGTCGTGGGTGACGAAGAGGACCGTCTTGCGGATCTCCGCCTGCAGGCGCAGGAACTCGTTCTGCAGGCGCTCGCGGCTGATCGGGTCGATCGCCCCGAACGGCTCGTCCATCAGCATCACCAGCGGGTCGGCGGCGAGCGCGCGGGCGACGCCGACGCGCTGCTGCTGGCCGCCGGAGAGCTGGGTGGGGTAGCGGTCGCCGAGCTCGGGGTCGAGCCCGATCAGCTCCAGCAGCTCGGCGCTACGGGCGCGGATCCGGTCCTTCTTCCAGCCCAGCAGCTGCGGGACGGAGCCGATGTTCTCGCTGATCGTGCGGTGGGGGAAGAGGCCGATCTGCTGAATCACATAGCCGATCTCCCGCCGCAGCTGAGCGGGCTCGCGGTCGCGAACCGAGCGGTCGCCGATCAGGACGTCGCCTTCGGTGATCTCGACGGTGCGGTTGACCATCCGCATCGCGGTCGTCTTGCCGCATCCGGAGGGTCCGACGAGGACGCAGATCTCGCCCGCCGGCACCTCCAGCGTCAGCCGGTCGACCGCCGGCTCGGCCGCGCCCGGGTAGCGCTTCGTCGTTTCCTCGTAGCGAACCGAAGAGGCCGCGGCGCCGTCGTTCACAGGCCAAGTCTCCCTGCGCGCTCGGCGGCACGGGCGACGGTCTCCTCCAGCTCGGGCGGCGCCCCGCCTCGCATCAGGACCTCGCCGGCGACGACCGCGGTGTCGACGACGGAGCCCGAAGCCGCATAGACGAGGTCGGCGGTGAGGTCGCCGATGTCGAGCTCCGGCGAGTCGGGGCGGAGGAGGATGAAGTCGGCCGGGGCGCCGACCTCGAGCCTGGTGGCACCGAGGCGCGGGGCGGTGGCGCCGGTGGCAACCGCCCACGCCTCGGCGGCCTCGATCGCGGTCGGGTCGGCGGCGGCGTGCTTCTGGATCAGTGCGAAGGTCTTCAGGTCCGCCAGCAGGTCGAGCGAGTCGTTGGAGCCGGCGCCGTCGGTCCCGAGCCCGACCGGCACCCCCGCGGTCCGCGCCGCGGGGTGGGGGAAGACGCCGCCGACCGCCAGCTTCATGTTCGCCACCGGGTTGGTGACGACGGTGGCGCCGCGCTCGGCTATCAGCGCCAGCTCGTCGGGGTCGAGCCAGACGCCGTGGGCGAGAATCGTGCGCTCGCTCAGCATTCCCAGCCGGTCGAGGTAGAAGGCCGGCCGCTCGCCGTGCCCGGCGATGCAGTCCTGGACCTCTTTCTCGGTCTCGGAGAGGTGGATCTGGACCGGTAGGTCGCGTTCGGCGCTGAGCTCGCCGATCCAGCGCAGCGACTCTTCGCTGACCGTATAGATCGAGTGAGGGGCGAGGGCGGTGGTGATCCGCGGGCCGAACCCGGCGAGCTCCTCCAGGCTGCGATGGGCCGACTCGCGCAACTCCTCGGGGCTGCTGTGGAGGTCGAAAAGCGGGGCGCCGATCGCCGCCCGGATGCCAGCGTCGGCGACAGCACGCGCCGTCGCCTCCGGGCGCCAGTACATGTCCCAGAAGCGGGTCGTGCCGCTGCGCAGCATCTCCGCGCAGGCGAGGCGGGCGCCCCAGTAGACGTCCTCGTCGGAGAGCTTCGCCTCGACCGGCCAGATCTTCTCTTCCAGCCACGGCATCAGCGGCAGGTCGCCGCCGGAGCCGCGGAAGAGGGTCATCGCCGCGTGGGTGTGGCCGTTGACGAGCGGCGCCACCAGCTGTGCGCCGCCGGCGTCGACCGTCTCCTCGCCGGGTTGCGCCGCGACGTCGGCGCCGAGCGCCGCGATCGTCCCGTCCTCGCAGCGGACTCCGACCCGCTCCCCGTCCAGCAGGGCGTTTTCGACCGTCAGGCTCACCGGCCCACCGCCCCCAGTCGCGGCAGCACCGCCGCCAGCCCCTCGCGCAGGCGCTCGGCGTTGATCAGCCGGTCGGCTTCCATCCCGGCGGTGCTCACCGTCTCCTCACTGAGCCCGTTGGCGAGGTTGTCGACGACGCAGAGAGCGGCATAGTCGAGCCCGAGCTCGCCGGCGACGACGCACTCGGAGGCGATCGTCATCCCGACGACGTGCGCGTGCGCCGCCATCAGGCGGATTTCCGCCGCCGTCTCGAAGCGCGGCCCGCGCGCCTGCCAGTAGACGCCGCCGTCGCGCGGCGCCTGTCCGCCCTCGCTCCAGGCGGTGATCACTTCCTCGCGCCAGCGCGGGTCGAATCCGGGCGCCGAGTGGGCGCGGGCGTCGCCGAAGATCGAGTCGCCGAGGTTGAGGGCGATGAAGTCGTCCGGGCAGACAAGGGCGCCGACGTCGAGCTCCCCCGGCCGCAACGAACCGACTGAGCCGATCCCCAGCACCCGGTCGCACCCCTGCTCGAGCAGGGGTCGCAGGTTCGCCTCGTGGTCGATCGCGTGGGGGAGGACGAAGGCCCCGTCGCCGTCATGCCGCTGGGCGATCGCCGCGCCCTGCTCCGCCGCCGCAGCCGCGATCTCCTCGCCGCCGGGGCCGAGCGCGTTGCTGCCGAGGATCACCGCCAGCCGTCCCACGGGCCGATCCTATGCCGAGTTGCCGTTTTGTCTCGCTTGGCACAACAAAACGGCAACTCGGCATAGGATCAGGCCCCGCGATGGGCCCGGAAGGCCGCTGCCGCCTCGTCGTGGTCGACCAACGGCGGCGGGTAGTCGAGGCGCTCGAAGCCTTCCATCCGCCACGGCTCGAAGATCGCCTTGCCCCGCACCGGCTCCAGCTCCGGCAGGTAGCGGCGCACGTAGGCGCCGTGCGGATCGAAGCGCTTCGCCTGTCGAACGGGGCTGAGCACGCGGTTCGGCCGGGTGTCGTTTCCGGTCCCCGCGACCCACTGCCAGTTGCCGGCGTTGTTGGCGATCTCGCCGTCGGTGAGCAGGTCCCAGAAGTGCCAGGCGCCTGCCCGCCAGTCGACGTAGAGGTCCTTGCAGAGGAAGGAGGCGACGGTCATCCGCGCCCGGTTGTGCATGAAGCCCTCCTCGGCCAGCTGCCGCATCGCCGCGTCGACCAGGGGGTAACCGGTGCGGCCCTCCCGCCAGGCCTCCAGCACCCGCGTCGACCGCGACCAGCGGTCGCGCCTCGGCCGGTAGTCGCGGTGGGGGAGGGAGGGGGTCGCGGCCAGCACCTGGTGGTGGAAGTCCCGCCAGCAGAGCTGCCGCACGAACGCCGCCCCGCCCCGCCGCTCACCCGCCTCGCGCGCCAGCTCCAGCGGCGAGACGCAGCCCCAGCGGACGTAGGCGCTGAGGCGGGAGGTGCCGTCGCCCGGCAGGTCGTCGTGGCGGTCTTCGTAGGAGCCGAGCCCGTCGCGGAGGAAGGCCCTCATCAGCTTCCGTCCCTCGGTCTCGCCGCCGGTGAGGCGCCCCGGCGAGGGCCGGCCGCCGACCAGGGACTCGAGGCCCGGCAGCTGTCCGGCCTTCGGCTTCGACGGGACCGAGAGCTTGCGCGGTGCCCCCAATAGCCCCCGGTGCGGCAGCCCGCTCCAGGCCCGGTGATAGGGGGAGAAGACCTTGAAGTGGTCGCCGCCGGTCGGCGTCACCGCGCCGGGCGGGACCACCGTCACCCCCGGGTGGGGGGTGAACTCGATCCGTTCCTCGGCGCAGGCCCGGGCGAGCCGCTCCTCCCGTGCTCGCGCGTAGGCGCTCCAGTCGGCGCTGACGTGGATCGCCGTGGCACCGCATTCCTTTGCCACGGCGACCGCCTCCCGCACCGGATCGCCGCGGCGGACGAAGAGCCGTCCGCCGCTCCGCCGCAGCCGCTCGTCGAGGTCGCGCAGCGCCTCGAGCATGAACGCGACCCGGTTCGGGGCCGCGAAACGCGACCCCAGCAACCGCTCGTCGAAGACGAAGAGGGGCACCGTCCGCTCCGCCTTCGCAGCCGCCGCGAGCGCGGGGTGGTCGTGAACCCGGAGGTCCCGGTTGAAGAGGACGATCGCCGTCTCGATTGCCATATGGTCCTGCAATGGAGAACGGGTCCGAGAGGGATAAGGATCAGCAGGGGCGCGATTCCGGCCGCGAAGAGACCGAACAGGAACGCCTCGACCGCAACCTCAACGAGATGCTGCAGGAGCTGCGGGTGGCTATCCCGGGCGTGCAGGTCCTCTTTGCCTTCCTGCTCACGGTCCCGTTCGCGCAGGGCTTCAAGGACGTCAACAACTTCCAGCGCGACGTCTACTTCGCGACGCTGATCTGCACCGCGATCTCGGCGGTGCTGCTGATGGCGCCTACCGCCTACCACCGGCTCACCTTCCGCTACCAGCAGAAGCGCAAACTGGTCTTCTACTCGAACCGCTTCGCGATAGCCGGCCTCATATTCCTGGCGCTGGCGATGCTGGGGGCGATGACGTTCGTCACCGACTACCTCTTCAGCACCGCCGCGACCGTGGTGGTCGCCAGCCTCGCGGTCGCCGCCATCGGGTTCTTCTGGTTCGCGCTGCCGCTGCGGCGGCGACTCAGCCTGAAGGCCCAGGGGCGCGAGCCGCTAACTGAGAACGAAGACCGCTGAGCTCCTCCTCGAGGGGGTCGAGGAAGGGCAGCTCCGGTGCCTTCTCGCGCAGCAGGTCCAAGTCTGCCTCCCAGATCTCCAGCTTCAGCTCCAGCGGCACCTTGAACTCGTCGCGAACCGAGTCGCCTTCCTCGGCGTAGGCGGCGCGCAGCGTCACCGTGTTGGTGAGCTTGTCAGCGGCGTAGATCGCCAGCGCCTCGGGCTCGGCGGCGGCCACCCGTTCGCGGTGCTCCGCCTTGCGCTGGCGGTAGGGCTCGATCGATTCGTCGTCGGTGAGGGCGCCGACCATGCCAGCGACCTCGTCGCCGAACTTCTCCCGCAGCTCCTCCAGGCTCGTCTCGGAGTCCTCGAGGACGTCGTGGAGCAGCGCCGCCGCCAGCACCTCCGCCCGGTGGCCGTGCTCGTCCAGTCGCGCCGCGACTGTTACCGGGTGTTCTATGTAGGGCATGCCGCCGCTGCCGTTGCGGACCTGGCCGGCGTGGTCCGCGCGCGCCTGCTCGAGTGCGCTCCGCACCAGCGGCCAGCGCTCCGCGGCTGCTTCGATCCTCTCGGCCGGCGACACGTTCGCCAGCCTAGATCATCGATTCGATGGGGGTTCCTGCCTAAACGGAGGCGGTCGCCGCGGCGCTCGGCGCCCGCGCCGGCAGCTCGTACTCCGCCCGCTCCGCGGCCAGCTCGACCGCCTCCGGATCGCCGCCCAGCTCGACCCACTTCTGCCGCGCTTCGGCCGCGAGGGCGTCGAGCTGGTCGTCGGAGTGGAGCGGGTCGTGGTGGAAGAGGACGGTGCGCTCGGCCCCCGCCCTGCGCGCGAAGCTGAGTGCGTGGCCGGTGGCCGAGTGGCCCCAGCCGACGTGGTCCGGGTACTCGGCGTCGGTGTACTGGCCGTCGTGGATCAGCAGCGAGGCGTCGCGGGCCAGCTCGAAGCCGGAGATCCAGTCCTCCTCCAGCGAGTCGAGGTCGGCGCCGAGCGCCGGCTCGTGGTCGGGGATGTAGGCGAGCGAGGAGCCGCCGTCGTCGATCCGGTAGCCGAGGGTGGGGCCGCGGTGGGAGACTGAGGCGGAGCGGATCCGGGCCGAGCCGATCTCCCACTCGCTCTCCGGGGTGTGGCGGAAGGAGACGTCGCAGGGGAGCTCGCGAACCTCGACCGGCGAGAGCGGCGCCGAGATGTAGCGGGCGATCCGGTCGCGCAGCGAGGCCTCGGGCGAGGCCGGCCCCCAGATCACGATCTCCGTCTGCGGCCGGAAGGCCGGGGCGAAGAAGACGAGCCCCTGGATGTGGTCGAGGTGGAGGTGGGTGAGGAGGATGTGGAGGCGGGTCGGCTCGTCGGGCTGCGCCAGCCCGAGGCAGCGGATGCCGGTGCCGGCGTCGAGGGCCAGCATCGAGCCGTCCGAGAGGGTGACGCCGACGCAGGAGGTGTTGCCGCCGTAGCGGATCGTTTCCGGCCCCGGGGCCGGGATCGACCCCCGCGTTCCCCAAAGCTTGACCCTCACGCTGCCCCCGCGCCGTTGCCGTTCACCAGCGAGGGCCAGAAGACGGCGATCGCGCCCTGCGACCCGTGCGGCGTCTGGATCGGGAAGGCCGAGACCTCGACGTCGTGCTGGGTGCCGTCGGTCGAGCGCACGGTCATCTCGGCGTGCGCCGGCCGCCCCGCCCGCACCGCCTGCACCAGCGGCAGGTCGTCGTAGGGAATCGGCTCGCCCTGCTCGTCGAAGGGACCGAACAGCGAGCCCCACTCCTGCGGACCGACGGTTCCCAGCTCCTCGAAGCGTTTGCCGAGCAGCATCCCCGCCGCTTCGTTGTAGAAGACGAGCAGGCCCCCCTCGTCGACCAGGAAGGCAGGGGTCGAGAGAGCCGACATCAAGTTTCGGGCGAGGATCAGCTCCAGGGGCCTCTGCGTCACAAATGACACTTTAGTTCTTCACTTCAAAAGTGCCAGAGGGTGCCGGGATTTGCCGCAAAGAGCCAAGATGCCCAGCGTGGCCGCGGGGGGAGGCTCGCGGGGTGACTTTCGTCACTTAGAAATGTCGAAGTGGTGCAGGGGAGGGGGTGAGGGTGCCCTCTACCGGACGCGCTCGCTTCGCTCGCTTTGGACGAGGGCACCCTCACCCCCCCGGCGGACCGGGTCGGTGGAGTGGGTGTTAGCCGGCGGCTTCGGCGTTGCGGAGGCCGCTTATGGCCCAGAGGGAGAAGAGGAGGGCCAGGGCGATGGCGATCGCGAAGGAGGCGGCTGCGAGGAAGGGGTCGCCGGAGATGAAGCCTCGGCCGGCCTCTAGAAGGGCGGTCACGGGGTTGACCGAGGCGATGGTGTGGATCCAGCCGCTGAGCAGGTCTAGTGGGACGTAGACGGGGGCGAGGAAGAGGACGAGGAAGACCGGGAACTGCATCAGCGGCCCGCCCTGGATCGACCGCACCCGCAGCGCCACCCCGGCGGCCCAGAGCGTCGCGGCCACGTTGACCAGGAGAGCGAGCGCGTAGAGGGCGACGATTTCCGCGGGGCTGCCGCCTACATGCATGCTGGCGATCAAGGCGACGGTGGTGAGGATGACCCAGGTGACGATCGAGCGGAAGACCGCCGCCAGCGCGTAGCCGGCGACGATGCCGCTGCGGCGGCTGGCGGCGAGCATGTAGCGGCGGCCGAAGCCGGTCTCGAAGTCGCGCGCCATCGCGAAGCCGGTGAAGACGCCGCCGAAGGCCGCCGACTGCAGGAGGACGAAGACGAACTGGAAGGCGGTGTAGCCGCTGGGGAAGTCGAAGCCGGGGACTTCGCCGATCGCCGCCAGGCCGCCGGCAAAGGAGACGAAGAAGAAGAGCGGGAACATCACCGCCGGGATCAGGAATGCCGGGTTGGTGAGGAAGTTGTGGATGCTGCGCCAGGCGACCGCGCGGGCGACGGCGAGCATGTTGGTGATGCGGGGCTCTGCCGTGCGGTCCTCGCTCACGTCCTCACCAGCCTCGTCTTCAGGGCGCTGCTCGCCGCAAGCATGCCGAGCGCTCCGATCGCCGCGGCGATCCCGAACCCGAGTGCGAGCTCGCCCAGGTTCCAGCCTTCGATCAGCAGCGAGCGGAACGCCTGCAGCAGGTAGGAGACCGGATTCACGCTGGCGATCGCGTGGAACCAGTCGGTCGTCAAGAGGTCGAGCGGCAGCGCCATCGAGGAGAGGAAGAGGAAGACGAAGAAGACCGGGAACAGTCCCTGGACCGCCTCGCCGTTGCCGAAGCGCAGCGCCGCGAAGAGGCCGATCGTGCCGAAGGCGACGGTGATCGAGACCGAGAGAGCGAGGATGACGAGGACGCCCGCCGGGCCGGCGGCGAGTTCCGCCCCGGCGAGCAGGCCGACCGAGAGGTAGGCGACGGCCTGGACGATCCCGAGCACGAAGGATCCGGCCAGGAGGCCGCTGAGCAGGGCGGCGCCGCGCAGCGGCGTCAGCGCCAGGCGGTCGAGGAAGCCGGTCTCGATGTCGCGGGCGAGGTCGGTGCCCGAGTTCATCACCGAGAAGAGGGCCCCCTGGATGAAGGGCACGGCGAGGAGGAAGGTGATGTAGGAGTCGGTGGGGAACCCGGGGAGGTCGGTCGCGTCTTTGAGGCCGCCGGCGTTCACCGCCAGCAGGAAGAGCGGGAAGATCAGGGCGGGGACGATCTGCGCCGGCTGACGCAGGGTTCGCAGGACCGAGCGGCGGGCGAGCTGACCGACCTGGGTGGCGAGTCCAGCGCTCACGCCGTACCGACGGTCTCGGCCTCGGGAGTCTCGGCCTCCTCGTCGGCGCCCTCCAGCGAGCGCCCCGTCTTGGCGAGGAAGACGTCGTCGAGCGAGGGGGCGTGGAGCTGCAGGTGCTCGATCGCGATGCTCTCGGCGTCGAGCGCCCGCACCACCTCGGCCAGCTGGGACTCGCCGCCTTCGAGGCGCACCGCGACGCCGCGCGGGGAGGCCCCGGCCGGTTGGCCGAAGCGGCCGAGGACAGCCGCCATCCGCTCGCGCTCGCTCGCCTCGCGCGGAATCGCCTCCACCGTCGGCCGGCCGATTTCGGCCTTCAGCTCGGCGGGCGTCCCCTCGGCGACGATTCGGCCGTGGTCGATGATCCCGACCCGGTTGGCGAGCGCGTCGGCCTCCTCCAGGTACTGGGTGGTGAGGAAGACGGTGACGCCGTCCTCGCCGGCGAGCCGCGCCACCTCTTCCCAGAGGGCGGTGCGGCTCTGGATGTCGAGGCCGGTGGTCGGCTCGTCGAGGAAGAGGATCCGCGGCCGGTGGGCGAGCGCCAGCGCCAGGTCGAGGCGGCGCTTCATCCCGCCCGAGTAGCCGCCCACCTTGCGGTCGGCGGCGTAGGCGAGGCCGACCCGCTCCAGCAGCTCGTCGCCGCGGCTCCGTCGCTCGGCCTTGCCGAGGCCGTGGAGGGCGGTCTGCAGGCGCATGTGCTCGCGGCCGGTAAGCAGCGGGTCGAGGGCCGCCTCCTGCAGGGCGGCGCCGATCGTCGACCGCACCCGCGGCCCCTCCTCGACGACGTCGAAGCCACCGACCCGCGCGGTGCCGGAGGTGGGAGGGAGGAGGGTGGTCAGCATCAGGACCGTCGTCGACTTGCCGGCGCCGTTGGGGCCGAGGAACCCGTAGATCTCGCCCTGGGCGACCTCGAGGTCGATCCCGTCCACGGCCCGGGGGCCGTTCTTGAATTCGCGGGCGAGGGCTTCGACCTCGATTCCGCCGCCGGTTTGCGTCTCCGTGGTCACCGCGCTTGAGGCTATCCAGTAGAACTCCCCGTCCGTGAACGAGCGAACCAAGACCTACCGCCTGGCGATGACCGTGACCCGGCCCGTCGCCTGGTGGGGCCGGATCCAGGTCGAGGGGCTGGAGGCGCTGCCCGAGGAGGGGCCGCTGCTGATCCTCGGCAACCACGACAGCCACTGGGACCCGGTGATGGTCGGCATCGCCGCGCTGAAGCGGCGCCAGATCCGCGCCCTCGCCAAATCCGAGCTCTGGGACGTGCGCGGCCTCGCCCCGATCCTCAACGGAATGGGGCAGATCCCGATCCAGCGCGGCAAGGGCGACAAAGACGCGCTGGCGAAAGCGATCGAGACGCTGCGGGCGGGCGCCTGCATCGGCGTCTTCCCGGAGGGGACCCGCTCGCGCGGCAAGGTCCTGAGGGCGCGCAGCGGCGTCGGCCGCCTCGCGCTCGAGGTGCCCGAGGCCCACGTCAGCCTCGTCGCGATCGAAGGAACCTCCGACCTGACCGGCTTCCCCCGCCGCCCCCGCATCCGCCTCCGCTTCTTCGATCCGGTCGGCGGCCAACCTCGGGCCAACGAGGACCCGGGCGCACTCTCCGCCCGCCTGCTTTCCGAGATCCGCGAGCTCGTCCCGCCCTCGATCTCCTACCGCAAGCGAGCCAAGCTCAGCGGCGTCGCCGAAGACTGAGCTCCGGCGACGCGCTGGAGGACCCCTACTGGAGTTTTCCGATCTTGAATATTTTCGTCCCGCAATCGGGGCAGACGCCTTGAATCGCGGGGCGACCGTTTTTCATGGTCACCTCTTTGGCGTCTTTGATCTCAACCTTCTTGCGCTCTTTGACGCAGTAACCCTCAGGCATGAAGGGGCCCTCCTTTCGTTGCCGACGAGCGGCAAATCTCGCGTCCCACGCGAGGTGGATTGAGCCGAATGTAACGCAGGCTCATGACGCTTCCACCAAACTTCGTGACAATTCGCACGAAACGCCCATTTCGCCCGTCAACTACCCTCCTGCCGCAGTCGCAAGCCCCGCCCAAGCCTTCAAGGAGATAACGGTATGCCCGAAGCAGTGATCGTCGACACCATCCGCACGCCGATCGGCCGTGCCTTCAAGGGCTCTTTGGCCCAGTTGCGGCCCGAGGAGACGGGCGCCTTCGTGGTCGACCAGCTGCTCGAGCGCAACCCCGAGGTGGATCCTGCCCTGATCGAAGACGTCTTCTGCGGCGTCGGCATGCCGCAGGGCCTCGAGGCCTTCAACATCGCCCGGATCATCTCCCTTCTCAGCGAGAAGCTGCCGCAGGAGGTCAACGGGGTCACCGTCTCCCGCTACTGCTCCTCCAGCCTCGACGCGATCCGCCACGCCGGCAACGCGATCAAGGCCGGCGAGGGCGACGCTTACCTCGCGGTCGGGGTCGAGTGGGTCAGCAAGTTCAACGAGCGCACCGAGCCCGCCGGTGCCGCCGACCGCAACCCCAACCTGATCGGCGAGAACGGCCAGCCCAACGCCTACATCGACATGGGCCTGACCGCGGTCAACGTCGCCAAGAAGTACGAGGTCAGCCGCGCCGACATGGACAAGTTCGCGCAGCGCTCGCAGGAACTCGCCGTCAAGTCGCAGGAAGACGGGTTCTTCGACCGCGAGATCGTCCCCGTCAAGCTCGAGGACGGCACCGAGGTCTCCAAGGACGACGGCCCCCGCGCCTCCTCGACCCTGGAGAAGCTCTCCGAACTGCCCGAGGCCTTCGGCGGCGGCGGCGTCACCGCCGGCAACTCCTGCCCGCTCAACGATGGCGCCGCCGCGGTGCTGCTGATGAGCGACACCAAGGCCAAGGAGCTCGGCCTCACCCCGCGAGCCCGGATCATCACCGCCGCCACCCACGGCAACGAGCCGGAGCTGATGGGCGTCGCCCCGATCGGCGCGATCAAGAAGGTGCTGGACCGCGCCGGGATGTCGATCGGCGACGTCGATCGGGTCGAGCTGAACGAGGCCTTCGCGGCCCAGGTGATCCCGATCATGGCCGAATGCGGGATCGACGAAGACAAGCTCAACACCCACGGCGGCGCGATCGCCCTCGGCCACCCGTTCGGGATGACCGGGGCCCGGATCATGGGCACGCTGCTGAACGTGCTCGAGACCGACGACAAGCAGGTCGGCCTGGAGACGATGTGCGTGGCCGGCGGTCAGGGCAAGGCGATGCTGGTCGAAAGGCTCAACTAGGAGCACCGCGATGGCGCGACTCGGGACGCTCACCTACGAGGTCGGCGATCGAGTCGCGCGCATCACCCTGAACCGCCCCGAGCGCGGCAACGGGATCACGGCTCAAATGCCGGTCGAGCTGGCCGACTGCGTGGAGCGGGCCAACCTCGACCCCGAGGTCCACGCGATCGCGTTGTCCGGCAACGGCACCGGCTTCTGCGGCGGTTACGACCTGGTCGCTTCAGCGGAGGGCGACATGAGTGAGCTCGGCGCCGAGGCGCCTCCCGGCTCGCCCCTCGACCCGGCGGTGATCGGCGCCAATCATGCGCCCGACACCAACTGGGACCCGGTCACCGACTACCAGTTCATGAGCCGCAACGTGCGTGGCTTCATGAGCCTCTTCCATTCCGATAAGCCGGTCCTCTGCAAGGTCCACGGCTACTGCGTAGCCGGCGGCACCGACATGGCGCTCTGCTCGGACCTGCTGGTGATCGCCGACGACGCGAAGATCGGCTATCCGCCGGCCCGCGTCTGGGGCTCGCCGACGACGGCGATGTGGGCCAGCCGGCTCGGCCCGATGCGGGCCAAGCGCCTGCTCCTCACCGGCGACTCGCTGACGGGGGTCGAGGCGGCGGAGTGGGGGCTGGCGACCGAGGCCGTGCCGGCCGCGCAGCTCGACGCGCGCTTCGAGCGCCTGCTCGAGCGCGTCGCCAGGATGCCGGTCAACCAACTGGTGATGATGAAGCTGCTGGTCAACCAGACGGTGCACGCCCAGGGACTTTCCCAAACGCAGGTCCTCGGCACCTTCTTCGACGGCATCGCCCGCCACACCGAGGAGGGGCACGCCTTCGTCCGCCGCGCCGCCGAGTCCGGCTTCCGCGAGGCGGTGCGCGAGCGCGACGAGCCCTACGGCGATTACGGACTCGAAGGGTTTGGCCTCGATCCAGAGGGATAGGCTGCGGCGGCGATGAGCGACGACCCGCACCCCAGCTCGATGATCACCCCGGAGACCGTCCGGGACTTCCTCCCCGGCAGCTTCCCCGGCGACCTCGGGATCGAGCCGCTGGAGGTCGAGGATTCCCACGCCCGCGGCAAGATCGTCGTCGACAAGCGGCACCTGCACCCCGGCGGCTTCGTTCACGGCGGCGTCTGGACCGCGCTCGGCGACACCGTCGCCGCCTGGTCGACTTTTCGCTGCATCCAGCCCGGCCACAACTTCACCACGATCGAGCTGAAGCTCAACGTCTTCGCCGCCGGCGTCCTCGGAGACGAGATCGAGGCCCGGGCCGAGCCGCTGCACGTCGGCAAGAGCACGGTCGTGATCGAGGTGCGGATCGAGCGCCGCCGCGAGGGCAGCGAGCCGAAGCTGGCGGCCAACCTGATCGTGTCTCAGTTCGTGCTGCCGCCGGTCAGGCCGCCACAGGGATGAGGCGGCTCGCCTCGACGAAGTGGCGGAACAGCGCCGCCTCGTAGGAGCGGTGGACCAGCGTCTCGGCGTGCCACTGGACGCCGATCAGGAAGGGACGGGTCGGATCCTCGATTGCCTCGATCGTGCCGTCCGGCGCGCGGGCCGTGATCTTCAGCCCCGCGCCCAGCCGCTCGATCGCCTGGTGGTGGAAGGAGTTGACGTCGAGAGCGTCGGCGACCTCGACTTCGTCGTCGCCCAGCGCCGCCGCGAGACGGCTGCCCGGCTCGACGTCGATCGTGTGGCTGGTCTCGTTGCCCGGGTTCTTCTGCCGGTGCGGAATCTCCTCCGAGATCTCCGGCAGGTGCTGGATCAGCGAGCCGCCGCGGGCGACGTTGAGCGCCTGGGTGCCGCGGCAGATCGCCAGGATCGGCATCTCGCGCGCATCGGCGTTGCGCGCCACCGCCAGCTCGAAGCGGTCGAGGTCGGGCTCGGTCGGTCCCAGCTCAGGGTGTCGCCGGGCGCCGTAGGTGTCGGGATCGAGGTCGGGCCCGCCGGAGAGGCAGATCCCGTCCAGCCGATCGAGCAGCGGCCCGATCGCCTCTTCGGGCAGGGGCGGGACCACCATCGGCACCGCACCCGCCGCCTCGAGCGCCCGCAGGTACGTCAGTCCGAGGACCATCTCGCGCACTTTCGGCTCGCTCTCGGGGGTCTGCTGGATCCGCTCGGCCTCGCGGACCTCCGAGGTGGTGACCCCGATCAGGGGCCTTCCGTATTGGGCGCCCCGCTTCATACCCGCGGATTCTCCACTACCCAGGTGTCCTTGCATCCACCGCCCTGCGAGCTGTTGACCACCATCTCGCCCGCGCCCTGAGCGAAGCGGGTGAGCCCGCCGGGCATCACGACCTGCCCGTGGGCGCCCGTGATCACGAACGGGCGCAGGTCGATCCGCCGCGGCCGCAGGCTGCCCCCGCGGATCGTCGGGTGGGTTGAGATCTCCACCGGCTCTTGGGCGATGAAGTGCTCGGGTCGGCGGCGCACCACCCCGATCGCGCGCTTGCGCTCGGGTTCGCTGGCCCGCGGCATGATCGTCACCCCGTGACCGCCGAAGCCGCCGCGCGGCTTGATCACCAGTTCGTCGAGCCGCTCCATCGCCTCGCGCCTTGCCTCGTCGTCGGAGAGGTCGTAGCTCGGGACCGAGCGCAGCAGCGGCTCCTCGCCGAGGTAGAACTCGATCATCCGCTCGACGTAGGCATAGGTCAGCTTGTCGTCGGCTATGCCGGTGCCGAAGGCGTTGGCGCAGCGCAGGCGACCCGACCGCAGCGCCGGCATCAACAGCTCGCCGAGCTCGGTGAGGCCGCCGTTGGGTCCGGTCAGTTGGTCGGCGTCGAGGCGGCGGTAGATCGCGTCGACCTGGTGGCGCTCGCGGGAGATCCGGGCGAAGAGCCGGCCGCGACTCGACTCGAGCTGGTCGGGGGTGACGATCGGCAGTCCCAGTTCACGACCGATCCGCTCGTGCTCGTACCAGGCTCCGTTCTCGGGACCGTCGGAGAGGACGACGGCAAAGGGTTCGTCCCGCCCCTCGGGGGCCGCGCTCCTGATCGCCTCGCCCAGCTTCTCCAGGTAGTCGCCATGCGCCCGCGGTTGCGCCACTTCCCCGAGCTCCGGCGCGACGACCTCTCGCACCCCCAGCGCGTAGCAAGCGCCGGAGGGCATTCTCAGGTTGTCCTCCAGCACCCGCAGCTCGCCGCTGCGGTCGCGGACCAGATCCATTCCCGCCACCGTTGCCGGCGGCGCTCCCGAATCGAGCAGCCCCTGCATCACCGGCGCGTAGCCGCTCGAGGTCTCCAGCAGCCGGAGCGGGACGACGCCGGCGTCGAAGATCCGTTGCGACCCGTAAGCGTCGGCGACGAAGGTGTTGAGCGCCCGCGCCCGCTGCAGCAACCCGGACCGCAGCCGTTCCCACTCCGCGGCCTCGATCAGCCGCGGGACGGGGTCGACCGCGATCGGCTCCCCGTCGCCGAAGCTCAGGCCGCTGCGCGCGACCTTCGCCTCCACCCGCTCCCGCAGCTGCCTCAGGTCCCGCCCCGCCAGCTCCCCCAGCAGCTCCGCGTAGAGCGGCCGCGGCTCACCGTCGGCCGCAAAGGCCTCGTCGACGCAGTCCGGTTCAAGCGGATAGGTGGGCGCGTTCACTTCTCGGCATCTACCCGCTCCGCCGGAGCTTCGAGCTCTTCGATCTGCGGCAGTTTCCAGAGCAGGCTGGCGATCGTCAGGCCGACCGCGGCGGAGAGCAGGGCGAGGAACCACTCGGGTGCGCTGAGCAGCTCCATCTCGAAGAACTCGCGCAGGAACGGGATCGCGAGGATGCCGGCGTAGACGGCGCCGAGCGCCGCGACCATCGCCAGCATGTTGCTCTGGATCGCGATGTGCTCCCGCCCCGGGCCGCGCTCGAGCAGGAGGATGAAGGCGAGCCCGAGGACGATCAGCGTCGTCGTCGCCGCCGTCTGGCCCGCCTCGAGGCTGGCGCCGGCGACGGTGTCGACGAGGAAGAAGGAGAGGATCGAGGCGAGCGCGGTGGCGACGCCGGCCGGGACCGCGAAGGCGGCCAGCGCCCGCAGCAGGCGGCCGCGGTAGAGCGGCCCGTCGGAGGGCAGCAGCGCCAGCACGAAGGAGGGGATCCCGATCGTCAGGAAAGCCGCCACCGTCAGGTGGCGGGGAAGGAAAGGGAAGGTGAAGCCGGGGACGGCGACGAGCAGGATCAGCGTCGCCGCGTAGACCGACTTGGTCAGGTAGAGCCGGCCGAGGCGGTGGATGTTGCGGGCGATCCGCCGCCCCTCGCCGACCGCCTCCGGCAAGCGCTCGAACTGGTCTTTGAGCAGGACGACGTCGGCGACGCCTTTGGTCACCTGCGTCCCCGAGCCCATCGCCACCGCCATCCGCGCCCGCTTCAGCGCCGGCACGTCGTTGACCCCGTCGCCGATCATCGCCACGTAGCGGCCGGTGGCGACCAGCGCCCCGACCAGGGCTTTCTTCTGCTCGGGCTTGATCCGGCAGAAGATCGTGTTCTCCAGCGCCACCTTCGCCAGCACCTCGGCGTCGTCCGGCAGGTCGGGGCCCTCGACCACGCCCGCGTCCCGGGGCACCCCGACCGCGTAGGCGACGGCGGTCACCGTCGCGGCGGCGTCGCCGGAGATCAGCTTCAGGTCGACTTCCTCCGCCCGCATCGTCGCGATCGTCTCCGCCACGTCCGGGCGCAGCGTCTCCTCCAGCACGATCAGTGCCAGCGGGGTCAGTCGGGGCGCCCCGCTCGCCGCCGGGTCGTCGGGCAGCGCTTCGCTCGTCTGCCCGAAGGCGACGACGCGGCGCCCCGCCGCGGTTTCCTCTTCGAGCTTGCCGGCGAGGCGCGGCGGCAGCGTCAGCGCTCCCGACCCGGCGAGGACGTCCGGAGCTCCCATCACGTAGGCCCTGTTCCCCCCGCCGCCGTCGAGGGAGACCGCGCTCCACTTCCACTCCGAGGAGAACGGGACCTCGCTCCGCACCGCCTCGGCCCTGGCAGGGAATTTCTGGGCGATCGTCTCCAGGGTCTTGTTGCGGTCCCCGGCGCTGGCCGCGAACCGTCCAAGCGCCGCCGCCCCGGACTTCGGGTCGATGCCGTCCGCGAACTCGACCCCGCTCAGGCGCAGCTCGCCCGCCGTCAGCGTCCCCGTCTTGTCGACGCAGATCGTGTCGACCGAGGCGAGGCTCTCGCTGGCGCTCATCTGCTGGACCAGGGTCCCGCGCTTCGCCAGTCGCATCGCCGTCACCGCGAAGGTGACGCTCATCAGCAGCACCAGGCCCTCGGGGATCAGGGTGATCAGCCCGGCCGTCGCCGTCTGCGCCGCCTCCTCGAGGTGGACGTTGCGCAGGCTGAGGCTGAGGATCAGCACCGCCGCCAGCGGCAGCATCAGGTAGGTGGAGGCCTTGATCACGCGGTTGACCTCCTCCTGCAGCGGCGAGGGCGGGTGGCGGAAGGTCTTCGCCTCGCCGGCGATCTGGCCGGCGTAGCTCTCCTCGCGCACCGCGTCGACCACGTAGTGCCCCGAGCCGGAGACGCAGAAGGAGCCGGAGAGGACGCGGTCCCCCTCGTCCTTGCGGATCCCGTCGGACTCGCCGGTCAGCAGCGACTCGTCCATCGTCATCCCCCTCGAGGCGACCACTCCGCCGTCGGCGATCAGCTGGTCGCCCGCCCCGACGTGGATCACGTCGCCCGGCACCACCTCCTCGGCGGTCAGCTCGACCGTCGCGCCGTCGCGGACGACGTCGGCCCGCGGCGCGACGAGGACGGCGATCTCGTCCAGCGTCTCCTTCGCCTTCTTCTCCTGGTAGATCCCGATCCCGGAGTTGATCACCGCGATCACGCCGAACAGCGCATCGGCCCAGAGCCCGAGGCCGATGTTGACGACGAAGAAGGCCGCGATGACCAGGTTGAAGAAGGTGAAGACGTTGGCGGCGACGATGCTCGCCAGGGAGCGCGAGGAGCTCTCCGGTGGCGGCCCCAGCTTGCGCAGCCGCGCTGCGGCCTCCTTGCTGGTGAGCCCCTGGTCGATGCTGGGTTGGCCGTTGCCCATCGAGCCACCTATTCAATAGGGTGCGGGAACGATGGGCCTGAAGCTCGGACTAAACCTCGGCTACTGGGGAATCGGCCCGGCGGGAGAGGAGGCGGCGGAAGTCGTCCTCGCCGCCGAGAAGCTCGGCTACGAGTCGGTCTGGGCGGCGGAGTCCTACGGCTCCGACGTGGTCAGCGTCCTCGCCTGGCTGGCGGCGCGGACCGAGAAGATCAACCTCGGCGCGGCGATCATGCAGGTGCCGGCGCGCCCACCGGCGGCGGCGGCGATGGCCGGGGCGACGATCGACAAGCTCTCCGGCGGCCGCTTCCTCTTCGGCTTCGGCCCTTCCGGCCCGCAGGTCTCCGAGGGCTGGTACGGCGTCCCCTACGCCAAACCCTGGGGACGGACCCGCGAGTACATCGAAGTCGTCCGAGAGATCATCGCCCGCGAGGGTCCGGTCGACCACCAGGGGGAGCACTACACGCTGCCGCTGCCCGGGGGGGAGGGCAAGCCGCTGAAGCTCAACTTCCACCCGTTGCGCAACGAGATTCCCGTCTTCGTCGGCGCGATCGGGCGTAAATCGGTGGAGATGGCGGCGGAGATCTGCGACGGCTGGATCCCGATCTTCTTCAGCGTCGACGCCTTCGAGGAGACCTGGGGGGAGCACCTGGAGGCGGGCTTCGCAAAGGGCGGCCGCCAGCGCTCCGACCTCGAGGTCAGCCCCTCGCTGCAGGTGGCGATCGACGGCGACCTCGAGGCGGCGAAGAACGTCGTCAAGGCCGGCCTCGTCCTCTACTTCGGCGGGATGGGCAGCCGCAAGACCAACTTCTACGTCGACCTCGCCCACCGCTTCGGCTTCGGCGACGTCGCCGACGAGGTACAGAAGCGCTTCCAGGACGGTGACCGCGCCGGCGCCTTCGAGGCGATGCCGGACGAGATCGTCGATGCGACCTCGCTGGTCGGGACCGAGGCCGAGGTGGCCGAGCGGGTGGAGCGCTTCCGCGGCGCTGGCATCGACCGCCTGATCTGCTCCCCGGTTCACGTCGAGCGGGACCAGCAGCTGCACACCCTGGAGCGACTGGCGTCGCTGGCGGGGGTCTCTGCCTGAGAGGCAGGGGTCGGGGCGCCTTCCCGACCCAATCGCATAATCTTCCGCGCCGCGAATGAAGATCGGAGTGCCAAAAGAGACTGCTGAGGGAGAGCGCCGCGTCGCGCTGATCCCCGACGTCGTCAAATCGCTGAAGAAGAACGAGAAGGTCGACGTCGTCGTCGAGTCCGGGGCCGGCGAGGCCGCCGGCCACACCGACGCCGCCTACCAGGAGGCCGGGGCGACGGTTGGAGCCGCCGACGCCGCCTGGGGTGCCGACGTCGTCCTCCACGTCGCGGTGCCGAGCGCCGAGGACATCTCGAAGCTGAACGGCAACCAGCTCTTCATCTCTCACCTCAATCCCTGGGTCGCCGCCGACACCAACAAAGCGCTTGCCGGCGCCGGCGTCACCGCCTTCGCGATGGAGGCGATCCCGCGGACGACCCGCGCCCAGGCGATGGACGCGCTCTCCTCGCAGGCCGCCGCCGCCGGCTACGCCGCGACCCTGATCGGCGCCCGCGAGTCCGGCCGCTTCTTCGGGATGATGACCACCGCCGCGGGCACCGTTCCCCCGGCCAAGGTCCTCGTCCTCGGCGCCGGCGTCGCCGGGCTGCAGGCGGTCGCCACCGCCAAGCGCCTCGGCGCGATCGTCACCGGCTTCGACATCCGCCGCGCCGCCTGGGAGCAGATCGCCTCGCTCGGCGGCCGGCCGCTGGAACTGGACTTCATCCCCGACGCTGAGGGGGAGGGCGGTTACGCCCGACCGCTGACCGACGAGGAGAACGCGCAGGTGCGCGACGCTCTCGCCGAGAACGCGGCGAAACAGGACATCATCGTCACCACCGCCGCGATCCCCGGCCGCCCAGCGCCGCTGCTGGTCACCGCCGAGGCGGTCCGCAACATGGCCCCCGGCTCGGTGATCGTCGACCTCGCCGCCGAGACCGGCGGCAACTGCGAGCTGACCCAGGCCGGCCAGACCGTGGTCGAGGGTGGGGTGAAAGTGATCGGCAGCCGCAACCTCCCCTCGGAGATGCCGGCGCCCGCCTCCCAGCTCTACGCCAAGAACCTCGAGAACCTGCTCGGCCTGATCGTCACCGAGGAGGGCACCGCTCAGGTCGACTTCGAGGACGACATCATCGCCGCCGCCTGCATCACCCAGGGCGGCGAGATCAAGAACGAGAGGGCAGCCAAGTAGCCATGGACCTGATGACCGAGATCACGATCTTCGTGCTCGCCGTCTTCGTCGGCTTCGAGGT
>DATEOT010000008.1:0-16838 GCA_035273795.1 Solirubrobacterales bacterium | reverse complement strand
CCTTCGATGGATCACCAGGCGAACCTGCCTTTCTGGCTGAGCCGCGCTTGCATGTGAATGCTCTGCAGCACGCCGATCGCCAGGAAGGTCGCCAATACAGACGACCCGCCGTAGCTCATCAGCGGTAAGGGGATGCCCGTGATCGGCATGATGCCGAGGTTCATCCCCACGTTGACGAAGACCTGGAACAGCAGCGAGACGGCGATGCCGCCCGCGACCAGGGTCCCGTAGGAGTTCTTCGAGAGCGTCACAATCCGCAGCGCCCGCCAGATCAGCAGGGCGTATAGGGATAGGACCAAGGCGGCTCCAGTGAATCCGTAGCGCTCACCGATTACGGCGAAGATGAAATCGGTGTGCCGCTCAGGGACAAAGTCGAGCCGCGTCTGGGTTGCCCGATCGCCGCGTCCGGTCTTCTCCCCGGAGCCGATGGCGATCTTGGCCTGATTCTGCTGGTAGCCCGCGTCACTGGGGTCCGCGCTGGGCTGCAGGAAAGAGGTGAGCCTCTCCTCCTGGTAGCCCTTGAGAACCGGCGCCCCAACTGTGGGCGCCAGCACGAGAACCGCCACTGTCAAAGTGACGAGGGCCGCGCCGATCACCGCGAAGTGCGTCCAGCGGACGCCCCCCACGTACATCACGGCGAGGGTGATTGCCCCGTACACCAAGGAGGTGCCGAGGTCCGGCTGCATGAATACAAGCGCAGCCGGTGCCAGGCCAAGGCAGAGGTAGCGCACTGTGCGCTGCCACTCCGACCCTTTCCTGGCGCCATCGATGACGAAACCGGCAATGGCCAAGACGAGCAGCACCTTGCCCAGCTCCGATGGCTGGAAGCTGAAGAAGGGAAGTTCGAAGGCGCGCCGCGAGCCGCGGGCGGCGAAGCCGAAGACGAAGACGAGTGAGATGCTGACGCAGAGGAAGGTGTAGATGCCGACCCGCAGCTCGCGGAAGCGCGAGTAGTCGATCCGGGTCAACAGCAGCATCCCGGCGATCCCGAGCAGCGCGTAGATCGACTGTCGCTCGAGGAAGTAGTTGGGGCTGCCGGGAACGTCGTGCTGGGTGGCCTGGCCGAGGGTGAGAAGGCTGATGGCGACCAGCCCGATCGCCGAGATCATCAATGGCCAGTCCATATGGGCCAGGCCGAGCCGCTCGGCGATGCCGACGTGGACCGTGAACGGCTCTGGTCGTGCGTTTCTGGTTCGGGTGGCGTACATCGTCTATTCGGTTTCGCCGTCGTTCGCCGCTTCGGAGATCTGTTTCGCGTAGATCGACTCGAGGATCTCGAGCACGACCGGGGCGGCGGCTTCGGCGCCGAAGCCGCCTTGCTCGACGGTGGCAATCGTCACGATACGCGGGTTGGGGTACGGAGAGAGCGCCGCGAACCAGGACTGGTCGCCGTATCCGACCCGTTCCGCCGTTCCAGTCTTGCCCGCGATCTCGATCGGGAAGCCGCCGAAGACGTCGGTGCCGGTCCCTTCGAGTCCCTGGGCCGCCGCGTGCAGGCCGTCGAGGATCGCGTCTCGGTAGCCCGGGTCGACGTGGAACCTGCGGCGGACCTTCGGCTCGAATTCGTGCAGCACCCGTCCCTGGGCGTCCTCTATTTCCTTGCCCACGTGCGGGGTGACGATCTTGCCGCCGTTGCCGAGGGCGGCGTAGGCGATCGCCATCTGCAGCGGGCTCGTCTGCAGATCGCCCTGGCCGGTCGCCAGCTGCACGTTGTCTCCGATCGACCAAGGGCGTTCTTCGGCAAGACCTTCGGCGGCAAGTTCGTCGCGCCACTTTTTCGTCGGCAACAGCCCCTCGGCCTCCTCGGGAAGGTCGAGCCCGGTCCACCTCGCTATCCCCATCTTGCGCGCCCATTCCTGCAGCTCGCCGGTGTCCCACATCCGTGCGCCGAGCGTGTAGAAGTAGACGTCGGAGGAGACTTCGAGGGCCCTCTCGAGCGCCACCGGGCCGTAGGCCTGGCTGCCGGCGTTTTTGAAGGTCATGCCACCGATTTCAATCTGGCCGGGGTCGTTGATCGCCTCGTCGGGCGTGATCACGCCGTTTTCCAGCGCCGCCAGCGCCGGGATGATCTTGAAGATCGAACCGGTGGGATAGACCCCTTCGGTGGCCCGGTTGACCAGCGGCGCCAACAGCGGGTCCCGATACAGCGCGTTCACCTCCGCCTGGGTCGGTTCGATCAAGTCGGTCGGGTCGAACGTGGGGTTCGAGCCGAGAGCGAGGATCTCGCCGGTCTCGATGTCCATCGAGATGAAGCCGCCGTGCCCGTAGGCGGCAAGACCGGCTTCGCCGGCCGCCTGGACGTCGGCGTCGACCGTCAGCTTCAGGTTCTCGCCCGGGACCGGAGCCTGGGAGACCAGCTGCCCCCCCGGGGTCGGCTGCCCGGAAGCGTCGACCTGGATCTTGGTCAGGCCGGGGTCCCCTCGCAGGAAGCGGTCGTAGCTGTACTCGATCCCGCCCTTGCCGATCTCGTCCCCCGGCTCGAGGTCTTTGTAATCCGGATCTTTCAGCTCTTCTTCGTCGATCTCGCCGACGCTCCCGAGCAAGTGCGCGGCGAGGGTTTCGTTGGGGTACCGGCGGACGAAGACGCGCTCCACCGTCACCCCCGGGAATTCGTCTTGATTCTCTTCGAGGTAGGCGATCAGCTCGTAGCCGACGTCTTGCTTCAAGGTCACCGGCGCCCCGGCGGCGACTTCTTCCTCCTCCTTGATCGTGCGGCGCACCTTGCGCAGCGGCATTTCGAGCAGCGCCCCCAGGCGCACCAGCTGCGCTCGTTCCTCAGCCGGGTTCTCGGGCACTTTGCTCGTGTTCACCTGCAGGGCGAGGCTGGCGCGGTTGTCGACGATCGTCTGGCCGTCGCGGTCGAGGATTTCGCCGCGCGGGGCGATCACTTTGGACTCGCGAGTGCGGTTGTTCTTCGCCTCGGCCAGGTACTCGTCCCCGGAGATGACCTGCAGGTTCCAGAGCCGGAAGAAGAGGATCGCGAAGAGGACGAGGGCGATCCCGCTGAGCACGGCGACCCGCAGCGCGAGGCGGCTGCCGGGAAGGGGCTGGTCTCCACGTAGGTACATGCTGTTCCTAGGCTCCCAACACCGTCGGCCGCCTACCGCTGCGCCGTACCGTCGGGTCCTCGACCAGGGCCGGGCGGAGCGCTCTCCGCACCCCGACATAGATCGCCCAGCCCCCGAAGAAGGCGAAGACGCTCTTCAGCAGCATGTCCCAGATCACCGCGGCGCCGACGGGGGCGTCGATCCCCAGCATCAGCTCGACCGCGCCGAACCCGAGCTCGGCGAAGAAGGTAAGCCCCATGCAGAGCAGCGGCGGCACCAGCGCGCTGTGAATCTCGAACCGCTCGCGGAAGAGACCCGCCAGGTAACCGGTGGTGAGGAGAACCAGCGAGCTGCCGCCCAGCGGCGCGATCAGCAGACAGTCGAGCAGCAGCCCGATGGAGAAGCCGCAGACCGCCCCGGTCAGGCTGCCGCCCAGGAGCCCGAGCACGACCACCAGCGCCGGCAGCAGATCGGGGCTGACGTGGAAGAGAGCCACCTGGGAGAAGAAGGAGAGCTGCAGGATCACGCCGCCGACCACGATCGCGACGAGGCGGGCGAGGATGTTGGTGGTGAGGATCACCCGCGCGAGCCCCCCGTCAGGACCTGGACCAGGTCGAGGTTGCGAAGGTCGGCAAACGGGCGGATCCGCACCTGCTGCTGGGCCTCCTGCTGACGCAGCGAGGCTTCCACTACTTCGCCGATCGGCAGGTTCGGCGGGTAGTCCGATGCGATGTCCCCGGCGCGCCAGCCGGCGGTGACGACGTCCTGCCCTTTGCCGACGAACTCTTCGGCGTCGAGGAAGTCGAGGATCAGGTTGTCCGGTTCCCCCACCACCGGCTTCATCACTCCCTGGATGCCGCCCGGGACGATTTTCGCCGATACGCGGCTTTCATGGTCGGCGAGCAGGGTCACCCGGGCCGAGCCGCCGGTGACGGCGGCGACCTTTCCAACCAGGCCGTCGCCGTTGACGACCGGGTCGTCGACCTCCACCCCGTCCCCGGAGCCGACGTCGATCGTCACGTCCGCGAACCAGACGGTCGGCGAGCGGGTGATCACCTCCCCGGTGACCTCGTCATAACCAGAGGGTATGGCTCCGCTTTCGTCGAGGTCCAGGAGCTTCCGCATTTCCCGATTTTCGGCCAGCGCGACCTTCGCCCCCACCGCCTCTTTGCGGGTGACCTCCAGTTCGGCGCGAAGATCCTCGTTCTCGCCCTTCGCGTCGAAGGTCTCGTCGAACCAGTTGACGAGGTCGCGGGCCGGCTTCAGGGCACGGTCAGCGGCTCCGAGGACGGGGCTGAAGACGGCGTTGACGCCGCGCTGCATGCCGTTCGAGCCCTGGCCGTAGGTGGCGGTGAGCAGGGCGAAGGAGCCGACTATCAGCAACGCGAGCACCGCCCTACGGCGGCGTACTTGCTTTCGATACACGTTTGGGACCTAAGTTCGGTGGTTCGCATCGCGGCACTAGCGACGGGGCCGCGCTCCGTTGTTCTTACCGGCGCGGCGGATCGTCTCGACCTCCTCGAGCGAGATGCCCGAGCCGACCGCCACGCACGTCAACGGCGACTCTGCCAGTTGACAGGGCATCTGGCACTCGTCGCGCAGGCGCTGCTCAAGTCCTTGCAGCAGCGCGCCGCCTCCGGCAAGGGTAATGCCGCGATCCATGATGTCACCCGCCAGCTCCGGGGGAGTCCGGTCGAGGGTCTCCTTGACCGCGGCGACGACGTGGCTGACCGGCTCTTCGAGAGCCACCCGCACCTCTTCCGAGCTCAGTTCGACCGTCTTCGGCAGCCCCGAGATCAGGTCGCGGCCGCGGATCTCCGTCCGCACCTCCTGCCGCAGCGGCGAGGCCGAGCCGACCTCGAGCTTCACTTCCTCGGCGGTCTGGGTGCCGATCGCCAGTTTGTACTGCCGTTTGCAATGGCTGACGATCGCTTCGTCGAGCTCGTCGCCGCCGACCCGGATCGACTGCGAGACGACGATTCCGCCGAGGCTGATCACCGCCACCTCGGTGGTGCCGCCGCCGACGTCGACGATCATCGAGCCGGTCGGCTCGGCGACCGGGAGGCCGGCGCCGATCGCCGCCGCCATCGGCTCCTCGATCAGGTAGGCCTGGCGGGCCCCCGCCGAGAGACAGGCCTCCTCCACCGCGCGCTTCTCGACGCCGGTCACCCCGGAGGGGACGCAGACGACGACCCGCGGGTGCGCGAACCGGTTGGAGACTGCGGTGATGAAGTGGCGCAGCATCTGCTCGGTCACCTCGAAGTCGGCGATGACCCCGTCCTTCAGCGGCCTGATCGCGGTGATCGTCCCCGGGGTGCGACCCAGCATCCGCTTCGCTTCGACGCCGACCGCATGGACATGGCCGTTGCGCGAGTCGATCGCCACCACGGAGGGCTCCGAGAGCACGATGCCGCGTCCGCGGACGTAGACGAGCGTGTTGGCGGTGCCGAGATCGACGGCCATGTCGCGGCCGCCAAAGCGGATCAAACGACTGAACAAGCCCATTTCGTGCCCTTGGTCGGGTGCTTGGCCCCCAGTGTGACAGCCACCGCAAGGCTTGGAAACCCTTGGTTTGCAGGGATCGGAAGACCCCCGTATCATCAGCGACCGACAAGCACTCGAAGTTTTTCCCGGCAGAGCCGAGACTGCCCAAACCAGCCGGGTAGGAGAGACTCAGCGTGAGGATCCTCGCCATCGACGACGACCCCGAAAGCCTGCGGGCAATCGAGAGAACCCTGGGCGACCGATTTGACTGCGAGTTTGCCTCCGATTCCTCAACCGCTCGGCAGAAGCTCGCGCGTGACCGCTTCGACTTCATCCTCTGCGACGTCCAGATGCGGGGAAAGCAGGGAGCACTGGTCGAGGAGCTGGCCGCGGAACACCCGGACATAGCGGTCGTGCCGACCGCCGCGCGGCCCACCCTGAGGCAGGTTCAAGCAGCGATCGATCGGGCGCCCGTGCCGATCTACGTCAAGGACCTGGACCGGCGTTACCTCCTGGCCAACCAGGCGACGCACGAACTCGTGGGGCTCGAGCCCGGCGAGATGATCGGCCGCAGCGATCCGGAAATCCTGCCGGCGGACGTGGAGCTGCCCGTACGCGAGAGCGACATGCGGGTGCTTCGCCACAACGAACCGTGCGAACGCGAGGAAACCGTCGGCTCTGCAGATCGCGAACAGACCTTTCTCAGCGTCAAGTTCCCTTTTCTCGACGAGGAGGGGAATCTGGCCGGGATCACCGGCGTCTCCGTCGACATCACCGCCCAGCACGAAGCCGAGCAGTTGCAGCGGGATCTCGCCACGGTCCGCGAGCGGGCGATCGAGGAGCTGCGCTCCTCCCGGCAGGAGACGGTGGAGCGGCTTGCATGCGCCATCGAGCTGGACGACCCCGAAGCCGGGCATCACGCGAACCGGATCGCGCGCATCTCCTCCTACCTCGCCTCGCAGCTGGGCCTCGACGACGAGCAGATACTGCTGCTGCGCGCGGCGGCGCCGATGCACGACGTCGGCAAGATCGCCGTCGCCGACGCGATCCTGCTCAAGCCGGGGCCGTTGACGCCGGAGGAGCGAAGCGAGATGGAGCGACATGCGGAGGTCGGGCACCAGATCCTCACCGGCTCCGAAAGCGAGCTGCTGAGGATGGCGGCGCGGATCGCCCTCACCCACCACGAGTGGTTCGACGGCAGCGGCTACCCCCGCGGCCTCCAAGGCGAGGAAATCCCGATCGAAGGGCGGATCGTCGCCGTCGCCGACGTCTTCGACGCTCTCCTCAGCGACAGGCCCCACCGGAAGGCGATGCCTCCCGACGAGGCGGTGGAGATCCTCAGAGCAGGCCGCGGCACCCAGTTCGACCCCGAAGTGATCGACGTGCTGCTCGAGCACCTCGAGGACGCGCAGGCGCTGCGCGACTGACCGAGCCCCTTAGCCGCGCTCGAACAGCGCCGGCGCCAACGCGGCGAGCAGGCCGACCGGAAGGCCGACCACGTTGGAGACACTGCCCTCGAGCCGCTCGACCAGGCTCGAACCGAGGGTTTGGATCGCGTAGCCGCCGGACCGTCCCCGCCACTCTCCGAACGCCACGTAGCGTTCCTTCTCGGCGTCGGAGAGATCCTTGAAGACGACGGCGGTCTGCTCCAGACCGGAGCGCTCCTCCCCCTCCTCCACCACGACGAGCCCGCCCATCACCGTGTGCGCACGCCCGGACAGGCGATCCAGGTAAGCCCGGGCGTCGGCCGCGTTGGCAGGCTTGCCGAGAACCTCCCCGTCGAGGACGACGTCCGTGTCGCAGGCGACGACCAAACCCTCGGCCTCGACCGCCGCGGCCTTTCGCCTCGCGTTCTCAACCACAAGGTGCTCAGGGTCCCCCTGGGTCAACTCCTCGACTCCGGGAACCACGACCTCGAACTCCAACCCCAGCTTCCGAAGGATCTCGCTCCTCTGAGGCGATCCGGATGCCAGCGTGATGTTCATCGGTCCCTGCGGGCGGGTGGCGCGGTTTTGGGGGACCATCCCGACAGGGATGGTGGTACCAAAACCGGGACAGGACCCGCCCGCCCGGAGCGCCTCAACCCAACTCGGGGAACCAGATCCCGATCTCGCGCTCGGCCGACTCGTCGGAATCCGAGCCGTGGACCATGTTGAAGGTCACCTCGAGGGCGTAATCGCCGCGGATCGAGCCGGGAGCCGCCTCGACCGGGTTGGTCGCACCGATCAGCTGACGAGCGGCTTTGACCGCTTCCTCGCCCTCCAGCACCATCGCTACCAGGGTGCCGCCGGTGATGAAGGAGACGAGCTCGCCGAAGAACGGCTTGTCCGTGTGCTCGGCGTAGTGCTGGTTGGCGATCTCCTCGGTCGCTCGCATCGACTTCAGAGCGGCGATACGCAGCCCCTTGCGCTCGAAGCGGGCGACTACCTCACCGGTGAGGGCGCGTTCGAAGGCGTCAGGCTTGACGAGGATCAGGGTTCGGCTCACGGCGGGGGCTCCTTTGCTCTTGGGTTGGTTGCGCCCCTTCCTGTGCCTCCGGCGGCGCTTTTCGGCGCCGGGGCTGAGCCTGGCGCGGTGGCGCCGGGCGCTCCTCGGGGTCTCTACGTTTGCGGCGCGGTCGCTCGCCTCCGCCGCCGAGGCTCGTCTCGCAGTAGGGGCAGAGGCCCCAGCGCGGATCGACCGGCTTGCTGCAGCTCGGGCAGGGATCCTTGAGACGCCGCTGGCAGTTGGGGCAGCGCAGGTAATTTCGCTCGACCGGGAACTCGCAGTTCGGACAGGACTGCTCGCGCAGCTGCCGCACCCGCAGCTCGGCCGCTTTGATCTCGAGCTCGCGCTCGTGGGCGTCCTCCAGGTACTCCGGCGGGCGCACGATCGCGTAGACGGCGGTGCCGATGAAGGGGAAGAACGAGGCGACGGTGGCGCAGGCGACGAGAAACGGGTCGGAGAGGCGCCGGCGGGCGTCCAGGTAGGTGTAGACGATCAGCGCCAGCCAGAGCACGACCAGCATCAGCAGGAACAGGGTCGCGACGAGGTTGAGGCTGTCGTTGGTGATGCCGAAGATCGCTAGAGGCATAAGAAAGAGGGTGAAGCCGTGGGTGGGCGCCGTGCGGGGAGCGGCAGTCTACTTCGCCGTCGCCGACGTCAACCCTGTTCGCCTAGAGGAAGAGCCTTCCGAACAGGTAGCCGACGCCGAAGAAGACGAGGATCACGATCGCGACCACGGCTGCGACCAGGCCCATCATCGAGAGCAGTTCCGAGCCGGCGCTACGAGGGCGATCCATGGCCGAATCCTCGCACAGTCAGGGGCCGATCAGAGTGCGCGCGGGGGCGATTGCATAGTGGGAGCCGGTGATGAGAAGCAGGCCCTCGGGCTCCGCGCCGACCAGCTCCCGTCCTCTTCGCAGGGCGAGGTCGAACCGCGGCTCGACCTCTGCCGCCAGCCCGATCCCAGCGCAGATCCCGGCCAGCTCCGCCGCAGGGCGCGAGCGGGCGCCGGGGCGTCCGTGCCCTTCCAGCGCCGCGGCCGGCAGCTCGGTGCAGATGACGCGGTCGAGCGCCGGCGCCAGCGCCGCGATCATCGCCTCGGCATCCTTGTCGGCGAGAACCGCCAGACAGGCGGTCACCCTTCGCCCCCCGGCGAGTCCCGGCAGCGACCGCGCCAATGCCGCCGCCCCGTCCGGATTGTGGGCCGCGTCGACGTAGACGGGCGGATGGGCGGCGATCTGCTCGAGCCGGCCGGGCACCGCCAAGCTGGCCGCGACCTGCTTCGCCAGCTCGCCGTCGAGGCGACCGAGGAACGCCTCCGCCGCGGTACGGGCGATGGCGAAGTTACGGCGCTGGAACTCGCCGGGGGCCCGCAGGCGAACCCCTGGGCCTGGATCCGCGGGCGCCCGCACCAGCCGGGCACCGCGTTCGCCCGCTATCCGGGCGGCCAGCTCCTCCACCCGCGGCGATGCCGCTCCCAGCACGAGCGTCGTCTGGTCTCGCAGCACCGCCAGCTTCTCCGTCGCGATCTCGACCTCGCTCTCCCCCAGCCACTCGGTGTGGTCGAGGCCGATCGAGGTGAGGACGGTGACCTTGGAGGGGATCGTGTTGGTCGCGTCGAGACGGCCCCCGAGACCCGCCTCGACCACCGCCACCTCGACCCGCGCGTTCGCAAACGCGACGAAGCTCGCCGCCGTCGCCGCCTCGAACTGCGTCACCGCCTCCCCTTCCTCCAGCGTGCGATCGACTCCCTCGGCGGCGCGAGCGACCTGCTCGACTGCCCGCGCCCAAGCGGTCTCCTCGACCTCCTCCCCTCCTATCAGCGTCCGCTGCGACCAGCGATCGGCGTGGGGCGAGACGCAGGCGCCGGCACGCAGCCCGTGCGCTTCCAGCAGCGCCGCCGTCATCCGCGTCACCGAGGACTTGCCGTTGGTGCCGACGACGTGGATCGAGGCGAAGCGGTGCTGCGGCAACCCCAGCGCCGTGGTCAGCCTCCGCATCCGCTCCAGGCCGAGTCGCCAGCCGACCGGCTCCAGAGAGTCGAGGTAGGCGCCTGCTTCGATCAGCCCAGCTCGGCGAGTTCGTTGCGGTAGCGCTCGAGCTTTCCGCGCTCCTCCTCGACCACCTCGGCGGGGGCTTTGGCGACGAAGCCCTCGTTGCCCAGTTTCCGCTCGCCGCGCTCGACCTCCGCCCGCAGCTCCTCGCGGCGCTTCTCGAGCCGGCTGGCGACTGCCTCGGCGTCGAGCTCCTCGGAGGGGAGGACGCGCACCGGCCCGATCGCGGCGACCTGCTCAGCGCCGGCGCCGTCGAACTCCAAGCGCGAGAGACGAGCGACGAACGGCGGCGGCTCCACTCCCTCGACCACGGCCGCCAGCGTCGCGCCGGCGGGAACGCCGGCGAGGTCGCGCCAGGCGCGCAGGCGCTGGGTCAGCGCGATTCCGCCTTCCACGTCCTCCTCGGCGCCTGCGTCGAACAGCGACTCCTCCGCCACGGGGAAGGCGTGGACCGCGAGGTGCCCGTCCCGTCCGGGGTGGAAGCTCCAGATCTCCTCGGTCACGAACGGCATCACCGGGTGCAGAAGCCCCAGCACCCGCTCCAGCGCGTAGAGCAGCGTCGCCGAGACCTCTTCCTCGCCGGCGTAGAGGCGCGGCTTGACGATCTCCAGGTACCAGTCGCAGAGATCGCGCCAGAAGAACGAGTAGGCCTCCTGGACGGCGTGGGCGAAGTCGTATCCCTCGAGCTTCTCGGTCACCGAGGCGACGGTTCGCTCCAGCCGCGAGAGGATCCAGCGGTCCTCGGCGCAGGTCGGCCGCGGCGCCGGCTCCACCTCGGCCGTGTTGAGGAGGATCAGCCGGCTCGCGTTCCAGAGCTTGTTGGCGAGGTCCCGTCCCTGCTGGACCTTGGCGTCGGAAAAGCGGACGTCCTGGGTCGAGGACATCGCCAGCAGCCCGAAGCGCAGCGCGTCGGCGCCGTGGACCTCGATTTCCTCCAGCGGGTCGATCCCGGTGCCCAGGCTCTTCGACATCCGCCGCCCGTCGCGGGCCTGGATCACCGAGTGGACGTAGACGTCGCGGAAGGGGATCGCGCCGGGGAACTCGAGCCCGGTCATGATCATCCGCGCCACCCAGAGAAAGAGGATCTCCCGCGCCGTGGTCAGGAAGCTGGTCGGGTAGAAGGCGCGCAGCTCGGGGGTGTCGTCGGGCCAGCCGAGGGTGGCGAAGGGCCAGAGCGCGGAGCTGAACCAGGTGTCGAGCACGTCTTCCTCCTGGCGCAGCTCGCCGCCGCAGGCGCCGCAGCGCTCGGGCTCGGCCTCGGCGACGATCGTCTCCTCGCAGGCGTCGCAGTACCAGACCGGGATCCGGTGCCCCCACCAGAGCTGGCGCGAAATGCACCAGGGGCGGATCTCCCGCATCCAGTCGAGGTATACGCGCTTCCACTGCGCCGGCTCGATCCGCACCTCGTCGCGCTCGACGACCTCGATCGCCGGCTGCGCCAGCTCGTCCATGCGGCAGAACCACTGCAGCGAGATCAGGGGCTCGATTCGCTCGCCCGAGCGGTGCGAGAAGGGGACCGAGTGGACGTAGGGCTCCTCGGTGCGGAGACGGCCCTCTTCCCGCAGCGCCTCGACGATCGCCTTCTGAGCTTCCGAGACCGTCACGCCGGCGTACTCCCCCGCCTCCTCGCTCATGCGACCGTCGGGGCCGATCACGCCGAGCTCCTCGAGGCCGTGCTTGCGGCCGATCTCGAAGTCGTTGACGTCGTGGCCGGGAGTGATCTTCAGCGCCCCGGTGCCGAACTCGACGTCGACGTGCTCGTCGGCGATGATCGGCAGCCGGCGGCCGACCAGGGGCAGCACGCAGCGCTTGCCGACCAGGTCGCGGTAGCGCTCGTCGTCGGGGTTAACGGCGACGGCCGTGTCGGCGAGCATCGTCTCCGGCCGCACGGTGGCGACGGTCAGCACCTGGTCGGAGCCCTCGACCGGATAGTCGATCGAGTAGAGGACGTCCTCGACCTCGCGGTTCTCGACCTCGAGGTCGGAGATCGCCGAGCGCGAACCCGGGTCCCAGTTGACCATGTAGTTGTCGCGGTAGATGTAGCCCTTGTCGTAGAGCCGCTTGAAGACCCGGTAGACGGCCTTGACGTACCCCTCGTCGAGGGTGAAGCGCTCGCGCTCGTAGTCGCAGGAGGCCCCGAGCCGCTGGTACTGCTCGACGATCCGCGTGCCGTACTCGGCTTTCCATTCCCAAACCCGCTCGACGAAGGCCTCCCGCCCGAGGTCGTGCCGGCTCTTGCCTTCTTTTTTCAGCTCCTTCTCCACCACTGCCTGGGTGGCGATGCCGGCGTGGTCCGTGCCGAGGACCCAAAGAGTGGGCTTCCCCCGCATCCGGTTCATCCGCACCAGCGCGTCCTGGATCGAGCCGTTCAGGGCATGCCCCATGTGCAGCACCCCGGTCACGTTCGGCGGCGGAATCGCAACCGAGAAGTTCTCCTCCGGCGACCCCTCCGCCTCAGGGTGGAAGTACCCCCCCTCCATCCACTCGGCAAAGATCCGCCCCTCTACCTCCGAGGGGTCGTAGCGAGTGGTGCTCTCCAGTTTCTGCCGCTGCGCAGGATCCACGTGGCGAGTCTAAATCGCCGCGCGTGTCGAGGAGGGGGCGGGGTACCTCCCTACCAGCAAGCCTTAAGCGGATTCCTCAGAGAGATCCTCTTCAGCAGGCCCGATGTCCTGCTGGACCGCCTCGGTGACCAGGGTCGGGCGACGGCCCTCGCTGATCGTCTCCTTGGTGACCACGCACTTGGTGACGTCGCGACGGGAGGGCAACTCGAACTGGACGTCGAGCAGCGTCTCCTCGAGGATCGAGCGCAGGCCGCGGGCGCCCGTCTCGCGCTCCAGGGCCTTGTCGGCGATCGCCTCGAGGCTGTCCTCGGCGAAGACCAGCTCGATGTCGTCGAACTCGAAGAAGCGCTGGAACTGACGGGTCAGCGCGTGGCGCGGCTCGGTAAGGATCGTGCAGAGGTCGTCGCGGCTGAGCTGGTGGATCGCGGTGATCACCGGCAGGCGGCCGATGAACTCGGGGATCAGGCCGTACTCGACCAGGTCCTCGGGCAGCACCTGCTCGAACCACTCGCCGGCATCCTTCTTCTCCCGGGAGGAGATTTCGGCGCCGAAGCCGATCCCGCGGTCGCCGACCCGGCGCTCGATCACCTTGTCGAGCCCGGCGAAGGAGCCGCCGCAGACGAAGAGGATGTTGCTCGTGTCGATCGTCAGGAACTCCTGGTGGGGGTGCTTGCGCCCGCCCTGCGGCGGCACCGAGGCGGTGGTGCCCTCGAGGATCTTCAGCAGCGCCTGCTGGACGCCTTCGCCGGAGACGTCGCGGGTGATCGAAGGGTTGTCGGCTTTGCGCGCGATCTTGTCGATCTCGTCGATGTAGATGATCCCCGTTTCCGCCTTCTTGACGTCGAAGTCGGCCGCCTGGATCAGCTTCAGGAGGATGTTCTCGACGTCCTCGCCGACGTAGCCGGCCTCGGTCAGCGCGGTCGCGTCGGCGATCGCGAAGGGCACGTTGAGGATCCGCGCCAGGGTCTGCGCGAGCAGGGTCTTGCCGCACCCGGTCGGACCCAGCATCATGATGTTCGACTTCTGCAGCTCGACCTCGGTCTCGTCGGACTGGGCGATCTGCACCCGCTTGTAGTGGTTGTAGACGGCCACGGAGAGGGCGCGCTTGGCGGGCTCTTGGCCGACCACGTACTCCTGCAGGACGTCGTTGATTTCCCGCGGCTTCGGCAGGTTCTCCAGCTCGAAGGCCGGCGCTGCCGTCAGCTCCTCGTCGATGATCTCGTTGCAGAGGTCGATGCACTCGTCGCAGATGTAGACGCCGGGGCCGGCGATCAGCTTTTTCACCTGACGTTGCGACTTGCCGCAGAAGCTGCAGAGGAGCTGCTCGTTCGAATCTGAAGGACGTGCCAGCGGAATCCCCTCCTAAACGGGACGATCTCTTGCCTCCGGCGGGGTTCCCAAGCTTAGAGAGGGGTCCGCACCGGTTCGTGAAGTCCGTTTACGTCGCCTGGACGGCTGTCCCTCCTCGTGACGCCAGGCTTGCGCCGTCGCGCTACGGTGGTTCCGTGGCCGCCGAGGTCGAGATCGCGCCGATCGCCGCCGAGGAGTTCGAGCAGCTGCTGCCGCTGATCGGCGCCTACCAGCGCTTCTACGAAGCTGAGCAGATCGACGAGGAGCGCAACCGCGCCTTCTTCCGCCGCTTCCTCGCTCCGAGCGAGGACGGTTTGCTGATCGGCGCCCGCGGCGACGGGCGCCTGACCGGGTACGCCTGCCTCTACTGGCACTTCAGTTCGACCGAGGCGTGCGAGAGCGTGTTGATGAACGACCTCTACGTCGACGAGGGAGTGCGCGGCCAAGGCGTCGGCCGCGCGCTGATCGAAGCCAGCGTTGAAGTCGCCCGCGAGCGCGGCGTCCCCTTCGTCGAGTGGTCGACCGCCCCCGACAACCGCACCGCGCAGCGCCTCTACGACTCGCTCGGAGCCGAGCGCTCCGAGTGGTTCAGCTACGAACTGCGGGTCTGAGCGGGCTCAGGCGGATCGCAGGTTGGGCGGCGGTGGCGGCAGCCGGTCCATCACCCTGAACAGAGCCTCGAGCATCGCCCGCCGCTCGTCCCGGCCTTCTTTCAATTCGGCCAGGATCTGGTCGGTCTTGCGCCTGGACTCCTCGAAGTGCTCCCGAAAGTCAGCTCTTTCCTGTTCCCATACGGGTCTGAGCTTCTTGATTTCCTCCGTGATCACTTCTTGACGGGCGACGGCTTCTTCCTGCTTGGCCCGTGCTGCCTCAATGCCCGCTCTCGACACTTCGATCTCCGCTCGCGCGGTCTTGGTGAGTGCCGCCGCCTCTTCGGTCCGCGCCGCGGCACGTTCAGTACGCGCGGCGCATTGGGCGACGACTGCAGACAGTTCCTTACGGGTCACAGGGCAATTTTGCCAGGGGTGACTGCACGCGTCATGCGCAGGTTGGAGAAATTTTGCGACCCGTTAGCGTCATTTCCGTGACTTTTACCTTCGAGCCGATCGACCGCGACGATCCCGTCGTGCAACCGCTCTATGCCGACTTCATCCGCGAGGCCGACGGGCCACTGGTCTACGACCGCGAGGGGGCTGGAATCGACCTCGAGGCCGAGGTCGCCGCCGGCCCGCCGAAGAACCTGGCGGCGCCGAATGGGGTGCTCCTCCTCGCCCGCGCCGATGGCGAGCCGGCCGGCCTCGGCGGAATCCGCCACCTCGACGCCGAAGTAGCCGAGGTGAAGAGCATGTACGTGGCGCCGGCCCACCGCGGCACCGGCCTTGGCCGCCGCATCCTTGCCCGCCTCGACGAGATCGCCCTCGAACACGGTTGCCGCGCGGTCCGCCTCGACACCTCCGACTACCTCACCCGCGCCGTCGCTCTCTACCGCTCCTCCGGCTACCGCGAAGTCCCCGCCTACAACGAGAACGCGAAAGCCGACCTCTGGTTCGAACGGACGCTGCGGCGGGACTAGCTGTAGCGGTCCCAGCGACGCAGAGCGGGCCTGGGATCGATCGCCACCCCCCGAACGCGGATCTCGAAGTGGAGGTGGCAGCCGGTGCCGGCGGCGTTGCCGGTTTCGCCCACCGAACCGAGCCGCTCGCCCTCAAGCACAGCCTGGCCCCGGCGCACCGACGCCGGCCGCGCCAGGTGCGAGTAGAAGTAGCCGCGCCGCTCGCCTTCGCCGTGGATCAGCAGGTGGTTGCCGTAGAGAACCGGATCGAAGCCGCGGCGCAGCACCCTGCCGTTGCGCACCGCCACCAGGTCCTCACCGCAGGCGGCGGTGATGTCGAATCCTTCGTGGATGCGCCCGCCGCTGCGCGGCGCGTGGTACTCGCCCACCGCCCCCCGCACGCCGTGCGGACCTCGCACCGGGAAGACGTGACCGTAGAAAGGTAGGCCGCCGTCGGAGTTATCGACCCGAGCGGAAGCCGGGGCTCCGGCTGAGACCGCGAACGCGGCCAGGAGCAGAGCTAGACCGCGCCTCAGTGGTGCTCGATCACGCGGTCGACGATGTTGTACTCCTTCGCCTCCTCCGCGCTCATGAAGTAGTCCCGCTCGGTGTCTTTGGTGACTTTCTCGAACGGCTGACCGGTGTGCTCGGCGATGATCTCGTCGAGGCGGCGGCGGACGTCGATGATCTCTTTGGCGTGGATCTCGATGTCGGTCGCCTGGCCCTGGAACCCGGCCGAGACCTGGTGGATAAGGATCTTCGAGTTCGGCAGCGCCATCCGCTTGCCGGCGGCGCCGCCGCTGAGCAGCAGCGCGCCCATGCTCATCGCGATGCCGACGCAGATCGTCTGCACGTCCGGCTTGATGAACTGCATCGTGTCGTAGATCGCCAGCCCGGCGTAGACGGAGCCGCCGGGGGAGTTGACGTAGAGGCTGATGTCCTTGTCCGGATCCTCGGACTCCAGGTGCAGAAGCTGGGCCACGATCAGGTTCGCGATGTCGTCGTTCACAGGCGTGCCGAGGAAGACGATCCGCTCGCCAAGCAGGCGCGAGTAGATGTCGAACGCACGCTCCCCGCGCGCCGTCTGCTCGACCACCATCGGGATCAGAGGACTCATGGACCGCACTCTATAGAAGCCATCAGGCGTGCCTGGGAGGGGTCGGTAGAGGGTGCCGGTATCCCTCTCCGGAATTGACCTCCCCTCCGCTTCCGCTCCGGGGAGAACCTGCTGCGCGGCTTCGCCGCGCAAGAACCAGATTGCATATCGCCGAACATTCCTCCGAGGGACACCGGCACCCTCCTC
>DATEOT010000007.1:0-26709 GCA_035273795.1 Solirubrobacterales bacterium | reverse complement strand
GCCCCCGCCCGCGCGGCCACGCTCGCCGACCAGAGCGCCTGGCCGGCGAGCGCGATCTGCGCCGCCACCAGGACTCCCAGCAGCAGGAAGGGGATCGCCGCGATCAGCTCGACCGAAGCGGTCCCCTCCTCCCCGTGCGCTGCGTCTCTGGCCCCTGGCGACATGGGCCAACCGTGGCGGTCGAAACCGCACCCGTGGTGCGCGATTCGCAAATTCTCCGAGGCGGTTCTCGAACGCCTTCGTAAACTGGAGGCGTGCGCACCGCCCGCAACGTCGCGATCATCATGCTGCTGGCGCTCGGCGTCGCCTTCCTGCCCGGCGGTGGCAACGCTGCCGCGACCGTGCTGACCGCCCTGACCATGGGGCTGCTCGCCGGGATCGCCTGGATGGTCTACACGCTCAGCCGCGAGAACCAGCTGACGCTGGCGACCCTCAGCGACGGACGGCGCGCCGTCCTCTACGGCGCGGTCGGGTTGATCGCCCTGCTGATCGCGGGCAGCGACAAGCTCTTCTCCAGCGGGGGCGGAACGCTGCTCTGGATCGTCCTCCTCGCCATCGCCGTCGCCGCGATCTGGCGGGTCTGGATGGAGGCCAACTCCCTCAGCTGAGCCCTCCTAGTCGTGGGTCATCACGACGAGGGCGAGGATTACCGCCGCGGCGACGCAGGCGAACGCCAGCGCCCCCACCACAGCCGCCGCGGTGGCCGCGGCTGGCCGTTCGTTGCGGCTCAGCTCGGTGAACTGGCCTGCGCCCCAGATCCCGACCGAGAAGATGAAGGTGACGCCGATGCCGCCCACCACCGCGGCGGCGACCGTCTGCAGCAGTTCCTCGGTGTGGACGATGGTCGCGATCATCCGCCCGCGGCCTCCACGGGGGCGCCCTGTTGCGCCCGCTTGGCGAAGGCGAAGGCGATCAGCGCGAGCGCCATCAGCGTGACCAGGATCGGCCCCAGCGCCCCATCGCCGAAGATCGCCGTGAAGCCGTAGGTGAGCCCGCCGATCGCCGCCGCCGCCGGCAGGGTCAGCAGCCAGGCCACGAAGATGTTGCCGGCAACGCCCCAGCGCACCGCCGAGAGGCGCTTGCCCGCTCCCGCCCCCATCACGCCGCCGTTGATCACGTGCGTGGTCGAGAGGGGGAAGCCGTAGTGGGTGGAGGCGAGGATCACCGCCGCGCCCGCGCCCTGGGCGGAGAAACCCTGGGCGGCGTCCATCTTGATGATCCGGGTGCCGGTCGTCTTGATGATTCGCCAGCCGCCGCTGTAGGTGCCAAGAGCGATCGCGCTGGCCGCGGAGAAGATCACCCAGAACGGCGGGTCGGAGCCGGCGCTGAGGGTCCCGTTGGCGATCAGGGCGAGGGTGATGATGCCCATCGTCTTCTGGGCATCGTTGGTGCCGTGCGCCAGCGCCAACAAGCCGCCGGAGACGATCTGCCCGTAGCGGTAGCCGCGGGTGACGATGCCCGGCCGCTGCTTGCCGACCACCCGGTAGGAGATGCCGATCGCGATGCCGGCGACGAGGAAGGCGAGGAGCGGGGCGACGACGGCGGGGATCAGGACCTTGCCGATGACGCCGTCGGCGATCACGGCGTCAAAGCCGACGGCGGCCACCGCCGAGCCGACGACGCCGCCGATCAGCGCGTGCGAGGAGCTCGACGGCAGGCCGAAGTACCAGGTGATCAGGTTCCAGGCGATCGCCCCGATCAAGCCCGCGAAGACGATCGTCGGCGTGATCACTTCGGCGTCGACGACGTCGGAGGCGACGGTCGCCGCGACGCTGATCGAGATGAAGGCGCCGACGAAGTTGAGGATCGCCGCGAAGGCGATCGCCACCTGCGGTCGCGCCGCGCCGGTCGAGATCGAGGTGGCGACGACGTTCGCCGTGTCGTGAAAGCCGTTGGTGTAGTCGAACGCCAGCGCCGTGGCGATGACGATGACGAGAATGATGTCGGCGCTCATGAGGGCGTGACTCGGGTCACGAATTCTTAATAACGATGCCCTCGATGATCTGCGCGGCGGTCTCGGTGGCGTCGATCGCCTCCTCGAGCACGGCGAACATGTCCTTCCAGCGGATCACCACCATCGGGTCGATCCCGTTGGAGAAGAGCGAGGCGACGGCATCGCGGGAGACTCGATCGCCGTCGTTCTCCAGTCGGTGGATCTCGATCCAGTATTTGTCGAGATCCTTGAACTGCGGCAGCTGCTCGAGCCCCATCGCCAGCTGTTCGCAGGAGGCGACGAGGATTTTGGTCAGCGCCTGCGCCTGCTCCATCGGCGCCTCGATCTTGTAGAGGCCGAGGAAGTCGGCCGCCTCCTCGGTGTAGTCGACGATGTCGTCCATCTGCGTCGCCAGGCCATAGATGTCCTCGCGGTCGATCGGGGTGACGAAGGTCGAATTGAGGCGCTGGACGATGGTGTGGGTGATCCGGTCGCCCTCGTTCTCGGCCTCGACGATCGAGCGCGAGAGCCCGCCTGACTCCGGCCAGGTGTGCATCATCTCGTCGAGCAGACGGGCGGCGTGCAGGGCGTTCTGCCCGGCCTCGATGAAGAGGTCGAAGAAGGTCCTGTCGCGAGGGAGGAGCGAGAAGCGCGCCACTGGACCGCATCCTAGTCAGGCGGCGGACGGAGTCGCGTCTCAGGCAGGCGAAGCGGCCAAATGCTCTGCGGCACGTGCGGAATGCCGTGCGATCAGCTCTTCCTGGGCGTTCCGCGTTTCCCCGTCCGGCTGCCGCCGCGACCAGGAGCCGTCGGAGCCGAGCTCCCAGGAGCTGGAGTTGTCGGCGAGGGAGCGCTCGAGCACGTCGAGCATCTCGGCCTTCAGCGCGGCGTCCTCGACCGGCGTCACCAGCTCGACCCGGCTGTCGAGGTTGCGCGGCATCAGGTCCGCCGAGCCCATCAGGACCCGCGTCTCCTCGCCGCGGCGGAAGGCGTAGACCCGCGAGTGCTCGAGGAAGCGGCTGACGATCGAGCAGACCCGGATGTTCTCCGAGACGCCCTCCACCCCCGGCCGCAGGCAGCAGATCCCGCGCACGTTGAGGTCGATCCGCACGCCCGCCTGCGAGGCCTCGTACAGCGCCCGGATGCATCGGGCGTCGACCAGCGAGTTCATCTTCAGGGCGATCCGCGCCTCCTCCCCGCCCCGGTGCGCCTCGGCGGTGCGCTGGATCTCCTCGACGATCTGGTCCCGCATCGTCGTCGGCGAGACCAGCACCTTGCGGTACTCCGCGGGCCGGCCGTAGCCGGTGAGGAAGTTGAACATCTCGGCGACGTCGGCGCCGATGTCGGGATCGGCGGTGAAGAGGCCGAGGTCGGTGTAGAGGCGCGCCGTCTTCGGGTTGTAGTTGCCGGTGCCGACGTGGACGTACTCGCGCACCTGCTCGCCCTCGCGGCGGGCGACGAGGATCGCCTTCACGTGCGTCTTCAGGCCGGGGATGCCGTAGACGACGTGGACGCCCGACTCCTCCAGGGACTTGGCCCAGTGGATGTTGGCCTCCTCGTCGAAGCGCGCTTTCAGCTCGACCATGCAGACCGCCTGCTTGCCGCGTTCGGAGGCGCGGATCAGCGCCGGCACCAGCGCCGAGTCGTCGCTGGTCCGGTACACGGTCTGCTTGATCGCCAGCACGTCGGGGTCGGCGACCGCCTGGGCGACGAAGCGCTCGACCGAGGTCGAAAAGGAGTCGTAGGGGTGGTGGACGAGGATGTCGCGCTGGCGGATCTCGGCGAACATGTCGACCGGATCGTCGTCCTCGCCCTGCAGCCGCGGCTGCGTCACCGGCGACCAGGGCGGCCAGCGCAGCTCCGCGTGGCCGGGAACGTCGGCGATCGAGTCGAGGTCGGCGAGGTCGACCAGCCCCTCGACGTCGTAGACCTCGCGGTCTTCCAGGCGCAGGGCACCGACCAGCTGCTCGCGCAGCTTCGGGTTCATCCCCGAGGCGACCTCGAGCCGCACCACCTCGCCGAAGCGGCGGCGGCGGAGCTCGTCCTGAACCGCCTGCAGGAGGTCGTCGGCCTCGTCGGAGACGTTGAAGTCGGCGTCGCGGGTGACCCGGAAGTAACCGTGGTCGATCACTTCGATGCCCGGGAAGAGGGCGTCGAGGTTGGCGGCGATCACCTCCTCCAGGGGCACGAAGGCCTTGCCGCTGTCCCCCAGCGGCAGGAAGCGACCGAGCAGCTCCTTCGGGACCTTGATCCGGGCGATGATCTCGTTGCCGCTCTCGGCGTCGCGCAGCAGCACGCCGAGGCTGAGCGAGAGGTTGGAGATGTAGGGAAAGGGCCTTCCCAGGCCGATCACCAGCGGCGTCAGCGTCGGGAACACCTGGTGCTTGAAGCGGTCGTCGATCTCCCGCCGCTCCTCGGCGCTCGCGGTCTCCAGGGTGACGATCCGAATTCCCTGCTCCTCCAGCGCCGGCCGCAGCTTTCCGCTGAAGCAGGCGCAAAGGCGATCGTCGAGCTCGAGCACGCGCCGCTGGATCGCGTCGATCTGCTCCTTCGGCGTCAGGCCGTCGGGTCCGCGCGCTTCGATCCCGGCATCGAGCTGGTCGAAGAGACCGGCGACCCTGACCATGAAGAACTCGTCGAGGTTGTTGGCGTAGATCCCGCAGAAGCGGACCCGCTCCAGCAGCGGCACCTCAGGGTCCTCCGCGAGTTCGAGAACCCGCTGGTTGAAGTCGAGCCAGGAGAGCTCGCGGTTGAAGTACAGGGCGGGATCGTCGATCGACCCATCGTACTGGGGGGCTCCCGGCTGATCGCCGGGCTCAGGCGGCACGGGCGAAGGTCTGCGACGCCGCCGTCGCAGCGGCGTCGAACGCCCGCCGGTAGCCGGCGGCGAGCTGGCCCATCGAGCGCTCCCAGGAACGCTCGCGGGCGGCGCGGGCAGCGGCGTCGCCGAGCTGGCGGCGCAGGTCCGGCGAGGAGGCGAGCCGCAGCAGCGTGCCGGCCAGGTGGTCGGCGTCGGGGCGGCAGAGCAGACCGGTGTGGCGGTTCTCGATCAGCGCCGCCGGTCCGCCCTCGGCGACGGCTACGATCGGCAGCCCGCTCGCCGCGGCCTCGAGGATCACCTGACCGTAGGTGTCGGTGCTGCTGGCGAAGAGGAAGGCGTCCGCGCTCGCGTAGGCGCGCGGCAGGTCCTCGCCGGAGAGCCAGCCGAGGAAGGTGGCGCGCTCGCCGAGCCGCTCGCGCAGCTCCCCTTCCTCCGGGCCGCCGCCGGCCAGCAGCAGGTGCAGGCGCGGGTCGCGCTCGTGCGCGCGCCGGAAGCTCTCGGCCAGCAGGTCAACCCCCTTCTCGCGGGTGAGGCGGCCGGCGTAGAGGACCTTGATCTCGCCCGGGAAGGCGCCGCGATCGGCCTTTGCGGGGTCGAAGCGATCGAGGTCCACTCCCCGCTCCCAGCGCCCGATCCGCGCCGGATCGGCGCCGAGGGCGACCACCGAGGCGTCGGCGGAGGGGCTGGGCGATAGGACCGCTCCCGGGGCCGAGTAGAAGGCGCCGAGTCCGGCGCGGGTCAGAGCCTCGAGCGTTCCGTCCTTGCTGCGCATGCCTGCATAGGTGGCGATCTCGGTGTGGTAGCTGGCGATCAGCGGCACGCCGGTGATGCGACTCATCAGGGTGGCGGCGATCCCGGCCGGCCCGGGAGCGGTGACGTGGACGAGGTCGTAGGAACCCTCGGCCAGAGCCTCGACCAGATCCGGCAACCCGGGGACCCCCAGGCTCATCCCCTCGTAGAAGGGGATCTCGAGCTCGGCCGCGGCCGGCAGGCGGCGATCGACGCCGGGATCGGTGCCGACGATGTCGACCTCGAAGCCGGGCACCCCGCGCTCGCGGATCTGTTCGATCGTGTGGGTGACGCCGTGCATCGAGCCGATCCCGTCGGCGATCACCGCGACCCGCCGGCGCTCGCCGCGACGGTCGCGCAGCTTCGCCTGCTCAGCGCCGAGGAAGGCGGTTGCGGGCGCGTAGGGGATCGCCGGGACGAGGGCCTCGAAGAGGCCGTTGACCGCGGCCTGGAGGTCGCCGGATGCGACCGCCTGGGCACCCCCGTCAACCGCAGCGCGCAGACCGCGATCGTGGCGCCGGCGAGCGTGTCGGTAGAGGTCAGCGTGGGAGAAGTCGTCCTCCTGTAGATAGGCGATCAGCTCGCGGCCCCGCAGGTCCAGCCCCATCCCGTCGAGCCAGGCGTCGAGCAGCGCCCGGGCATCCTCCGGACTGACGTCAGCGGCGATCTTTCCCTCACGAGCAGCACCCTCACTGATGACCCTTTCGGCGATCCTCAGAACAGCGCCCGGCTGGACGGGCGGGGGTCCCTCCCCGGACCCTCCCCGCTGTTGTCCGGGGAGGGACCCCCGCCCGTCCCCCAACGCCAGAGCCCTGGTCGCCAAGGCCATAGCCGCATGCGCCCACTTCGCGGCGCTGCCCTGTTCCCCACTTGCTTCAGCGTCGCCACGGAGCAGGTGAGCGAGAAACTCTTCCGGCGTCTCCGCGGCCGGCACCTCGGTGAAGGTGCGGCCGACGTCGACGCCGGCATGGTCGTCGGAACCGCCGATGCCGGTGCCGCCGTGCGTCTCGACGTAGATCGCGGCGGGCATGTTCAGCTCGGCGGCCCGAGAGCCGTTGCGGACCTCCCAAATGCGGAAGAGCTCCGCCAGTCGCCGCCGGTGGCGCCGGGCCAGCGGCGCGGCGACGTTGAAGAAGGGATGCGCCAGGGCACAGGCGATCCCGTTGTCGTGAAGGTACGCGGCGCAGGCCTCGACGTCGCCGGAGTGCGCCTGCAGCCACTCGTGGTCTCCGGGAGTGATCCCGTAACAGAGGACGTGCACCGCCTGGGTCTCGCCGGCGAAGCGGGCGGTCAGCTCCTCGGAGACGAAGCAGTCGGGACGATCGGCGAGATCGAGGCAACCGTCGATCGTGTCGTGGTCGGTGATCGTGACGAAGTCCATCCCCCGCCGCTTGGCCAGCTCGTAGACCTCCTCCGGCGGAGTCGCGCACTCCGGCAGCCCCAGCGAGCGCTGCACGCCCAGCTTCGAGAAGTGCGAGGCGGTCGAGTGGCAATGCATGTCAACACGGGAAGTCATCGGTGCTCTCCCTCTATCGATCTCTCTCTTTCGCCTGCAGAGTTCGCCATCTGCAGGGGACAGTTGTGAAAAGGCAGATAAACGAAGAAGCGCTGCTGCCTACGGGCAGCTCAGCTTCTGCACCCGGTCATTGCCGGTGTCGGCGACCCAGACGTTGGTTCCCGAGACGGCGATTCCCTTCGGTTCGACGAACTGGCCGCTGTTGGGGCCCCAGGTGCCGAATTGGCTCAGGTAGGCGCCTTTGGCGCTGAAGCGCTGGAGGCGGTGGTTGCCCGAATCGGAGACCCAGACTTTGCCTTCGGAGTCGACGGCGATGCCACGGGGAAATTTGAACTGGCCGTTGCCGGAGCCGTTGCTGCCATATTTGCGAACGAATTCGCCGGCCGAGTTGAATTCCTGGACGCGATGGTTGCCGGTGTCGGCTACGAGGACGTTGCCTTCGGAATCGACGGCGAGGGCCTGCGGTTCTTTGAACTGGCCGTTTTCGCTTCCCCTTTTGCCGAACTGGCTCAGGTATTCGCCTTTGGAGTTGAACTTCTGCACCCGGGTCTTGGCCGCTTCTTCTGGGATGACGTCGGTCCCTTCTAGGACCCAGACGTTCCCAGCGGAGTCGACCTCCAGATCGCTCGGTGCCACGAACTGGCCGTTGCCGGTGCCTTCGCTGCCGAAGCTGAGGATCAGTTCGCCGTTGGGTTTGTATTGATGGATTCGGCGGGGGCTCGAGCCCAGGATCCAGAGGTCGCCTTCTGGGTCGACGGCGACCCCCAAGACCCCTCCCTGAACACCGAACTGGCTGACGAATTCGCCACTTGGGTTGAACTTCTGAACTCGGTTGTTGCCGGTGCCGGCGACCCAGATGTTGCCCGTGACGTCGATCGCGATGTTGCGCGGGTCGGAGAGACGGCCCGGGGACTCGCCGCCGAACTCGTGGATGAATTCGCATCCAAGGGCTTCGCTTGCTGGGCCGAGGAGCAGCAAGAAAGCGGCCGCTATCACGACCAGTGCGCCACGGATATCGCAGAGGTCTCTCACCGAGGCGCGACATTAACCAGCTCCGGCAATGAAGTCACCCCTAAAAGTGGGATATTATTTGAGCAGTAAAATTCTGATAACTAATTAAGCCGCGACGCGCTCGGGTGAGCCGTTGATGCTGCCGTTGAGGAGGTCGAGGATGACCCCCTCGCGGAGGCCGCCCTTGCCGATCTGCAGGGGCTGGCCGAGCAGGTCGGAGAGCTTCTCCAGCAGCAGGACGCCGGTGGGAAGGATGCGGACCCGGGTCGGGTCGAGCTCGAAGCGGCGGCCGACGTCGGCGGCGGAGTCGCTGGAGAGGACGCGGATGCCGCGCTCCAGGGTCTCGTACTCGAGCACGGCGCCGACCAGGCGGCGCAGCGAGGTGGCGGAGCCGCCGACGGCGACGGCCTGCGCCGGGCGCTCGATCTCCACCCCCTCGAAGATGTCGTCGATGCGGTCCCGGGTGCGGCGGATTTCGGCGGCCGAGGGCGGGTCGGAGGAGATCAGCTCGTCGGCTAGGTTGCCGGAGCCGACCGGCCAGGAGCGCACGCTCTGGACGCCGTCGGGGACGGTGCCGAGGATCACCTCGGTCGAGCCGCCGCCGATGTCGACGACACCGACCAGCCCTTCGGGACGATGTCCAAGCGTCTTGGTGGCGCCGATGAAGGAGAGCCGGCCCTCCTCCTCCTCGGGGAGGACCTCGATCGGGATCCCGGCGGCGGCGCCGACCGCCTCCGCCGCCTCCTCGCAATTCCGCGCGTCGCGGACGGCGGCGGTGGCAACGGCGCGTATCTCTTCCGCCCCCAGCTCGCGCGCCAACCGCACCTGGGTGGCGACGACCTCCCCGACTTCGTCGATTTTCTCGGCCGAGATCCGCCCCTTGCCGTCCACGGCCTTGCCGATCCGCGTATAGGCCCGCTGCTCCATCACCTTCTTCAACTGCCCATCGACAGGCTCCGCGACCAGCAGTCGCGTCGTGTTGGAGCCGATATCTATGGCGGCGCAGAGAGTCACGGGTATCCCCCGCATGTTCCCAGGCTGACCGGATCTCACACGGACCGTCTTTTCGGCGGCCCGAGTTCGCCTCGGGGTGTCCGAGCATCCAGCGCAGGACCCCCCTAGGCACCCAGCGAATCCGAAGTCAAAGAAGCTCGCCGCGCTTAAGAGGGGTGCGACGCATCCTCGAACTCACGGAACAACCCCGTGACCACGAAGGCGACCTGCTCGCCGATGTCCACCGCGTTGTCAGCGATCCGCTCGATCGCCCGCGCCGCCAGCAGCATCGTCATCGCCCATTCGCGCTTGTCGGCGTCGTCGCCGATCTCCAGCGCCAGGTGGAAGCATTCGCGGTTGAGGTTGTCGACGGCGTCGTCGCGGCGGACGAGGTCCCGCGCCATCTCCACGTCGCGATCCTCGAAGGCACGCTTCGACTGGGCGATCAGCGTCCGCGTGTGCCCCCCCATCGTCAGGATCAGCTTCACCATCTCCGGGTCGGCCGGCGCCTCGGTGCCGGAGAGTGGGATCACCTTGCAGACGTTGACGCACTGGTCCCCCATCCGCTCGATGCTCTTCAGCACGTGCAGCAGCGAGGAGATCAACCGCAGGTCCGTCGCCACCGGCGACTGGGTCGCCAGCAGCGTGATCAGGCTCTGGTGCACCTCGAGGTAGCGACCGTCGATCCGGTCGTCGTCGTTGATCACCACCTGGGCCAGCTCGACGTCCTGGTGCTCGACCGCTTCCATCGTCCGGCCGAGAGCGACGTTGACCATGTCGAGGCCGTCGAGAGCGCTGGCCTCGAGCCGCTCGAGCTCCTCCTGGTAGTGGACCCGGACGCTCTCGGGCATCAGCCGACCTTCCCGGAGACGTAGTCCTCGGTGCGTTGGTCGGAGGGGTTGGTGAAGACCCGCTCGGTCAGGTCGTACTCGACCAGGCGGCCCCAGCGGGTGCTCTCCGTCGCGTCCAGTTCGGTCATCAGGAAGGCGGTGCGATCGGAGACGCGCGCGGCCTGCTGCATGTTGTGAGTGACGATGACGATCGAGAACCGCTCTTTCAGCTCGATCATCAGATCCTCGATTTTCCCGGTCGAGATCGGGTCGAGAGCCGAGCAGGGCTCGTCCATCAGGATCACGTCGGGCTCGACGGCGATGCAGCGGGCGATGCAGAGTCGCTGCTGCTGGCCCCCCGAGAGCCCGAAGGCGTTGTCCTTGAGCCGGTCCTTGACCTCGTCCCAGAGGGCGGCGCCGCGCAGGGCTTTCTCCACCACCCCGTCGAGGCCCTCCTTGCGGCCGAGGACGCGGGGGCCGAAGGCGACGTTGTCGTAGATCGACTTCGGAAACGGGTTCGGTTTCTGGAAGACCATCCCGATCAGCTTGCGGACCTGGACGGGGTCCACGCTCGACCCGTAGAGGTCCTCACCGTGGTAGAGCAGCTCCCCCTGGACTTCCGCGGTCGGGATCAGATCGTTCATCCGGTTGAGGCAGCGAAGCAGCGTGCTCTTGCCGCAGCCGGAGGGTCCGATCATCGCCGTCACCTCGTTGCGGCCGATGTCCATCGAGATCCCTTTGACGGCGGAGACCCCGCTGTAGAGGACCTCGATTTCCTTCAGCTCGAAGACCTTCTCCCTCGCCTTCGGAGCCGGGTTGGACTGAAACTCAGGACGCACGGAGATCTTCGGCGTCTGCTCTTTCAACACACCTACCACCTTTGCTCGTAGCGATTTCGCAGCCAGATCGCAAAGGAGTTCATCGCCAGCAGGACAACCAGCATGACGATCACCCCCGCGAAGGCCAGCGTCTGGAACTCGTCCTGGGGACGCAGCGCGTAGTTGAAGATCTGCACCGGCATCGCCGAGTAGCCGTCAGTGCCGAAGGGGGTCGGGTCGAAGGTGACGAAGACCGTCGCCCCGACCAGCAGCAGCGGCGCCGTCTCGCCGAGGGCGCGGGAGACGGCGAGGATCACGCCGGTGGCGACACCGGGGATCGCGGCTGGCAGAACCTGCCGGCGGATCGTCTGCCACTGGGTGGCGCCGAGGGCCAGCGAGCCCTGCCGGATCGAGTCGGGGACGGCGCGCAGCGCCTCCCGCGAGGCGATGATCACCATCGGCAGCACCAGCAGCGCCAGGGTCAGCGAGCCGGCGGCGAGGATGAAGCCGAGATCGAGCGGGCCGCGGACGATGAAGGCGAGCCCGAGGATGCCGTAGATGATCGACGGCACCGCCGCCAGGTTCTGGATGTTGACCTCGATCAAACGGTTCCACCAGCGGGTGCCGTCGGCGTACTCCTCGAGGTAGATCGCCGCTCCCACCCCGACCGGGACGACGAAGAGCAGCACGCCGGCGATCAACTGCAGCGAGCCGACGATCGCCGGCCGGTAGCCCGCTTTGTCGGGGAAGGCGGTCGAGGGCGGGTTGGTGATCAGGTCGAGGCTGAGAGCGGAAGACCCCCTGACGAAGGCCTGGATCAGCAGCGCCCCGAGCCCGGCGAGGGCAATCAGGACGGCGAGCAGGAGCAGCCCGGCGAAGATCGTGTTGCGGATCACGTCGCCGCGCGGCTGATTCCGCAGCATCGCCTCCGTCGTCGCCCGGGCTCCCGCCATGGCGAGCCGGTTCCGCGCTGCGCCGGCTCCCCCGGCCTCCATCACTCGTACACCTCCCGGTACCTGCGGACGAGACGGATGCTGATCACGTTCATGACCAGCGTGATTGCGAAGAGGAGGGCACCGACCGCGAAGATGCTTTTGTACTCGGTCGTCCCGGTCCCGATGTCACCGGTGGCGGTGGTGGCGATGTAGGAGGTCATCGCCTGAATCGACTCCGCCGGGTTGAGGGTGAACTTCGGGGTCGAGCCGGCGGCGAGGACGACGATCATCGTCTCTCCCACCGCCCGGGAGATCGCCAGCACGATCGAGGCGACGATCCCGGAGAGCGCCGCTGGGAAGACCACTTTCGTCGCCACCTTGGCTTTGGTCGCGCCGAGGGCGTAGGCGCCCTCGTGCAGTCCCCGCGGAACCGCCCGCATCGCGTCGTCGGAGAGCGAGGCGATGATCGGGACCACCATCAGGCCGATCCCCAGCGCCGCCGCCCCGGCCATGAAGGGCTTCCCCGCGGCGCCGCCGAGGAAGTCTCCGGGCCAGAGCGGCACGATGATCTCGGGCAGGATGAAGCTGACGGCGAAGATGCCGATCGCGACGGTGGGGATGCCGGCCAGCACCTCGAGGGCGGGCTTGACCGTCTTGCGCACCCGCGGCGAGGCGTACTCGCTGAGGTAGACGGCCGAGCCGAGGCCGATCGGGATCGCGAACACCATTCCCCAGAGGGCGACGTTGAGGGTGCCGGCGACGATCGAGAGAACGCCGAAGCTGGGTGGCTCGAACTGGGGCGTCCAGTCGATCTCGAAGAAGAATTCCTTGGCGGGGACGATTTCGAAGAAGCCGATCGTCGGGCCGAGCAGCGAGACGACGATCGCCGTCGTGGTGAGGACCGAGAGAACTGCACAGAGAGCGAGCAACCACTTGATTGCTCGCTCTCCGTAGCGCCTGCTCTGCGCCTCCAGCATCGGTCGCTAGAGGCCGGCTTTTTCGGCGGCGGCTTCCGATTCTGCCAGTTGGTCTTCGGTCAGCGGCACGAAGCCGAGCGATTCGGCGACCGAGTTGGCGTTTTCGAGGTAGTAGCCGATGAAGGCTTTGACCTCGGGCTTCTGCAGCGCCTGCGCGCTCGGGTACATGAACAGCGGCCGGCTCAGCGGGGCGTAGCTGCCGTCCTGAGCGGTTTCGACCGACGGCGGTACGCAGCCTTTGCCGTTGTCTACTTCGAGGGCTTTCAGGTTGCCTTCGTTCTCGGTGTAGAAGGAGAAGCCGGCGTAGCCCATGCCGCCGGGCGAACCCTCGACGCCTTTGACCGTGGCGTTGTCGTCCTCGCCGACGTTGTTGTAGTCCTTGCGGCTGACCCCCTCCTCACCGTTGATCGATTCGGTGAAATAGTCGAAGGTGCCCGAATCGGTGCCGGGGCCGAACAGCGCCAGCTCCTCGTCGAAGTCCTCCTTCAGGTCCGGAATTTCGCTCCAGTTGCCGATCTTGGAGTCGGCGCCCCAGACGGCGGAGAGCTGGTCGACGGTGAGGCAGGAGACGGGGTTCTCGTTGTTGACCATCACCGTCAGCGCGTCGGTGGCGACGTGGACCTCCTCGTAGTCGATCCCGCCCTTTTTGCAAGCGTCCTCCTCTTCGGGCTCGATCGCCCGGGAGGCGTCGCTGATGTCCGTCTCGCCGGCGCAGAATTTTTCGAAGCCGCCGCCGGTGCCGGAGGTGCCGACGGTCACGCGGACGCCGGAGTTCTCGGCCATGAACTGCTCTGCGATCGCTTCGGTCAGCGGCGCCACGGTGCTGGATCCGTCGATGCGGATCGAGCCGGAGAGGTCTCCGCCTCCGCCTCCGCTGCCGCTGCCGGTCGTGTCGTCGTCGCCGCTGCCACACGCGGCAACGCCGACGACGAGGATCGCCGCGGCGCTGATCGCCGCGAGCCACTTGGAGCTGGTCACTCTTTCTCCTTCAGGTCGATTCATCAGTAGCGCCACCCTCGCAGCGGCTACTCAGCACCTTGTTACGTGCCTGTGTCGAGCGTGTGAAAAAGATGTAAAGGCGACACGAATCGCCGGAGCGGGGGTCAGCCATCGGGCGAGAAGCGGTAGCCGATCCCGTTGTGGGTGTGGATCAGCCGCGCCCGCTCATACTCTCTGGCTTTACCTCGAGCCTTCCCATCTGCGCCGAGGATGGCGGCGATGGACCGAAGGGCGGTTACCTCGTCGTGAAGGTGCTGTGAACGCCCTGTGAAGGCGCAGGCGAGGGAGCCTCTTCGACCTCTGACCCGGGCGCCGCCGGGCGCAGCTCCTCTTCGACGATGCCGGCCGGTTCGGGCTCGAAGCGGTAGCCGATGCCGAAGTGGGTGTGGATGTAGGTCCAGCTCGGCGAGAGCCCTTCCAGCTTCTTGCGCAGCTTGCGGACGAAGACGTCGACCGAGCGATCGCCGTGAGCCATCGCGTAACCCCAGACCTGCTGGTAGATCCGCTCCCGCTCCAGCACCTGCCCCCGTCCCTCGGCGAGGAGGTAGAGCAGCTCGAACTCCCGCCGGGTGAGGTCAAGCGCCTCGTCGCCGACGAAAGCCTGGAAGCGGTCGGGCCGAATCTCCAGCTCGCCGATGGCGAGGGGCGAGGCCTCGTGCTCCTGCCGACCGCGGCGACGGCGGCGGGAAACGGCTTCGAGGCGGGCGATCGCCTCCTCCGGGTGGCATGGCTTCGTCATCCAGTCGTCGGCGCCGAGGCGAAGGCCCCGGACCCGCTGGGCGACGGTGGAGCGGCCGGTGCAGACGACGAGGCCGAGGTCGGGCAGCATCTCGGCGACCCGCTCGAGGTAGGGCCAAGCTTCCTCTCCCAGCGCCCCTGGATCGACCAGGAGCGCGTTCAGCTTCATCGCCACCAGGTCCCGCGGGGGGACCGGCCCGGCGCTGCGGCTGATCTGCCAACCGGCCGCCTCGGCGCGGCGGGCGAGAACGGTGACGAAACCGCTGTCGGTGTCGATGACGGCGATGCGGATGGACAGAGTGTATGCACCCGGGAAGCGCGAACTGCCTGCGTTCACAAGATTTTCACAGGTGGCGGCCGGGGCGTTCCGAATTTGCGGCAAGGCGCCCGGCGCCTCCCGGTGCGCTAGATTTCCGCCCGTGAAGCGCACCGCTGCAGCCCTGGCCTCGATTCTCGCTCTGATGCTCGCTCTCGCCCCCGCGGCGCTGGCCAGCTCGGGCGCCGGACTGGCCGGTCCGGTCACCGACAAGACGATCACCTTCTTCTGCTTCGGCGTGATCGCCTTCTTCGCCGCGCTGGTGATCTGCCTCTCGCTGATCCAGAACAAGCTGGAGAAGCGCAAGGAACAGCGCCGTTCAGACCTCGCCCGCTTTAACTAGAAGCAAGCAAAGTCCCGTTGGATCGGCCGAGGTCGTCCCTACGCACGGATTTTCACTCATTGGACGCTTCGTCCGGGAATGTCGCGCTATTTGACACACGAATCTCCTACGTATGCAGAGATTTGTGTCACATACCGCGGAGTACAGCTCTAGACTGGGATTAGCGGGGCTCATCGGGGCTTTGACTGGTAGCCCATCCCTCACAGGGCGATGAGCCCCGCTGTTGACGATTCTTCCTATTTCCGGCGCGGTTTGTAGCTACCGTTCCCACCGATGGCCCGCGCCCTCTTCGTCTGCCTGCACAACGCCGGCCGCTCGCAGATGAGCGAAGCGCTGTTCCGGCGTGCCGCCGAGGGGCGCCACGAGGCGCGCTCGGCCGGGACGGCGCCGGCCGAGCGGGTCCACCCCGAGGTCGTCGAAGCGATGGACGAGCTGGGCATCGACCTCGGCGGGTGCACCCCCCGCCGGCTCTCCCGCGAGGACGCCGAGTGGGCCGACGTCGTGGTGACGATGGGGTGCGGCGACGAGTGCCCCTACATCCCCGGCAAGCGCTACGTCGACTGGGACCTGGAAGACCCGAAAGGGCAGTCGCTCGAGGCGGTGCGGGAGACCCGCGACGAGATCGACCGTCGCGTGCGGATGCTGGTCGCGGAGCTCGACTCCGCCGGCTAGTCAGGAGAGCCGGAAGCCCGTGAGGAGGCGCTTCTCCGTCTCCCCCTCGATCTGGGCGACGACTTCGACCCGGCCCTCGAGCGGGGTGCCGCGGATCTTGGTCGCCAGCAGGTCGTCGACCTGGAAGATGCCGGCCGAGTTGTTGAGCTGGATCTCGATCCGGACCGGCCGCTCCTCGCCGGCGGAGATGCGGACCTCGTCGACGGCCGCGGCGGAGATCGAGTGGATGCCCTCGTGCCCCGACTCGAGCGGGATCCGGGTCCGGCCCTGGGCCATGTCGAGGGCGTCGGCAACGCGGACGACGCCGGCCTCGAGCGTGTACGGCTCGCCGCGGCGGCGGTGGCCGATGATCGCGTGGAGGATCTCCGAGACGACGACGGTGCGCTCGGGCTCGCGGTAGGCGTCGGCGAGCAGCCGCTGGAGGGCGCCGTTGGCGAGGAAGAGCGAGTAGGCCTCGTGGTCGGCGCGGTGGATCGACATGCCGACGTCGTGCAGCAGCGCGCCGCCGGCGACCACGACTTCGGCGTCGCGATCGCGCATCCCGTGGTCCGCGACCATCACCGGCTCCACCCCGGCCTTGAGCAGCAGCCGCAGCACTCGCAGGGAGATGTTGAGGACGATCTGCATGTGAACCCAGGAGTGGTCCGACATCCCCAGCCGTTCGGCGTGGACCTGGTCCATGTACCACCAGGCCCGCACCTGCTCGTCCTCGTTGACCGCGCTCAGGAAGCTCTCCAGCTTGCGGTTGCCACGAGTCGGCGCCCGCACGTGCGCCTCCGCGATCGCCTCTTTCGGCGGCTTCCGTTTCGGCCCCCCAGGATCAGGCGCCGGTACCTGCTCCTCCGATTGAGGTATCTGCTCATCGGTCATCGCGCGCATCGTACGGCTACCCCGCCCGGAAACCCCGCCGAATTCAGCGGACGCTGAATTTCAGCCCCGATAGGGGCTCTTTTTCAGCGCTCGCTGAATTCGTCTACCCGCAGACCGGCCAGGGACTGGAGCCGGACTGCGCGTAGAGCAGCGCCGCCCGGTAGTCCTGCTCGGCCTCGGGAGCCGCGGCCGGGTCGCCGCTGCCGCCGACCGATTCCCAGGTGCTGACGGAGAACTGGTACTTGCCGCGATAGGTACCGTCGGAGGAGACGATGGTGGGGTCGCCGCCGGACTCGCAGGAGGCGATCGCTTCCAGCGTCGCCATCGAGACGCCGCCGGGCAGCTCCGCGAATGCTTCTTCGCGTTCGCGCTCCCGCTTGCGAGCGAGCGCCCGTTCCTCGGCGCGGATGTCGGCAGCGATCGCCTTGACGAGGCGATGGAAGCGATCGACCGGTTGCCGCAACGGTGCGATCGTCGCCACCTCGGCCTGGCCGATGCTGGGGCCGCCGCTGTTCCTCTCCTCCCCCTCGGCGGCGAAGGCGGCGGCCGGAAAGGCGAGCAGGATGAGCAAGATCTGGGTGAAATGTTTGCGTTTTATGAGCAAGCGCAGAACCGTGAGGGTTCGCGCCGCTTTCATGTGTGGCCGCCGTCACATAGACGGTGACGCTCGTAACGCTCCGCACCAGCTCAGGCGTGAGCCGCTCGCTCCGCCGGGTGACTCTGGGCGCAATGTTGCGCTCCAGGCCCCCGCTAGACCGCTTTGGCGATCAGCAGCCGCAGGTCCGGCAGCGTCCGGAACGACTTCACCTCGACGCCCCCGTAGCCGCTCTCGCGCATCCAGCGGGAGACCTCGTCGACGCTGTACGTGTCGGCGCCCGAGGTGAGGTGGAAGAAGAGGCCGAGGATCGAGGCGAGGCTCGCCCGCTGCCCCTCCGGCCGGTCGTAGAGATCGAGGACGCAGAGCGGCGCGCCCGGCCGCAGGACGGCGCGGATGCGATGGAACAGCGCCCGCGTCTGCTCCGGCGAGAGGTGGTGGACGATGTTGAAGCAGAGCGCTCCGTCGTAGTGGCCCTCGTAGTCGACCTCGAACATGTCGCCGACGAGGTAGCGGACGCGGTCGCGCATCCCCGCCTCGGCGACGATCTCCTCCCCCACCCGGGCGCTGCCCGGCAGATCGACGACCGTCGCCCGCAGCCCCTCGTGGCGACGGCAGAGAGCCATCGAGAACTCGCCGTGGGCGCCAGCGACGTCGAGGACGGAGTGGGCGCCCTTGGCGAGCGGGATCGCCTTCGCCACTTCGCCGCTGGAGAGGCGCGCCATCTGGAACTGGCCGCGGATGTAGGACTGCCAGTAGGGGTCGTCCGCCGCTTTCTCGTGCAGCTCGACGTGCTTCCCCTCCCGCACCAGGCCTTCGAGCCCGGCGTACCAATCCCAGTAGTGGTAGGTGTCGGCGAGGAAGTCGCCGAGGTAGGTGTCCGAGCGCGGGTCGAGCCAGGTGCGGCCGCTCTTGGTCATCTCGTAGCGGCCGTCGGGGTTCTGCTCGACGTGGCCGAGGGTGGCGATCACGTCGAGGACGCGAATCGTCCCCTTCGGCTGCAGGCCCAGGTGCTCGGCCAGCTCGGCCGGGTCGCGCGGCCCCTCGGCGAGCGCGCCGAGGATCCCGGTGCGCTGCGCCACCTGCAGCGAGCGCGCCACCGGCATCGAGTACATCGCCTCGCCGATCGGCGTCGGGACCTTGCCCAGCAGCAGCCCGATCCGCTCGATCAGGCCTTCGGGGATCGCTCCTAGCCGCATCGATCTCACCCTATCCGCGATCATCGAGGGATGGGAGAGGCGCCGACTTCGAGGCTGCTGCTGGCCTGCCCGGATCAGCCGGGGCTGATCGCCCGCGTCAGCGGCTTCCTCGCCGAGTCCGGCCTCAACATCGTCGACGTCGACCAGCACTCCAGCGCCGAGGGTCGCTTCTTCATGCGGATGGTCTTCGACCGGGTGGCGGATACCGAGCGCGAGGGGCTGGAGATGCGCTTCGCGCGGGAGATCGGCGAGCCCTTCGGGATGGACTACGAGTTCCACCAAACGGTCCAGGTGAAGCGGGTGGCGGTGATGGTCTCGCGCGAGGACCACTGCCTCTCGGACCTGCTCTGGCGCTGGCGAAACGGCGACCTCGGCGGCGAGCTGGTCGCGGTCATCTCCAACCACCCCGACCACCGCGGCCAGGTGGAGGCGGTGGGGCTGCCCTTCCACCACGTCCCGGTCGAGCGCGACGCGAAGGCGGAGGCCGAGCGGCAGATCCTCGAGCTGCTGGAGGGTGTCGACCTGCTCGTCCTCGCCCGCTACATGCAGATCCTCTCCCCGGACTTCCTCCGGGCGCTCAAGGCGCCGGCAATCAACATCCACCACAGCTTCCTGCCCGCCTTCGTCGGCGCCGACCCCTACCACCGCGCCTACGAGCGCGGCGTGAAGCTGATCGGCGCCACCGCCCACTACGTCACCGCCGAGCTCGACGCCGGCCCGATCATCGCCCAGGACGTCGAGCCCGTCGACCACCGCGACGAGGTCGCCGACATGATCCGCATCGGCCGCGACATCGAGCGCCTGGTCCTGGCCCGCGCGGTGATGGCCCACCTCGACGACCGCGTCCTCCGCGACGGCGACCGCACCATCGTCTTCTAGAGATGGCCGAGCTGCCCGGATCGAGGGCACCGGCGGTCGCACAGGCGCTCCGCTACGCGCGCGATCCGCTCGGTTTCCTCGCCAACCAACAGCGCCGCTATGGGGACGTCTTCACGGTCCGCTTCCCCTACTTCGGCCGCATCGTCTACGTCGCCCGTCCGGACATAGTCAAAGAGGTATTCACCGGCGCCCCCTCCGTCTTCCACGCCGGCGAGGCCAACGCGACCGTGCTGGAGCCGGCGCTGGGGCCGAACTCGGTCCTCACCCTCGACGGCGAGCCGCACATGCGCCAGCGCAAGCTGCTGCTGCCGCCCTTCCACGGCGAGCGAATCCAGCGCTACGCGAAGCTGATCGTCGAGATGACCCGACAGGAGATGGAGAGCTGGCCCACCGGCGAGCCGTTCGCGCTGCGTCCCCACACCCAGCGGATCACCCTCGCGGTGATCATGCGCGCCGTCTTCGGCGTCCACGACCCCGACCGGCTCGACCGCTTCGAGCGGCTGATCGACGACTTCGCCCAGCGGGTCGGCGTCATCACCTCCTTCCCCTTCCTGCGCCGCGACCTCGGCCGGCTCAGCCCCTGGAACCGCTTCGTCCGCTCGCGCGCGGCGCTCGACGAGTTCATCTACGAGGAGATCCGGATGCGCCGGGCCGAACCCGGGCACGAGGATCGCGACGACGTCCTCTCGCTTCTGCTCGGCGCCCGCGACGAGGCCGGCAGCCCGATGAGCGACCAGGAATTGCGCGACGAGCTGGTGACGGTTTTGGGGGCCGGCCATGAGACGACGGCGACCGGCCTCGCCTGGGCGGTGGAGCGTCTGGTCCGCAACCCCACCGTGCTGGCGAAGCTGCGCGACTCGCTGGCGGCGGGCGAGGAGGACTACCTGAACGCGACCGTCAAGGAGACGCTGCGCTCGCGCCCGGTGATCGTCGACGTCGCCCGCAAGCTGAAGGCGCCGGCGACGGTCGGCGGCTACGAGCTGGACGAGGGCACCTTCGTCCTGCCGGCGATCGCCGCCCTCCACTACCGCGAGGACGTCTTCCCCCAGCCGCGGCAGTTCAGGCCCGAGCGCTTCCTCGACGGCAAGGCCGACAACTACGCCTGGATCCCCTTCGGCGGCGGCGTCCGCCGCTGCATCGGCGCCGCCTTCGCCGAATACGAGATGCGGACGATCCTGCGCGAGTTCGTCGAGCGCACCGAGCTGCGGGCGGTCGACCCGAAGCCCGAACGGGTCCGCGTCCGCAACATCACCCTGGCGCCCGCCAAGGGCACGCGGGTGGTGCTCGACCGCCGACTCGCCTAGGTCGGAGCGCCCTCGGCCTCCTGCTGCGCTTCCTCCCACTCCGCGTAGAGCACTTCCACCGCGGCCTTCGCCTCCGCGTGGCGCTTGCTCGCCCGCTCGACCCGGCCGGGGCTCGACCAGGCGACGGGGTCGGCGAGCTCGTCCTCGAGCGCGCGCAGCTCCGCCTCGGCCTTCTCGATCCGCTGCTCCAGCTTCGCCGCCTTGCGCGCCGCTTTCTGCGCCGGCTTGGTGGCGCTGTATTTCTTGCCGCTCGAGCGTGGCTTCGCCGCCGCCTCCGCTTCTGAGCTCTCTTCGTCGCGCCGCCGCTGGTACTCCGCCCAGCCGCTCGGGTGGCTGCGCAGCTCGCCGCCCTCGCAGACCAGGGTGCGGCTGCCGACCGCCTCCAGCAGCGCCCGGTCGTGGGAGACGAGCAGCACCGTCCCCTCGAACTCGGTCAGCGCGTCCTCCAGCGCCTCGCGACTCTCGATGTCGAGGTGGTTCGTCGGCTCGTCGAGGACGAGGACGTTGGCGCCCGAGGCGACGAGGATCGCCAGCGAGAGCCGCCGCTGCTCGCCGCCGGAGATGTCGGAGAGCTGTTTCTCGACGTCGCCGCCCGAGAAGAGGAAGCCGCCGAGCAGGGCCCGCGCCTTCGGCCCGGTCAGACCCGTCTCCCGCATCGCGGCATCGAGCACGGTGCCGGTGCCGGCGGCGGTCTCGGCGTGCTGGGAGAGGTAGCCGATTTTGACGTTGTGGCCGGTGCGGACGCTGCCGCCGGCGGGCTCGCGCTGGCCCGCGAGGGTCTCGATCAGGGTCGTCTTGCCGGCGCCGTTGGGGCCGACGAGCACCACGTGTTCCTCCCGCTCGATTTCCAGGTCGGCCTTCTCGAGCAGCGTCCGCCCCGGTACCTCGAGCCGCCCGTTGACCATTTTCAGCACCACCCGGCCGGGGCGCTCCGGCGGCTTGAAGTGGAAGCGCAGCTGCCGGGTGTCGCGCTTTTCGGCCATCGGCCCGTCGCGCTTGGCCTTATCGATCTTCTTCACCCGCGACTGCGCCTGGCGCGCCTTCGTCGCCTTGTAGCGGAAGCGCTCGACGAACCGCTCCATCCGCGCGATCTCCGCCTGCTGGCGCTCGATCGCCTTGCCGAGGGCGATCTGCCGTTTCGCCTGCTCCTGGCGCCAGGCGTGCCAGGGTCCGGCGAAGAAGCGGGCCCGCTGCGCCTCCAGCTCCAGCACCGAGGTCCCGACCGCCTCCAGGAACCAGCGGTCGTGGGCGACGAGGACGACGGCGGCGTCGAGCTCGACCAGATAGCCCTCCAGCCACTCCAGCGAGGGGATGTCGAGATGGTTCGTCGGCTCGTCGAGGAGCAGCAGGTCGGGGCGGGTGGCGAGGGCGCGCGCCAGCGAGGCGCGGGTCAGCTCACCGCCGGAGAAGGTCGAGAGCGGGCGGTCGGCTTGCTCAGCGTCGAAGCCGAGGCCGCGCAGCACGGCGAGGACGTCGTCGCGCCAGCGGTAGCCGCCGCCGGCTTCGAGCCGCTGCTGGGCGGCGGCGTAGGCGCGCATCGTCTCCTCGCTCGTCTCGCCGGTCATCTCCCCCTCCAGCCGGGCCAGCTCGGCCTCGGCCTCGAGCATGTCGGTGCGGCCGGAGAAGACGTACTCGCCGAGCGCGGTCTGCGAGGCGCGCGGCGGTCGCTGGTCGTGGAGGGCGACCCGCGCCCCGCGCTGCACCGTCAGCGAGCCCGAGTCCGGCGCCCGCTCGCCGGCCAGCACCCGCAGCAGGGTCGACTTGCCCGCCCCGTTGCGCCCGGACAGCGTCATCCGTTCGCGCGGCTCGAGCTTGAAGCCCACCTCTTCGAAGAGCAGCTTGCCGCCGACGTAGACGTCGAGTGAGGTTGCGGTCGCGATCGCCATTGCGACTCTGAGCGTAGAGGCGTCAGCAGTACTTCGCGGCGATCTGCTCGACCGTGCCCATGGTGCGGATCGTGCCCGGACCGAGGGCGGCCTCGATCGGCCTCCAGTCGAGGTCGGATTCGCTGATGCCGCCGCTGGGCAGCCAGTAGAGCTCGCGCCCCTCGACCGCCAGCAGGTCCTCGTCGGTGGCGGTGGCAAGCGCCTTCTTCCTCGCCGCCGCGCTCGGCTTCTTCGCCAGGAACGAGACCTGCAGCTTCCCCTTCGACTTCGTGACCGCCTCCGCGTCGAACGGCTCCCGCGCCGCGATAGCCGCCACCTCCTCGACGCTGCGCAGGAAGACCGGCACCTCGTAACCCAGCCTCTCCCCCAGCTCCGCTTCGACCCGCCGCGCCAGCTTCGCCTCCGCCTCCCGCTTCGGCGCCGCGAAAACGACGTTGCCGCTGGCCCGGAAGGTGGCGACCTCCTCGAATCCCATCTCCTCGAAGTGCCGCCGCAGCTCCTCGTTCTTGATCCGCCGCCCGCCGAGGTTCATCCCGCGCAGGAAGGCGACGTAGCGGTCCACGCGGCCAGCCTAGCCCGGAACCGAACGCAGTTGTTCCCGCACACCGGAAACGACTGCGTCACTGTCGCCGCTGCTCGAACTCCTCGGCGAGGTCGGCGAGCTCCTCGAGGCTGACGTCGAGGGCGGCGGCCACCCGCCGCACCGTCCCCCACCGCGGGTTGTCCCTGCCGTTCTCGATCCGGGAGACCCGGCTGGGATGAAGCTGCGCCCTCTGGGCGAGGGCGTTCTGTGTGAGGTCGGCTTCGAAACGAAGCCGCCTGATCGCCCACCCGAGCCCCCGCTGGGGATCTTTGCTCCCTGCCACGCGGCAGAGCAAATGCCCTGGAAGCCCGTAGTTCTATAGAGGGAGGTTCAAGTACTACCCAGTTGTTAGACCGCAGCGCCTCTACGGGCCCGTGAAACCGACGGAGTAACAGGGCCCGCCGCCGCAGTCGTCGCGCTGCAGGATCGCGCCCGCGAAGAAGTCGGAGACGAGCTGCTGCTCGGCGGGGGTGGCACGGGGCGCCCCGTGCGGGTCCTGGCCGCTGCGGTTGGGCACGCTCTCGTAGGGAGGCGGTTCGGTTCCGATCACGGCTCCCGGGTTGAGCGGGTCTTCGCGGACCGGCCCGGCGTCCCAGTAGTAGATCGCCGACCCCGTGAAGGGGTAACGCTTGATCGACGGCACGCCCCAGAGCACGTCGGTGTCGGGCCAGCGGCCGGGGTAGAGCACGGGCCGGTGGGCGGCGGCGCCGATCGTCCGCGCCATCACGTCGGCTTGGTAGATCGTCACCTGGTGGTCGCCGAAGGCGACGTTGAGCAGCGCCTGGTGCGGGGGCGTGTCGGGCAGCGGGTGGTCGGTGATCCGGTGGGCGTAGCCGTTCGGCTCGCCGCGATCCCAGAGCATCTGGATCAGGCCGAGGATCAGCGGCCGCGCCGTTTCGTTCGGGTACGAGGGGTAGAAGACCTGGGCGAAGGGGTCGAAGTCGACCGAGCGCGGCAGCAGCGCCGAGTAGTTCATCCCCGGCACGCCGAGCGAGGCGCGGGTGAAGTCGGGGGCCAGCGCGGTCAGCGCGCCGCCCATGATCCCGCCCTGGCTGTTGCCGTTGTAGTAGAGGCGGCTGGTGTCGAGGACCGGCGGGCTGAGAAGGGTGCCGTCCTGGTGGAAGGCCGGGTGGGCGGTGAAGCCGCCCGAGCTGATCATCAGCCGGCCGAGGAAGAGCTCGTTCAGCAGCCCCTGCTGGAGGCGGTCGGGGAGGGCCGGGAAGCGCGAGAGGTCCTGCAGGGCGGAGATCGCCACCGGGATGTCGGCCTGGGACATGCCGATCTCGTCGGTCGCGCACTTGACCATGCCGTGCGCCTGGGCCAGCGTCCGCTGCGGGCTCGACGCGACCTCGCCGGCCTGGCCGAAGAGGCCGTGGCCGTAGAGCACCGGGCGCCCGGAGGCCGGCGGTCCGGATGCGACCGAGACCGGGACGATGCAGTCGAAGTTGGCGGTCCAGGGGACGGGGTTGCGGAGCGGCAGGCCGTCGGCGCCGAACTGCATGGTCCCGAAGGGGGCGCAGGTCGGGAACAGGTAGCAGGGAACCTGGAAGGTGCCTTTGACCCGGCGGGCGATCTGGCCGGGGTTGGGGCTTTCTTCGACGCTCAGTACCTGGAAGCTCGGCGCTCCCCCCTGGGGAACGAGGTCGGAGAGGTCGGTGTCGCCGAGCTCGGCGAAGGAGGCGTCGCGCATCGCCAGCGCCCGCTGGTAGTTGCTCCGATCGCTGGCGACGGTGAAATCCCAGGCGAGGTAGAGGTCGTCGCGGTCGATCCCGGCCTTCCTCAAGGGCTTGAAGACGTTCTTCTCGAAGTGCTTGCGGCGTGCCTCGACCTCGGGTTGCTTCGAGCGGACCCGGTCGCGGTAGTAACGGAAGGCGCTGGGCACCTCGATCCTCTCGCCGGCGGCGTTGCGGAGGTTGCGCAGGGCAACGACGTAGCGATGGCCGGAGGCGAAGTTGACCGCCGGGTGGATCTCCAGCGCCCGTTTCGCGGGGTCGGCCGCGTTGGAGTCGATCTCGACCCAGATCGGCCAGCGCTTGCCGGTCTCGGCGTCGATGACGACGACAGGAGCGTTGGGTCGGCGGTAGCGGCCGATGTGGTTGATCGGCACCGCGCCGGTGGCGCGGACGTCCGCCGTGGTCTCGATCCCCGGCACCTTCAGCAGGATCGTCGCCCCCTGACTGAAGCCGTCGGAGGCGTTGTAGGGAGCGGCCTGGATCGGCTGACCGAGCACGTTGATCGGCATCCCCGCGTTCTCGAAGTCGATCCGCCGCCCCGTCGGGCTGCTCGGATCGGGCCGGGTGAAGTAGTCGTTCGGGAAGGGCAGCATGCAGAGCGTGCCGTGCGGCTGGGCGATGAAGTCGCAGACGCCGGCTTTCGAGGTGTCGACCGGCGGTAGCTGCGGTTTCGGCTTCGCGCTCGCAACCGGCTCAGCAAGCGCCAAGGCCGCAGCGACCACCAGCGCAAGGAAAAGACTGATTCTCCTCATCCCCATTACTGGCAGAAGTACCCGTCCTGACACCCTCCAAAAGAACCCGCCCCAACTTTGGACAGATCGACCCAATGACGGCGACGCGTAACTACGATCCGGCGAGGGCGGGACCGGCGCGGCCAAGCTCCACGCCGATACGCAGCGGCACCGACTTCGGCGAGGCCCAGCGCCTCGTCAACTCACTCTGACGAGGCGCTGGGAGACAGCCCGGCCGAGCTGGGACCGCACACCTGCCTACTAGCCGTCCTGGGCACGAAAGACGGCGGCAAACGCCCCTGCCAGCCACCCCAGAACCCCCAACGAAAAGGCGTTCACCATTTCCGGGGCGACTTCTGAGTTGAAGACCCAGACGATCAGCACGAAGCAGCCCACAACCGCATACAAAGCGATGCCGAAGAGGAGAAGCCACGAGCTCGTTGCCGCTTCGCCGACCCGTGCGGACATCGCACGCAGTTGACCCCTCTGCGCGTCCCTGCGCTGGACCGACTGGATTTCGACCCCCAGGACCGAGGCGGTCCCCGCCCCCACCGCCGAGGCAAGGAACCCGGCAACCGTCACCTGCGCTTCGGAGAACGACAGGGCGGGCGTCTTCGAGGTCGCATCGAAGGCAAGCAGCTTGATGCCGATCCAGATCCAGATCCCAGCGAACAGCAGAAGCACGAGTGCTGACAGAGCCCCCAAGAACTGGCTTTTCATCTTGTCCAACGTCAACCTCCCTCCTCGCGCAGGGTCGGCGCGCGATCTAGATAACAGAGTGTTCCTGAACAATACCTCTACACGTATCGCTGTCATGGTCAGCCAAAAAAGAACCCCGCCGAGGCGGGGTTCCTTCGTCAGTGGAGGCGCCGAGATTCGAACTCGGATCCGCGGACGCGGTGCGAGGGTGTCTACAGGTTTAGCTGGCGCTTGATTCTCGTCTCCCGGGGTCCGCGCCAGCGGGCACTGCGGGAGATAGAGCCCTCTTCGATTTCCCCTGACGGACGGGGCGATCCGCCCGGGTGAGCCCGCTTCTGAAGCCGGTGCCCCTTCCCGCGGGCGAGGAAGGACCGACTCTCACAGCGCTTAGCTTCTAGCTAAGCGGCGAGGGCGAACTCATGGTCCGCACGTATTGGTTTGTGCTGGGGTTTAACGAGGCCTCCAGCAACCTCGACCTGCAACCGTTCGCACGAGTCGACCACGTCGAAGCCTGTCGCCCCCGTGCTTGGGAATGCCTC
>DATEOT010000006.1:0-37581 GCA_035273795.1 Solirubrobacterales bacterium | reverse complement strand
CGGGTGATCCTCACCCCCAACATCTTCGCCCGCCTCGTCGCGATTCTGATCGGCGGCGTGATCCTGCAGCTCTCCTTCTTCTCACAGGTCGCCCTCTTCCACGTCAGCCCCGACCTGTTGCCGGCGTTGGTGATCGTCCTCGGACTCCTCGGAGGCAGCCTGACCGGGGCGGTCTGCGGCTTCTCCGTCGGGCTGCTGCTCGATTGCCTGCTGATCGCGCCGCTGGGCGGCAGCTCGCTGGTGCTTCTAGCGACCGGTTACCTGGCGGGACTCTTCCGCGAGCGGTTCGAGATTCACAGCGCGCTGGTGCCGCCGCTGCTCTGCATGGGCCTGACTCTCTTTGCCGAGCTCGGCTTTGGGGCGGTCGAGCTGATGCTGGGGATCGACGCGCCGGTCAGCGCCCTGGTGATCTGGGACATGCTGTTGAAGGCCGTCTTCGCCTTCTTCGTCGGCTGGGCGATCTACATCGGGGTACGGCGGGCGCTGCGGCCGGCCCTGGTCGAGGATCCGATGGTGCGGCGCCGGGGCAGGCGGCCGACGGCGCTGGGAGCCTAGGGGCAGCATGTTCTTACGCGGAGACCAGCCCTTGCCCGGCAGCCGCCTCTCGCTGCGGGTCGCTGTCCTCAGTGGGGTCGCCCTCGTCCTCTTCGCGATCCTCTTCTTCCGACTCTGGAACCTTCAGGTCATCTCCGGAGACGAGTACCTGGCGGAGGCGAAGAACAACCGCACTCGCGAGTTCAAAGTGATTGCGCCACGGGGGGAGATCCTCGACCGCAGCGGCAAGACCCTGGTCGACAACCGCACCAGCCTCGCCCTGCAGCTGAACATGAGCAAACTCCCCGAAGACCCGGCCGAGGAACGGGCACAGCTGGCGCGCTTGGGCACGCTGCTGAAGATGCCGCTGCGCAAGGTGCGCCGCACGATCAAAGAAGAGGAAGAAGTTGCCGCCGGCGCGCCGGTGACGCTGAAGCAGGACGTCGGCTACGAGCTGATCGCCTATCTCGAAGAGAACCAAGATGAGTTCCCGGGGGTGGCGGTCGAGCGCGTCTTCGTTCGCCACTACCCGAACGAAACCATGGCGGCGCACGTGCTCGGCAGCGTCGGCGAGATCGACGAAGAAGAGCTGAAAGAAGCGAGCTACAAAGATCTAGAGCCGGGCGACGAGATCGGCAAAGGCGGGGTCGAGTACAGCTACGACAGCTTCCTGCGAGGGGAGCCCGGCCTGACGAAAATCCAGGTTGACGCTTCCGGGCAGCCGACCCCCGGGGGGCAGCTGGTCTCCAAAGCGCCCGTTCCGGGCGAGAACCTAAAGCTGACGATCGACGCCGACGTCCAGGCGGCGGGCGAAGCCGGACTCGCTGCCTACGGGCACGGCGGATTCATCTCGATGAACATCGAGACCGGGGAGATACTCGGCCTCGGCTCGAATCCCACCTTCGATCCGACCGACTTGATCGAACCGACCCAGGCGCAGGTGAACGAACTGTACCGGGACCCCTTGCTGGCGCCACTGGTCAACCGTGCCACCGAAGGCGCCTACCCCACGGGTTCGATCTTCAAGATCATCCCGGCGTTGGCGGCGCTGGAAAACGACGTAATCACGCCCAGCGAGGAAATCAACGACCCTGGCCAGATCGTCATCGGCGGCCAGACCTTCAAAAACGCCGGCAGCCAGGCTTACGGCTCGGTGGCGCTGGCGAGAGCGCTCGAAGTTTCATCCGACGTCTACTTCTACACGCTCGGCGCGAGGATGTGGGACACCGGCGAGCTGCAGGAATGGGCCCACAAACTCGGCATTGCCCGCTGGACCGGCTTGGACCTTCCCGAGGAGTCCGAGGGGTTGCTGCCAACCGCCGAGTGGCGCAACCAGCTCTTCGAGGAAGGGAACACCGACCGGCCGTGGTCGATCGGTGACAACGTCCAGCTGGCAACCGGCCAGGGCGACCTGCAGACGAGCCCGCTGCAGATGGCGATCGCCTACGCCGCGCTCGGCAACGGCGGCAAGATCGTCACCCCGTACGTGGGGAAGGAAGTTGAGGACGCCGCGGGCCGGGTGCTGAGGGAATTCGAGCCGAAGATTCGGCGCCAGGTCCCCATCGACCCCGACTATCGCAACGAGATTCTCGAAGGCTTGCACCTGGCAGCCCAGGGAGCTGAAGGCACCGGCACCGACATCTTCGGTGGCTTCCCGATTGAGATTGCGGGCAAGACCGGAACCGCGGAACGGGTCGGTTACGGCGATCAGTCCTGGTTCGCGGCGCTCTCCCCGTATCCCAACCCGCGTATCGTGACGATTGCCACCGTCGAGCAGGGCGGCTTCGGCGCCGAAGCCGCCGCTCCCGTCGTGCTGAGAATCCTCGAAGCGATTTACGAGAAACAGGTGTCTGAAGAATCCAGCGCCGACGGAACCGAATAGATGATGTACGCCACTCGCACCAGAAACGCCCGACCAGAGCCGTTCACGGTTCACGTCGGCATCGCCGAGCGGCTCGGCTTGGCTCACATGGACTGGCCGCTGATGATCTCGGCGATCGGTCTGGTTGCCTTCAGCCTCCTCACCCTCGGGCAGGCGACCCAGCACGACGTCCCCGGCAGCCCCAACTACTTCCTCGAGCGCCAGTCGATCTACGCACTGCTCGGGATCGCCGGGATGCTGCTGCTGACTCGGGTCGACTACTCGCGCTTCCGCGAGCTGCGGGTCGGGATCTACACCTTCCTCTGCGTCAGCATCTCGCTCGTCTTCGTCTTCGGCTTCGCCGCTCGCGGCTCGCGGCGCGCCTTCGAACTTCCCCTCTTCAGCTTCCAGCCATCGGAGCTCGGCAAGCTCTTGCTCGTGCTTGCGCTTGCCGGGTTCGTGATCGATGGCGCCCGGCGAGGCTCCGAGGTCCAGCGCACGGTGCGCTACCTCTGTCTTGGCCTCGCTCCGGCTGCGCTCGTCTTCCTGCAGCCCGACCTCGGCACCTCGTTGGTGTTCGGGGTCGCCACCCTCGCCGTCATGTACTTCGGAGGCGTCCCCTGGATGCACTTCGCGGTCATCGGCGGCGTGCTGACCGCGCTGGTCGCACTGGTCCTGGTCGTCGCTCCGGCGACCGGGTTCCCGCTCCTCAAGGGATACCAGGAGGAACGTCTGACGTCCTTCCTCGATCCTGACGAGCACGCGAGCGGCGCCGGCTACCAGCAGAACCAATCAGTGGTCGCCATCGGCTCCGGTCAAGGGGTCGGTCGTGGCGACAATGCCACCCAGACGCGGCTCGACTTCGTCCCCGAGCGGCACACCGACTTCATCTTCGCGGTGATCGGTGAGCGCTACGGGTTCATGGGCGCCGCGTTAGTCCTATCCCTTTACGCCCTGCTCTTCTGGCGGGCGCTGCGGATATCGATGTTCTCGAAGAACTCCTACGGAACCCTGATCGCGGGCGGCATCGCCGTCTCGCTGCTGTTCCAGACGTTCGTCAACGTGGGGATGAACCTCGGCATCATGCCGATCACGGGCATCCCCCTGCCGTTGGTGAGCTATGGAGGGTCCTCCGTGCTCGCTACTTTCCTGGCGATCGGGGTTCTTCAGAGCATCAACGTCCAAGCGCATCTCAGTCAGAAGGGAAGGTTCGCCTGGTGATCTCTGGAAAGGGATCCGGCATGCGTATCTATCCGAACTGAGCTGAATCAACAATGAAAAAAACGATTTTGGTGTCCGCCGCGCGCGGCGAGACCCGAGTAGCCGTCCTCGAGGCAAAGCAGAAGGGCGGCAAGAGCAACGTCGCCGAGCTCTACATCGAGCGGCGTGGCCGGCGATCGATCGTCGGCAACATCTACAAGGGGAAGGTCGACAACGTCCTCCCCGGCATGGAGGCCGCCTTCGTCGACATCGGCCTCGAGCGCAACGGCTTCCTCCACGTCGACGAGATCGTCACCCCTGACGGCAAGCAGGCGCCCAAGCGCGGGCGCGGCCACGGCCGCCGCATCAACGAGCTGATCAAGCCCGGGCAGGAGATCCTCGTCCAGGTCGTCAAGGACCCGCTGAAGACGAAGGGCGCGCGGCTCTCGATGAACCTCTCGATCGCCGGCCGCTACCTGGTCTATGCGCCGCAGGGCGGCGGCGTCGGGGTCAGCCGCAGGCTGACCGACAAAGAGCGCGACCGGCTGCGGAAGATGGTCGACCGCACCTACAAAGGGCCCGGCGGGCTGATCGTCCGCACCGCCGCCCACGGGGCGAAAAAAGCCGACTTCGTGCGCGAGATCAGCTACCTGCAGAAGCTGAACGAGGTGCTGGAGCGGCGTTCGGAGTCGACCAAGGCCCCATCGCTGGTCTTCCAGGAGGCGGACCTCTCGGTCAGGGTCCTGCGCGACGTCTTCCTCAACGAGTTCGAGCGGGCGATCATCGACTCGCCGAAGCAGCACGAGCGGGTGACGAGCTTCTTCCAGCGCACCGCCCCCGAGCTGGTCGGTGGGGTCGAGCTCTACGAGGGCACGAAGCCGCTGTTCGAAAAATGGAAGGTAAACGAGGCGATCGAGTCGACCCTGAACCGGCGCGTCGACCTCCCTTCGGGCGGCTACCTGATCATCGACTACGCCGAGGCGCTGACCGTGATCGACGTCAACAGCGGCTCGTTCACCGGCCGCGGCAAAGGCGGCCTCGAGGAGACGATCACCAAAGTCAACACCGAGGCGGCCGAGGAGGCGGTGCGGCAGCTGCGGCTGCGCGACATCGGCGGCATCATCGTCGTCGACTTCATCGACATGGCGCGGGCCAGCAACCGGGACAAGGTCCTGAAGACGATGCGCAAAGCGCTCGATGCCGACAAGTCGAAGAGCTACGTGGTCGAGGTCTCGCCGCTGGGGCTGGTCGAGATGACCCGCCAGAACGTGACCGACGGCGTGCGGGAGATCCTCACGGCGCCCTGTCCGACCTGCCACGGCGAGGGCGTCGTCCTCTCGGCCGAGACGGTGGCGCTGGAAGGCCTGGAGAAGATGCGCGACATCGCCGCCGAGAAGGCGGACGCCGAGGCCTTCCTGATCCGCGTCAACCCGAAGGTCGCCCATGAGCTGACCGATTCCGACAGCGGCCTGGCCGAGCTCGAGGAGGAAACCGGCAAGCGGTTCCACTTCGAGGGCGGCGACGCGCTGCCGATCGACAGCTTCGAGCTGACCGAGTCGGGGAGCCGGAGCGAGATCGAGGAGCGGGCGCTGCCGTTCAAGGTCGGCGAGGAGGTGCTGGTCAAGATCGACGAGCCGCACATGTACAACGCCGACGACGCAGTCGCCCGGATCGACTCCTACATCGTCAGCGTCACCGGCGGCGGCCGCTTCGTCGGCGAGCGCAAGCTGGTGCGGATCGACGAGGTCGAGCGTTCGGCCGCGATCGCCTCGCTGCTTGGAGGCGATTCGCCCAACGGATCTGGAGGAGGCGAGGAAAACGGCTCCCAGCTAGAATCCTCCGCTCCTTCGCGTAAACGCAGTCGTGGCCGCAGGGGCGGCCGTGGGCGTTCGCGCGCCAATCAAGGCAGCAAGGACGAATGAACACTTACGCAGTCATAGAGAGCGGCGGCAAGCAGTACAAAGTCGAGGAGGGCACGTCCCTGCTCGTCGACCGGCTCGACGCCAAAGAGGGCGACAAAGTCGCCCTTCGTCCGGTCCTATTCCGCGGCGACGACGTCGTCGCCGGCGGCAAAGACCTGGAGAAAGTCAAAGTCGAGGCGAAAGTCGCCGAGCACCTGCGGGGCCCGAAGATCAAAGTCTTCAAATACAAGGCGAAGAAGGGCTACCGCCGCCGCGCCGGCCACCGCTCCGAGCTGACCAGGCTCGAAGTGACGAAACTGAAAGGGAAAGGCTAGGCATGGCGCACAAGAAAGGCCTCGGCTCCAGCCGCAACGGCCGCGAATCGAACCCGAACATGCTCGGGGTCAAGGTCTTCGCCGGCCAGAAAGTCAGCGGCGGCGAGATCATCGTCCGCCAGCGCGGCACCCGCTTCTGGCCCGGCGACGGCGTCGGCATCGGCCGCGACCACACGATCTTCGCCACCCGTGAGGGCGTCGTGGACTTCAAGCCGTCCCGCAAGGGTCGCACCATCTCGGTTCTGCAGGACTAAGAAAGGAAGTTCAAATTGCATCTCGTCTCTGAGCGCGGAGACCGGCGTCTAGCCGTGGTCTTCGCGACGATCACCCTTGCCCTCGTAGCGCTATTGACGTTTGCGGCCCGCGGTCAGGCGGCCGAACTCGTCTACTGGAACAACTACGGCGCGGCCCCGCAGTCGATCTCCTTCGCCAACGGCGACGGCAGCGGCGGCGGCAGCCTCAACCTCACCGGCGTCGATCTCAAAAGCCCGGAAGGCATGGCGATCGATACGGTCACCAACCGCCTCTTCGTGGTCAGTAGCAGCGGTGGGCCCGGTGGCGATGGTGAGATCCTCGCCGTCAACCTCGACGGCAGCGGCGCCGCCGTCTTCACGGCTCCGGGGGCGCTGGTCGACGAACCGTACGGCGTCGTCGTCGACCCGGCGACGAGGACGATCTACTGGGCGAACGACGGCGACGGCAACAACGGGTCGATCGCTTGGGCGAGGCTGGACGGCAGCGTCGGCGGGCTCCTCAATACGACGGGAGCGACCCTCGTGGATCCCTACAAGATCGGGCTCGACCCGGTGAACGGGCGCGTCTACTGGGGCAACAACCCCTCGGGGGAACCCATCTCGATCTCCTACGCAAACGTCAATAACACGGGCGGGGGAAACCTGCTGCTGAACGTAGCCCCCGAAAACGCCTGGGGCTTCGCCACCGATCCGGCGGCCGGCCGCCTCTACTGGACCGAAGGCAACCTGGACAGGTTCGCCTACACGGGGCTGCTCGGCGGCAACGTCAGCATCCTCGACACCACCGGTGCGGTCGTCAACTCCTCGTACGGGTTTGCGCTCGACCCGACCCTGAACAAGATTCGCTGGGTCAACTACGACAACAGCGAAAATCCTCTGAACGGGATCGGCTTCGCCAACTTGAGCGGCGGGGGCGGCGGCAACATCACGCCCCAGACGGCGCCGTTCGACGGCCCCCAGGACCTACTCGTCCTCAAATCGCCGACCGGCACCGGGGCGCCGGTGATCACCCGCAATCCGAAAGTCCGCACTGAGCTGACCTGTCCTACCGGCAGTTGGGCAGCTGACTTCGCCGGCTCGTTCGTCTACCAGGCGCCGCACGCGCTCGCCTATCAGTGGACTCAGAACGGCACGGCGATTCCGGGGGCGATAGCCGCCACCTTCACGGCCACGTCACCGGGTTCCTACGCCTGCATCGTGACGGCGAGGAATCAGGCCGGCTCCGCCGCGCAGACCAGCGCCGCGGTCAAGGTCAAGGCCTCGAAAGTCAAGCTCAGCACCAAGCGCAAGGCGAAAGCCGACCCTGGCGACCTCGTCACCTTCCAGGTGAAGATCGTCAACCAGGGCGACCTGCAGTCGAAGAAAGCCCGCATCTGCGTGAAGCTGCCGAGCGCGGCTAAGGACGACCTGCGCAAGCCGAAGTGCAAGAAGCTCGGCAAATTGAATGGCCAGGTCAAACGGTCGACCAAATTCCGGGTCAAGGTCAAGCCCGGCGCTGACGAGGGCACCGACAAGCTGACCTTCCAGGTCAAGGGCACGCCCGGTAAAGCGGCGAAGTCGAAGATCGTCGTTCGCTGATCCCGGCGTAGAGCTGTAGTTCCAGAGCGGGAGGGGCGGTCAGTCCCTCCCGCTCGTCTTGTGCGAGGAAGTCGGCGCGAAGCTTTTACGCTGTGCGTACAAAAGGTTGCATCTGGTTCGGTAGCTGGCACCATGGCTGTTATGGCAAGGGAAGTCTGGACCGACGAGCGCCTCGACGACCTCAACAAGAGGGTCGATGAGGGCTTCAAGGAGACGCGGGAGGAATTTCGTGCCGTTCGGGTTGAAATGCAGAGTGAACTGCAAGCCCTGAGGGCGGAAATCCAAAAGGAGTTCCAAGCAGCCCGCGAATGTGGCAGGGGCTATGCATCTCGCCGCTAGCGGGGCGTAAACGTACGAGGTCTTCCGATTACGCTCTGACCTGTGTACGACAAGGCGAAGATCTGGGTCGAGGGCGGTGCCGGCGGCAACGGGTCGATCTCTTTTCGGCGTGAGGCCCACGTGCCCCGCGGCGGGCCCGACGGCGGCGACGGCGGGCACGGCGGCGACGTCGTGCTCGTCTGCGAACCCTCGAAGCGGGACCTGGGGGCCCTGAAGGGGAGCAAGCACTTTCGCGCCGAGCGGGGGCGGCACGGGGAAGGGTCGAACCGACAGGGGGGACGGGGGGAGGACAGGGAGATCCCAGTGCCTCCCGGGACTCAGGCGACCGCTGTCGACGGCAGCCGGATCGACCTGGTGACTCCAGGTCAGCGGGCGGTCGTCGCCCGCGGCGGTCGCGGCGGTCATGGGAACAGGCGCTTCACGACCTCGACGCGGCAGACGCCTCGCTTCGCCGAGAAGGGCAGCTCCGCCGAGGCCGACTGGATCGAGCTGCAGCTGAAGCTGCTGGCCGACGTCGGCCTGGTCGGGCTGCCAAATGCCGGCAAGTCTTCGCTGCTCGGGCGGCTGACGCGGGCGGCGCCGAAGGTCGCGGACTACCCGTTCACGACGCTCTCGCCGGCGCTGGGGACGATCGAAGGCGAGGACCGGCAGGCGGTCGTCGCCGACATCCCGGGCTTGATCGAAGGGGCGGCCGAAGGCGCCGGGCTCGGCCACGAGTTCCTCGCCCACGTCGAGCGCTGCTCGATGCTAGTCCACCTCGTTGACGTCGCCCCGATGGACGGCGACCCCGTCGCCGACTACGAGACCGTCCGAGGCGAGCTGTCGGCACACGGGGCGGGCCTGGAGCGACTGCCGGAGCTTGTGGTGCTGAGCAAGCGCGACCTGCTGCCACCTGAGGAGGTGGCGAGGGCGGTGACGGAGTGGGAAGAGCGGCTGGGCGATAACGCCCTGGGGGTTCTCGCCGTCTCTTCGGCGACCGGAGAGGGAATGGAGGAGCTGCGGCAGCTGATCCTCCGGGAGCTGCCGGAGATCGCTCCCGCCGCCGCGGCGGAGGTGCTCCCGGACTCGGAGTTCGAGGCCGAGCACCGGGTCTACCGTCCCGCCGGCGAGGGCGGCTACTGGGTCGAGCGCGAGGAGGACGGCGGCTTCCGCGTCCTCGGCCGCGGCGTCGAGATGCTGTTCGAACGCCACGACACCGGCAACGAGGAAGCGCTCGCATACCTGGAGCAGCGGCTGAAGGAGATGGGGGTCATCGCCGCGCTCGACCGGGCAGGATTCGAACCCGGCGACGACGTTCGCATCGGCGAGCTCGAGTTCGAGCTACACGTCTGAGTAGGGCTCCAGCCCCTCCCGCAGCCAGCTCGGGATCTCGGTCTTCTCCCAGCTCTCTGCGTCGACGACGACGTGGCGCATCCGACCCTCGACCAGCAGCTCCTCGTCGCGGTGGAGCCGGAGGCGGCTGTTCATGCTGGTCGTGCCGAGGCGCTCGACCCCGATGCCCAGCGTGACCAGCTCGTCGAAGCGGGCGGGAGCGTGGAACTCGACGCTCAGCTCGGCCACGACCATATCGATGCCGCGCTCCTCCATCACCGCGTAGGAGCCGAACGCCTCGCGCCAGAGCTCGGTGAAGCCGTGGTCGAAGTAGGCGACGTAGTTGGCGTTGAAGACGATCCCCTGCGGGTCGCACTCGCTGTAGCGGACGCGGAAGCCGTAGGTGAAGGGAGGTTTCACGGGGTGAGCCTAGTAGCCGCCATCTCGGCTACGTTCCTCGCATGACCCTCGTCGTCAAGCTCGGTTCCTCGATCGTCGCCGCCGACGACGGTGAGCTGCGCACTGACGTGCTCGACTCCGTCTGCGCGCAGGTGGCACACCTGGAGCAGGGGGGGGAGCGGGTGGTGATGGTGACCTCCGGGGCGATCGCCCGCGGGATGCGGCTCCTGGAGCTGCCGGCTCGCCCACGGGCGATGGACGAGCTGCAGGCGGCTTCCGCCGTCGGCCAGGGAGACCTCTTTCGCGCCTACGAGACCCGCCTCTCCGGCCACGGCACCCGCGCGGCGCAGGTGCTGCTGACGGCGGCCGACATCGCCGCCCGCACCAACTACCTGAACGCGCGCCAGACGCTGCGGCGGCTGATCGAGTGGGGGGTGGTGCCGGTCGTCAACGAGAACGACACCACCGCCACCGACGAGATCACCTTCGGCGACAACGACTTCCTCGCCGCGCAGGTGGCGCTGCTGCTCGAGGCCCGCCTCCTGGTCCTGCTCACCAACGTCGACGGGCTGCTCTCCGGCGACCCGCGCACCGATCCGGACGCGGAGCTGATCGCCGAGGTCAGCGACTTCGCCGAGCTCGACCGGCTGGAGATCGGCGACCGCACCTCGGTTTTCGGATCCGGCGGGATGCGGAGCAAGGTGGCGGCGGCGGAGATGGCCAGCGAGGCCGGGATCCCGGCGGTGATCTGCAACGGCACCGTGGAGGGCACGCTGTCGTCCGCCGCGGCGGGTGAGGCCTGCGGCACGCGCTTCGCTTCGGGGGAAGGGAAGACCTCCAGCTTCAAGCTCTGGCTGAAGTACGCGAAGCCCGCTCGCGGGCGGCTGATCGTCGACGCCGGCGCCGCGCGCGTACTGCGCGAGAGCGGCTCCAGCCTGTTGCCGGTCGGGATCGCGGCTGTGGAGGGGGCGTTCGAGCCGGGCGACGCGATCGACGTCGTCACCGAAGGCGGGACGATCGGCAAAGGAATCAGCGAGTACTCCTCGCGCGAGCTGCAGCGGGTGATCGGGATGCAGAGCGCGCAGGTGCGGGAGCTGCTGCCGCACGCCGCCGACGAGGTCGTCCACCGCGACCGCTTCGTCCTGCTCTAGGCGGGGCTGCGCCAGCCCCGCCAGGCCCCAGCTACCCTTAGCCGATGGCCGTGACCGAGACCACCGTCGCCGAGAGCTGCGCCGCCGCCAAGCGCGCCGCCCGAAAGCTCGCGACCGCTTCGACCGAGGCCAAGAACGCCGCCCTCGCGGCGACCGCACGCCTGCTCGAAGAACGGAGCGAAGGGATTCTCGAAGCCAACACCGGCGACCTCGCCGACGAGCGCGCCGTCGGTCTCACCGACGCCCTCCGCGACCGTTTGCGGCTGACGCCGGAGCGGGTGGCGGCGATGGCCGTGGGGGTGCGGGTGGTCGAGGAGCTCGACGACCCGGTCGGCGAGGAGCTGGAACGGAAAACGCTTGCCAGCGGCCTCGACCTGCGCAAGGTGCGGGTGCCGCTCGGGGTCGTCGCCGTGGTCTACGAGGCGCGCCCGAACGTGACGATCGATTGCGCGGCGCTGACGATCAAGAGCGGCAACGCGATCGTCCTGCGCGGCTCCAGCTACGCCGAGCGCTCCAACGCGGCCCTTGCGGCGGTCGTCCGCGAGGCGCTGGCCGAGGCGGGCCTGCCCGAGGACGCCGTGCTCTCGCTCGGCGGAGGCGGCCACGAGGAGCTGGCCGAGCTGGCGACCCAGGAGGGGCTCGTCGACCTCTTGATCCCGCGCGGCGGCGAAGGTTTGAAGGCGGCGATCAAGGCGGTGGCGACGGTGCCGGTGATGTACGCGGCCGCCGGAAACTGCCACGTCTACGTCCACGCCGACGCCGATCCCGAGATGGGGCGCCGGATCGCCGTCAACGCAAAGGTCCAGCGACCCGGCGTCTGCAACGCCGCGGAGACGCTGCTGATCGACGCCGCGATCGCCGATCGCTTCGCGCCGGCGGTGCTGGGAGACCTGGCTGCCGCGGGCGTCGAGCTGGTCGGCGACGAACGCGCCCGCGCCGCCGCCGGGGGGGTCGAGGTCGGAGAGGCCACCGACGAGGACTGGGACAGCGAGTACCTGGGCTTGAAGATGGCCGTCGCCGTGGTCGATTCCGTCGGGGACGCGGTCGAGCACGTCAACAGCCACGGCACCGGCCACTCGGAGGCGATCGTCACCACCTCCGAGGAGGCGGCGGAGGCCTTTGTCACCGGTGTCGACGCGGCCGCCGTCTACGTCAACGCCTCGACCCGGTTCACCGACGGATTCGAGTACGGGATGGGAGCCGAGATCGGCAACTCGACCCAGAAGCTGCACGCCCGGGGGCCGATCGGGATGCGCGAGCTGACCACCTTCAAGTACGTGGCGCGCGGCGACGGCCAGGTACGTGAGTAGCTCCCACGGCGCGATCGGGGTGCTGGGGTCGGCCTTCAACCCTCCGCACCTCGGTCACCTGGCGCTGGCCCAGGAGGCGCTTTGGCAACTCGACCTCGAGGAGGTCGTTCTCGTGCCGACCGGCCAGGCGCCCCACAAGCGGATTGCCGGCGACCCCGGTCGCGAGGCGCGGGTCGAGATGACGCGACTGGCCGCGGCAGACGACTCCCGCTTCTCGGTCTCCGACCTGGAGGTCGAGCGCGAGGGGCCGTCCTATACGTATGAGACCTTGGAGGCACTTGCAGAGGAACGAACCGACAATGAGCTGGTGTTCGTGATGGGGGCGGACGCTGCCGTCGGGCTGGAGAGCTGGCGCGAGCCGGAGCGGGTCGTCGAGCTGGCGAGCCTCGCGATCGCGCGCCGGGCGGGCGTGTCGGATCCCGAGCTGGCGGCAGTGACGCGAAGCCTCGGTTGCGAGGACCGGACGACGATGCTGGAGATGCCCCAGTTCGGCGTCTCCTCCTCGGCGGTGCGCGAGCGGGCCGAGCAGGGACGACCGCTGCGCTACATCGTCCCCGACGCCGTCGCGAACTTCATCGAAGAGAGGGGGATCTACAGGTGAGCCAGGCGCAGTCCGAGCAGTTGGCGCGGCACCTGGCCGCTACCGCCGACTCGAAAAAAGCAGAGGACGTCGTCGTCCTCGACATGCGGGAGCTGGTCGCCTACACGGACTTTCTCGCGATCTGCACCGCCCGCAGCGAGCGGCAGGCGCGGGCGATCGTCGACGAGGTGCGCCTGCGGGTCAAGCGGGAGGCCGGATTGCTGCCGGGCGGGGTGGACGGCGGCGGCGATGCCGGCTGGACGATCCTCGACTACCTCGACTGCGTGCTCCACGTCTTCACCCCCGAGGCTCGGGAGCGGTATGGCCTCGAGGACCTCTGGCGCGACGCGCCGCGCCTGGAGCTCGACGACGCGCCGGAAGCCCCCGAGGCCGCCAGCGCATAAATAACGTCCGAGCGCCTATTTACGGTGCCGGTCGATGAATGGGTTCAGACGGGGCCTCTTCGGCTACCGCCGCGCGGATGTTGACGCTGCGATCTCCGCTCGGGACGCCCGCATCGTCGGGCTCGAGGTGGAGACCGACGGTCAGCGCCGGGCGGCTGCCGAGCTGGAGCGGGAGACCGCGGCCCTTTCCGGCATGGTGCTGGAGCGCGAGCGGGAGATCCGCGTCCTCGGCCAGCGCCTGCGAGAGGCCAACGAGTGCCACGACCGCAGCATCGCCTCGCTCGACGCGATCACGGCCCGGCTCGAGGAGCTGGAGACGCAGGCTCGCGGTCAGGCGACCCGGATCCGGATGAAAGCCTTGCGCGAGGCGGTCGAGGTGAGCAAGAAGGTGAAGGCGCTGACCGACCTCGAGCCCCCTCTCCAGACCGATGCGGAAGCCGCCTCCGTCGATTCAGAGTCGGAGGAGGACGGCGTCCACAAGGGACGCGTCAAGCTCGAGATCGGCCCCCTCGGCGATTTCTCGCAGCTGGTCGGCTTCGAGGATGCGGTCGGTCAGATCGGCGCCTCGGAGATCGCCGTCGAGCGCTTCTCCGAGGGCCGCGCGACGCTCTCGATGAACCTCGACCAGCCGGTGGACCTCCTCCGCGAGCTGGAAGAGCTCTCAGGCATCGATTTCAAGGTTCGCCACAACGCCCCGGACAACCTGATCCTCGACGTCGACGACGAGCAGGGCCCGGAGCAGCGCGCCGCCTAGGCCAGCTCCTCCCAGTAGTTCTTCCCAGCTAAACTTCCTCGCATGTATGGGGCTGTAGCTCAGCTGGAAGAGCGCATCGCTGGCAGCGATGAGGTCAGGGGTTCGAGCCCCCTCAGCTCCATTCTGTTTTCCTGCCCACCAGCTCGGCGGCCCTAGCCGCCTCCTCCGCACCTGACGCCAGTGGCCCCTCACCCGGGGCCCTGCGGTGCTGCCTTGACAAAAGCAACCGTCGCTTCCGGACGGGCGATTCCGAAGCTGTGGAAAACCGCAAGTCGCGGCTTCCGCGGCCGGAATTGAGTTCAGCTCTATGGACCTGGGAGCGGGGGGCCAATTCCCTGCGCTAGATGCCGCGACGTGACGACCCACAAATAGGCCTCGGCAAAGCCATCCGGAAGCTCCGCCAGGAGAACGAGCTGAGTCAGGAGACGCTCGGGCACCGAGCTGAAATCCACCCGACCTGGATCTCCCATATCGAGTCCGGGCGCATCAACCCGACCTGGGGCAACGTGCGCCGGATCGCGAGGGGCCTCGGCGTCCCGCTCTCGGAGCTGGCAGCGCTGTCCGAGGACTTCGAGCGCAAACTCGCCGGGACCTGAGCTACCGCAGGCCGGTTTCGCGGAAGGCGGCCCGGAGGCGTCCGGTCTTCTTCGCCAGCTTCGGCGCGGCGACGGCCCTGAACCGCAGCTTCCCCTTGCGGTAGGCCCAGACGCGGTCGCCGCCGGGGCCCTTGCGGACCACGAACAGGCCGCGGCCCAGCTTCTGCGCCCGTTTCGGCTTGCCTTTGCCGCTGGCGGTGGTGGCGACGAAGGCGGTCCTTTCGCCGGAGCCGAAGACGACGGCGACCCCGGACTCCTTCGCGCCTTTCGCCTTCGCCCGCGTCGAACACCAGCGGAACGAGCGTTTCACCCGCCGCTGCGGTTGGCCGGCGGCGAGCAGCGTCTGCTGAGGGGTGTGACCGAGCTTCAAGGGACCGAAGCCGGATCGGGAGAGGCGGCTCGGCGTCGCCAGGCAAGCCGAGCCGGCCACGCTGGCCAGCTCGGGAACGCCGATCGCCCGTTCCCAGGTCTGCAGATAGGCCTCGGCCCCGCTCATCAGGTCCTTGGCGATCGGCTCGCCGGCGAGCAGGCGCAGCTGCTCCATCCAGTCTGGATAGAGCCCGTAGTGCGCCACGCCGTCGACGTTGACGTCATAGACCCGCTGGCCGGAGACCTGCCGGTCGAAGGTGATGCGTCCGTCGAGCGATTTGAAGGGATAGGAGGCGGCGTTCGGCTGCCCCGCACCCCGCGCCGGCGGCTGCGAGTGGAAGCCGTTGGCGTCGGCGCCGAAGCCAATCCCGAAGCGGAAGCGGGGATCGGCGACAGCGCGCAGTTGCCGCCATTCCTCGATGAAGGTCTCCGGGCTGGTGGTGATCGGCTCGATGAAGCCGCCGAGGCTGTAGACGCGCGAGCGCAGCTGCGGGCTCATCCAGGAGTGCGACGAGAGCACCCCTGAGAAGCCGCGCGCCTCGGCCAGCTCCAACGTCCGGGTGGCGGTCTTCAGGCTCATGTGGTCGAGCTCGATCATCAACCCGCGGTCGATCATCTGCTGGACCGTGAATTCGCCGAGCGGCGTCAGCCCGAGGGCGTTGCAGTGCGGGGGCGGGGGATAGATCGGCAGCAGCCCTTTGGGGATGAAGGCGAAGAGGCCGGCGTCGATCACGTCGCCGTCCGGGACGGCGGTGTCCTGGGGGTTGTCTTCAGCTTCGCCTTTGCAGGTTTCGATCTGCCAGAAGTGGCCGGTCTGCTTGAGGTTCGCCGCGTTGATCGCGGCGCCGAAGGTGCCGCTGTCGAAGCGAACGCCGCCGAGTGCGTTGTCGAACTTGTGGATCGGGAAGAACGAGGCGACGCCCATCCGCTCGATTTCGTCCAACCCGGCGACGATCTGCTCGCGGGTGCAGCGGGGGAGCTGCTCGGAGCCGCCGCAGCCGAAGATCTCCGAGGTCTCGATCCCGAGCACCACGGCCATCTTTCCTTCGTTGATCACCCGCCGCGCCTCAAACGGGTCGCGAACGATCCGGAACCAGCCCTTGCCCGGCCCGCCCGATTTGGCGTCGATGAAGTCCTGGAGCTCGTGGATGCGCCGGTACTGGAGGCGGACGCTGGTCATGTCGTCGCAGCTGTTGTGTTTGAGCGGATAGATCTCGCAGAGGGCGACGTTCTCGACCAGGTCGTTGACCATGATCCGGACGCCCCCGAGGTAGGCGCGCTCGATCCAGCGGTAGTAGGTCTGCTCGTGCGTCTGCGAAGAGGGCGCCGGCCAGTCTTTGAAGGTCGGCCAGCCGACCGGATCGTGGGTGCGCAGCGGGTTGCCGTAGAGAGCGTTCTCCAGCACCGCGCCAGCCCCGTTCGGATAGTGGTCGGGGCAGTCGACGAGGGCGGCCGCAGGCCCACCCGGGTTCCACGGTTCGCCGCAGTGGGCGTCGCCGCCGAGGAACTCGTAGGCGGTGACGTGGTTGTGGGCGTCGACCGTTCCCTCGACTTCGGCGTAGGGGGAGGCGCCGCGCCACGGAACGCCATCGGCGTTGAGCTCGACCTCAGCCGCCGGGACGCCCGGCACGCACACCGCCAACGCCGTCGCCGCCCCGGCGAGAACCCGCTTCCCCAGTCTCCACACGGGCTTCTTCTACCCAAAAGTGACGACGTAAACCTTTGCTGCTCAAACCGTCGTCGGCCGCTGCCGATGCTCAGATGGATGAGCACCGCGAACCAGCACGTCTTCAGCCACGGGGTCGAGGACTCGCGAGCGACCCTGGAGATGTGGAGCCAGCGGCCGTGGCAGGTGCTGCGGGCCTGGATCGCCCTCAGCGTCGTGGTGGCGCTGACGCTGCTGGGGGCCGTCTGGGTGGTGGCCGGGATGCTGACCCCGGACGTGACGCCGGTCCACGTCGCCGGGCTGACCTATCCCGCCGAGCCCGACGACCTGCTGCCGATCCTCTGGCGCAACTCGCTGGTGCTGGCGCTGCACGGCACCGCCTGCATCGCCGGCTTCATCGCCGGTGCCTCGATGCCGATCGCCGCGGCGCAGCGGACCGGATTCAGCCGTTGGGTCCACGTCAAGGCCGGCGAGTTCGCGATCCTCTTCGTCGCCGCCGTCACCCTCTTCTCGCTCTCGACGCAGGCGCTCTACCTTGGCTTCCAGGGTTCTTCGATTGCCTTCCAGCTCGAGATGACCCGCTTCGAACTGATCCTCAGCGTGCTTCCCCACGCCCTGCCCGAGTTGACCGCGCTCTTCCTCCCGCTCGCGGCCTGGCTGATCGCCAGTCGCCGCGGCGAGTGGAACCAGTTGCTGGCGGCGACCCTGATCACCGTGCTGCTGGCGATCCCGGTCCTGATCCTGACGGCGACGATCGAGGTCTACGTCTGGCCCCAGATCCTGCGCGAGCTCTCGCCGGTCACCTATTCGATCCCGACGTAGGGCCCGCGGCCAACGCACCGCCGCACCCGGCCCTCGTAAGATCGCCGCTCAGTGTCTGGGTACGAGCCGAAAGAGATCGAGCGGAAGTGGCAGCGGGTCTGGGCCGAGGAGAAGACCTGGGAGGTCGCCAACCCCGGCCAGTCCGGCTTCGACGAGGGCAAGCCGAAGGCCTACGTCTTGGAGATGCTGCCCTACCCCTCCGGCGAGCCCCACGTCGGCCACCTCAAGTGCTACGCGGTGGGGGACGCGATCGCCCACTTCCGCCGCCGCCACGGCTTCGAGGTGATCCACCCGATGGGCTACGACTCCTTCGGTCTGCCGGCGGAGAACAACGCGATCAAAACCGGCGAGCCGCCGCGGGTGGCGACCGAGCGCTCGATCGAGTCCTTCCGCCGCCAGTTCCGCGAGTGGGGGATCTCAATCGACTGGTCCCGCGAACTGGCGACCCACACGCCCGAGTACTACCGCTGGACCCAGTGGATCTTCCTGCAGCTTTTCGAGCGCGACCTTGCCTACCGGGAAGAGGCGGAGGTCAACTGGTGCCCGAAGGACGCGACCGTGCTCGCCAACGAGCAGGTCGTCGACGGCCGCTGCGAGCGCTGCGGCACCGAGGTCGTCCAGAAAAACCTCGAGCAGTGGTTCTTCCGCATCACCGAGTACGCGGACCGGCTGCTCTCCGACTTCGATCTGCTCGAGTCCTGGCCCGAGCACGTGATCACGATGCAGCGCAACTGGATCGGCCGCTCCGAGGGCGCCGAGGTCGTCTTCCGCTGCGAGGAGGTCGACCTCGACTTCCCGGTCTTCACCACCCGCCCCGACACCCTCTTCGGCGCCACCTTCTTCGTGCTCGCCCCCGAGCATCCCGAGCTGGAGCGCCTCGTCGCCGGCACCCCGGCGGAGGAGGAGGTGCGCGAGTACGTCAACCGCGTCGGCCGCGAGTCGGCCGAGGAACGGGGGGCGGAGGACCGCGAGAAGACCGGGGTGTCGCTCGGCCGCTCCGTCGTCAACCCGGTAAACGGCGAGCAGATTCCGATGTTCGTCGCCGACTACGTGCTGATGGAGTACGGAACCGGAGCGATCATGGCCGTGCCCGGGCACGACTCCCGCGACTATGAATTCGCCGAGAAGCACGGACTGCCTGTGAAGCGGGTCATCGAGGGGAGCGATCCCGAGGAGGCGCGCGACGAGCAGGGCTTGCCCTATCCCGGCGACGGGACGATGGTCGACTCCGGACGCTTCGACGGCAAGCACAACCGCGAGGCCTACGGAGAGATGGTCGACTGGTTGCGATCCGAGGGGCGTGGGGAGCCGGCGATCAACTACCGCCTGCGCGACTGGCTGGTCTCGCGCCAGCGCTACTGGGGGGCGCCGATCCCGATCGTCTACTGCGACGGGTGCGGGATCGTGCCGGTGCCGGAGGAGCAACTGCCGGTCGAGCTGCCCGAGGTCGAGGACTACGCGCCCCAGGGCAGGAGCCCGCTGGCCGCCGCCGAGGACTGGGTCGCGACCGAGTGCCCGCGCTGCGGCGCCGCCGCACGCCGCGAGACCGACACGATGGACACCTTCGTCGACTCCTCCTGGTACTTCCTCCGCTACCTCGACGCGCACAACGACGAGGCGCCCTGGGATCGGGAGGCCGCAGATTCTTGGATGCCGGTGGACCAGTACATCGGCGGCGTCGAGCACGCGATCCTGCACCTGATGTACGCGCGCTTCTTCACCAAGGCGCTGGCCGACCTCGGCCATCTCGGCGTCCAGGAGCCGTTCGCCAACCTCTTCACCCAGGGGATGATCACCCGCGACGGGGCGAAGATGTCGAAGTCGAAGGGCAACACCGTCAGTCCCGGCGACTACGTCGAGCGCTACGGGGCCGACACCGCTCGCACCTACGTCTGCTTCATGGGGCCGCCCGAGCGCGGCGGCGACTGGACCGACGAGGGGGTTGAGGGAGTCAACCGCTTCCTCTCCCGGCTCTGGCGACTCTGCGAAGAGGTGGAGGATCGGACCGAGGCCGGGGACCCCGACCCGGCGGCCGGGGGGGAGACGCGCGAGCTGCTCGCCAAGGCGCACTGGGCGATCGACAAGACGACGCGGGACTTCCAGCGCGGGTTCCAGTTCAACACCGTTATCTCGGCGGTGATGGAGCTGGTCAACGATGCCTACCGGCTCAAGGACGGCCTCTACGGCAGTCCCGAGGGAGGGGCGGCGGTCCGTTTCGCCACCGCCACCTCCGCCTCGCTGATCTTCCCCTTCGCGCCCCACCTCGGCAGCGAGGTCTACGAGCGCCTGGTTGGCGGGCGGGTTTGGGAGCAGCCCTGGCCGCAGGCCGATCCGGATCTGCTCCTCAGCGACACGGTGACGCTCGTCGTTCAGGTCAACGGCAAGCTGCGTGACCGGATCGAGGCGCCGGCCGAGGCGCCGAAGGAGGAGCTGCTGCGCTTGGCTCGTGAAAGCGAGAAGGTCGCCAAGCACCTCGACGGCCAGCAGATAGTCAAGGAAATTGTTGTTCCGGGCAAGCTGGTCAACCTGGTGGTGCGATAGCGCCCTCCGCGGTGCTGTTCGCTTCTGCTAGAAAGCCGCGAAATGCTGGTCAGGCGCATGCAAGACGCAGCGGTGGAGGAGTGGCACCGCCTTCGCGCCCACGTCCTCATGGACGTGGGGGAACTCGGATCGAGGAATCTCTCCGTCACCTGGGTGACCGTCCCCGGCGGTTGCAACCAGACCTTGCACTCGTCCGGCGAGGCCGAGCAGGCATATGTCGTCGTTCGCGGCCGCGGCACGATGTCCGTCGCGGGCGACACCCAGGAGGTCGGCGAGGGCGACCTGATCCTGGTCCCGCCTGCCACCGAGCACTCGATCGGCAACGACGGGGAAGCCGAGCTTGCCTGCGTCTCGATCCAGTCGCCGCCGGTCGCCGCCGCGGAGCTGTACAGCGATCAGCTCGCCGAGGTCGCTGGATATGACGACGACGACGAGTATTAGTCGCAGTCTCGTTTGAGAACTTTTTGATCTAGCGCCCCACGCGTGCGCTGATCCGGCTGATGATCGGCGCGATGCCGGAGCTCAGCCGGACCCAACTCGTCGTCTTCGCCGCGGTGGCCGCCGCGCTGCTCTTGGTCGGGGCACGGGCGATTCGCGGGGAGGCGAGCTCGGACCCGTCCTTCGCGATCGGGGCGGAAGCGGCGGGGAGCGAGGAGGACTTCTCGATCGGCGGCCAGGGAGGCGATCTGGTGGTGCACGTGGCCGGGGCGGTGCGGAGGCCCGGCGTCTACCGGATGCCGGTCGGCAGTCGCGTCGACGACGCCGTTTCCCGCGCCGGCGGGGCGGCGCCGCGGGCGCAGCTGGAAGCGATCAACCTGGCCGCACGGCTCGCCGACGGCCAGCAGGTGGTTGTGCCCGAGCGCGCCCCGGGCGGAGGAGTCGTCGCAATCGGACCAGGCGGCGAAGAAGGCCCGATCAGCCTCGGCACCGCCACCGCCGAGCAACTGGAAGAGATCGAGGGGATCGGGCCGGTGACGGCGGCTGCGATCGTCGAGTTCCGCGACGAAAACGGCGGCCTCTCCTCGATAGACCAGCTCGACCAGGTGTCGGGAATCGGACCGGCGACGATGGAGTCGCTGCGGGCGCGGCTGCAGCCGTAACTCGGGTCGTGGCTTCCCCATTTCCGCCGCTCCCGCTGCTGATCGGGATTGCCTTCCTGGTCGCCGTGGCTCTGGCCAATAGCGGCGAGATCCATGACCGGGCGGCCGCCGGCATCGGCCAGGGGATGCCTCTGCGGGAGGCGGCGCTGGCGCGGGGGTTCGTGCTCGGCGACGACGAGGAGATCGGTGAGGCGACGAAGGAAGACTTCCGCCGCTCGGGTCTCAGTCATCTGCTGGCGGTGTCCGGTCAGAACGTCACCCTGCTGGCGCTGTTGGCGATGCCGCTGCTGGGAGCTTTGGGGATCCCCCTGCGGGAGCGCCTGGTCTGGGTCTTGGCGCTGATCCTCGTCTACGTCCCCGTCGCCGGCGCCGGGCCGTCGATCCAGCGGGCCGGTGTGATGGGAGCCCTCGGGGTCCTTGCCACCTTGGCCGGTCGCCGCAGCTCTCGCTTCTACGCGCTGGCGCTGGCGGCGGCGGTCACCCTGGCGATCGATCCTTCGGTGGCCGCCGACGTCGGCTGGCAGCTGAGCTTCGCGGCGGTGCTCGGGATCCTGTTGCTCGCTTCCTCGCTGCAGAGGGGCATCTCCGCGCGCCTCGGCAAGGGGCCGTGGCGACGCGCCCTGGCCGACGGGTTGGCGGTGACCGTGGCCGCGACCCTGGCGACGGCGCCCTTGATCGCCTTCCACTTCGAAACTCTCTCGACCACCACGCTGGCGGCCAACCTCCTGGCGCTGCCCGCGATCGCGCCGGCGATGTGGCTGGGGATGTGCGGCGCTGGCCTCGCCCAGCTTCCGGGTCTCCCGCTGGAGCCGCTGAACGGCCTCAACGCGCTCCTGCTCGCGTACATCGCCCAGGTAGCCGACTGGTGTGCCGCTCCCGAGTGGGCGGAGCTGAACGTCCACCTTGACGGCAAGGGCTTGATCGCCTCCTATCTCGGCCTCGGAGCCGGGGTCCTGATCTGGCGCAGGTGGACCCTCCAGGTCAGCGCGGCCGCGGCTGCAACCGCGATTCTCGCGCTCGCGCTCTTGCTCCCTCTGCCGTCGGCGGGAGGAGGTGCGCCGGCGCCCCAGCCAGGGCTGCGGGTCTCGGTGCTGGACGTCGGCCAAGGCGACGCGATCCTCCTGCAACCAGCCGCCGCCCCGGCCGTGCTCGTCGACGGGGGCCCGCCGGGAGCCGGGCTGGTCAGGAAGCTCGAGGAGGCAGGGGTTACGAGCCTGGGGGCGGCGGTGGTCACCCACGACCAGTCCGATCACGCCGGCGGCATCGAAGAGCTGCTGGGGGCGCTTCCGGTCGAGCGACTGGTCTTCGCCCGCCTGCGCCGTGAGCTGATCGTGGAGGCCGCTGCCGCCGGGGTGGAGCCGCGGCAGACCGCGGCCGGGCAGGAACTGCGATCGGGTCGATTGCGTCTGCGGGTTCTGTGGCCGCCCCCGGAGTTGCTCGGCGAGAGGTCGGGCCAGGACCCCAATCACTTGGCGTTGGTGATGGAGGCACGGTGGCGGCACTTCAGCATGCTGTTGATGGCCGACGCGGAGGCAGAGGCGGTCCCGCTCGATCCAGGCCCCGTCGATGTCCTCAAGGTCGCCCATCACGGAAGCGAGGATGCGGGCTTGGCGGCTCTGCTCGAGGAGATCCGGCCGCAACTGGCGGTGGTCTCGGTCGGCGAGGGCAATCCCTATGGCCATCCGGCTCCCGGCACCCTGGCGACCTTGGCCCGCCATCGGGTGCCGACTTTGCGAACCGACGATGAAGGAAGCATCGAGATCGGGGTAACGCCGCGTTCAATCACCGTGGACGGATGACCGAATCGATAGTCGAGGAAGTCAATGCAATCGCTTGGGCCACCGTTAGCAAGGGCCGATGCACGAGCAGGGTGCTCTCCAGCTTGCAGAACAAACCTCTCGTCACGGTGCGGCGGCCGAGCGTCGCCGGTCACGGGTGGCCGGAACGGATGCGCACCACCGTCTTTGCCTTCATGGGATTGATGGCAGCTGGGGGGTTGGCCCTAGTGGCCATCTTCTCCCAGATGGGCTTCCCGCTCCTCGAGCCGACGCCGCTGCCCAGCGACCCTTCCCGGGCCAATGCCGTCGCCGAGGCGGAGGCTTTGACGGTCAAGCCTGGACGGAGGGCTTCTGGTCTGCCAGAGCGGTCCGGCGCCCCGGTCAGCTCACCGAGGTCGGATGCCGCCAGGGCTGCCTCTCCCGCCGGCAGCACCGGAAGCGGACCTAGCGGCGCCCCCGCCCCTCCGAGGCCAGAAGGATCGACGGACGTGGCCCCTCCGGCCGGAGTCGGATCCCCGCCGGCGGCGCCCAAGGCTCCCTCGACTCCCGTTGCTTCCACGCCGGCGCCCGCTCCGGTATCGAAGCCGACCTCGAGCCCGGCGCCCGCGCCGGCTCCCCCTCCGCCGCCGGTGACCGAAGTCCCGGTCCCGCCTCCAGCGCCGCCCGCGCCTCCGCCTGAAGCCTCGACGGCCGGCGGACCGCCCCCGCACTCCAATGCCGGCGGCAACGGCAACGGCAAAGCCCTCGGCCTCGGCAAGTAGCGCCGCCGCGACGAGCCGGGACGGGATCTAGACTCGGCCCATGGCCGAGATGAAACCTCTCTACCTGATCGCCGGCAGCGACGGGGCGAAAATCGATGCGACCCGGGCCCGCTTGCGGGCGCGTGCCGAGCGCGAGGGGGGGTCCGCCGCGCTAGAGGTATTCGAGCCGGGCGAGGGCAGGGGGATGCCCGACCACGAGGCGTTGCTGGCCGCGATCCCGGCGATGTCGCTGATGGAGTCGCGTCGCTACCTGCTTGCCGACGGGATCGAGCGCTGGCGAGACAAACAGCTGGAGCCGGTTCTCGCGGCCCTGGGGGAACTACCCCCGGACCTGACCCTTGTCCTGATCTGCCGCGACAAGGCCCCAGCGAAGCTGGTCAAAGCGGTGAAGGCCGCCCAGGGGGAGGTCCACGAGTTCGAGGCGCCGAAGGCGCGGGACCTGCCGCGCGTTCTGGTTGCCGAGGCACAGCGGCTCGGCTTCCGGCTCGACCCGGCGGCGGCGCGGATGCTGGTCGAGCGGATGGGCGCCAACCCCGTCCGCCTGCAGACCGAGCTCGAACGCCTGGTGCTTTGGGCTGGAGAGGGGGGACAGGTGAGCGCTGCCGACCTCGAAGAGATGGTCGCCGATACCTCCGAGATGGCGGTCTGGACGCTCTCCGATGCGCTGATCGAAGGCGACCCGGCGGCGGCGCTGCGGATCGGCGAGCGGCTGATCGAGCAGGGGGAGAACGTCACCGGGCTGATCTACGGCCTCGCCTCGCGCCTGCGTGGCGCCTGCGCCGCGGCTGCCCAGCTGGAGGAGGGAATTCCGCCCAAGCAGGTCGAGGGTTCGCTGAAAATGCACCCCTACGCCGCCAAGCAGCTCGTCCGCCGGCTCGGCGACGCCGGTCTCGCCAGCCTGCGGACGGCGACGGAGACGCTGGCCGAGCTCGAGCTCTGGTGCCGCGGGGGCGCCGATTACGGCGATGAGCTGGCGCTCACCCTGGCGCTGAGAAAAGCTGCTGCCGGAGCGGCTTGACTAGGAAGCGGCGCCGGCGGCTATCCGCGCGGCTTTGGCCTTCTTGCGAGCGCCGGTGTTCTTGTGGAGGGCGCCCTTCTGCACGGCCTTGTCGATTTTCGAGACGAGCGTGCGCTGCTCGGTCGCGATCGCGTCCGCGTCGCCGCCCTCGACCGCGCTTTCGAGGCGCCGGAAGTGGGTCTTCACGGTGCTCGTCAGCAGCCGATTCTCGGTCCGCTCGCGCTCGCTGCGCAGTATCCGCTTCTTCTGTGAGGCTATGTTGGCCATGTCAAGTACCCGAGCAGGCGCCTTGCCGGCTCCGGGCGGCCGCCGACTATAGCGACTGAGAACAAAGCTTGGAGACGCCCAGGGCACCTGACAACCCGAATCCGGACGAGCGGCCGATCAACGAGGACGTCGGCGTCTGGGAGGCGGAGGCGTTCGAACCGGGGGAGGAAATCACCCGTGAGCCGGCGCCCCGACAGGGGGCAGGGCGGATCGCCCGCTCCACCGCCTTCTTCTCCATCGCCACCGCGGCCTCCCGGGTCGCGGGGCTGGGCCGGGAAGTCGTCGCCGCCGGCTACTACGGGATCAGCGGGCCGATGTCGGCTTTCACGATCGCCTTCCAGGTCCCCAACCTGATCAGAGCCCTGTTCGCCGACGCGGCGCTGCAGCCCGCCTTCGTCCCGATCTTCACCGAACTGCTCGGCAAGAAGGACTACAAAGAGGCGTTCCGGCTGGCCTCGACGATGCTGTTGCTGGTGACGATGGTGCTGGGGGCGATCACCGCCCTCTTCGTCCTCCTCGCGCCGGTGATCATGCCGCTCTTCGCACCCGGGTTCGAGGGGGAGGTCCTCGACCTCACCGTCGCCCTTTCGCAGGTCCTCTTCCCGATCCTGATCCTGCTGGGAGCGAGCGGGATCGTCGTCGGCATCCTCAACAGCTACGACCGCTTCGGCGCCTTCGCGATCTCGCCGCTGTTCTGGAACCTGACGATCATCCTCGTCCTCGTCGTCCTCGAGCCGATGTTCGAGGGCCAGGACCGGATCTACGCCTACGCGATCGGGATCCTCGTCGGCACCCTGGTGCAGTTGCTGATCCCGGCCTGGGACCTGCGCAACACGCCGTACCGGTTCAGCTTCAGCTTCGACTGGCGTCACCCGGGGGTGCGGCGGGTGCTGGTGCTGATGCTGCCGGTGACGATCAGCCTCGGCCTGATCAACTTCAACCTGGTGATCAACAGCTTCTTCGGCAGCCTCGTCTCCGAGCAGGCGCCGGCGGCGATCGACAAAGCCTTCCGCATCTACCAGCTGCCGCAGGGGATCTTCTCGGTCGCGATCGCCACGGTCCTGTTCCCGACTCTGGCCCGGTTCGCCAGCGCGGGGGAGATGGACGATCTGCGGGCGACGATGGCGAACGGGATGCGGCAGATCCTGTTCGTCCTGGTGCCGGCGGCGGCGGCGATCCTCGTCCTCTCCGAGCCGATGATCCGGCTCGTCTACGAGCGGGGGGAATTCGGCCCCGGCGAAACCGAGGTGGTGGCGACCGCCCTCTTCTGGTTCGCCTTCTCATTGCCCGCCAACGGGCTCTTCCTGCTGCTGACCCGCACCTTCTTCAGCCTGCAGAGGCCCTGGATCCCAACCTGGATCGCCGCCGGCAACCTCGTCCTCACCGCCGGTGCGGCCTGGGCGCTCTACGACCTCGGCGTGGGCGGAATCGTCGCCTCGACCGCGATCGCCACCGCCGCCAGCGTCGTGGCGCAGGGCGTGATCTTGCGCCGGCTGCTCAGCGGGTTGGAGATGGGGCAGCTGCTCTCCGCCTCGATCCGGATCACGATCGCGGCGGCCGGCCTCGCGGCGATCAGCTGGATCGTCTGGGACGTGCTCGACGAACTGCTCGGCCGCGGGCTGCTCGGCCAGATCGCCTCGCTCAGCGTCGGCCTGGGGGCGGGTCTGGCGGTCTACTTGTCGGTGGCGAAACTGCTGCGGGTCGCCGAGCTGGAGCAGATGAGCCGCCTGCTGCCGGGCCGGCGGGGCCGCTAGCGGCGCATGCTCGGGCCGGGGCGGTATCTGCTGGGGGTCGCGGAGATCCTGCTGCTGGGCGGGTTCGCGTGGCTGGGTGGGACGGCTGTGCGCCAGTGGCTGCTGCCGCGGTTCGAGGGGGCGCCCGCCCACCTGGCGTCGGCTGTAATCGCGCTGGCGCTGCTGATCTGGGCGGCCGAGCTGCTCGGCGCCTTTGGCTGGCTGGACCCGGTGCCGCTCCTTCTCCTAGTCGCCGCAGCCGGGGTCGCTCTATGGAAATTCTCGCCGCGCCCGCAGGGGGAGGGGGGTCGTCCGCACCCTACTCAGCAGGTAAGGGTGCGGACGACCCCCCTCCTGACGCTGGTCGCGCTGGGAATTGGGGCGATTGCCGTCCTTCGTTTTGCCTTTGAGACGAAGACGCGCCTGTCGACCGGCATGACCGGCTTCGATTCGACCTGGTACCACGGGCCATTCGCAGCGGGGTTCTTCCAGAGTGGCGACACCTGGGACCTGCACTTCATCGCCCCGCAGTTCCTTGCGTGGTTCTATCCGGCCAACGCCGAAATCTTCCACTCGGTGGGGATGCTGGCTTTCGGCCGGGATGTCCTCTCGCCGCTGCTGAACCTCGGCTGGTTCGCCGGCTGCCTCGTCGCCTGCTGGTGCATCGGTCGTCCGTACAAGGTGGCGCCGTGGTCTCTGGCGCTGGGCGCGATTGCGCTGAGCGTCCCAGCGCTGGCAGACCAGGCGGGGGAGGCAAGGAACGACATCGTCGGGATCTTCTTCCTGCTAGCGGCTGTGGCGATCGCGCTGAACGGAGAGCGAGACACGCGCACCGCCCTCGTCGCCGGACTCGCCGCGGGCCTGGCGGCGGGAGCCAAGCTCAACTTTCTGCTGCCGGCAGCGGTTCTGGTGATCGGCCTGGCCGCGATCGCCCCACGAGGAGAAAGAGGGCGGATCCTCGGCCTGGCGACCCTGGCTGGCCTGGCCGGTGGCGGCTACTGGTACCTGCGCAACCTCGCCCACAGCGGCAACCCGCTGCCCTGGATCCAGCACCTCGGCCCGATCGACCTTCCCGCGCCAGAGCAGGCCCTCGGCGGCCGGGAAGCCCATTCCGTCCTCGGCTACCTGACCGATGGCGCCGTCTGGTCCGATTGGTTCCTTCCAGGTCTCCATGACGGCCTCTGGTTCCTCTGGCCGCTGCTGCTGGCCGCCGCCATCGCCGGCTTGGTTCTCGCCTGCGCGGCGAAGCGGGCCCTGGCGCTGGCCGGTCTCGTCGGCCTGGCCACCGCCCTCGCCTGGCTCGTCGCCCCGACCTCCGCCTCGGGCCCCGACGGCATGCCGCGCGGGTTCGAGTCCGGCCTCCGCTACCTCGCTCCCGCGCTCGTCCTCGGCTTCGCCCTGCTGCCGACCGCGCCGCAGCTCCGCAGCGTGTGGTTGAGCTTTGACCCGGATAGCGGGAAGAAGCTCAACCACACCCCGGGGATTGGCTTGGGACGGGGGATTGCTGCCGGGGCGGTCGTACTTCTGCTGGCCATCGGGGCTGGCTATCCGATCCAGCGCCATTATCTGGAGTCCCGCTATGAGGACCCGTCCTTCACCGCCCCCGGCCTCAACGCAGCCTTTGCCTGGGCCCGCGACGTCTCGGACGCCCGCATCGCCACCACCAGCACCCGCCAGTACCCCCTTTTCGGCACCGACCTCTCCAACCAGGTCGAGTACCTGGGCACCGAGCGCCCCCACGGCGGCTTCGAATCTCCCGCCACCTGCCGCCAATACCTCCAACTCCTGCGCGACGGCAACTACGACTACGCAATAGCCACCCGCGACCGCGCCGAGCCAGGCAAGCTCCCATATCCACCCTCGGCCAAGTGGACGGAAGCCGCCGGAGCAAAACCCATCCTCAAAAAACCCCCGTCGGTCGTGTTCGAGCTACCTGAAGACCTCGATCCCTCGGCGTGTAGCTAAGCGGTACCTCGCGCGGGTGGCGTCGTAGGGGGGACCATCCCCAAGGTGTCCTTGGGGATGGTGGGTCCCCTGCGGCGACAGGACCCGCGCGCCGACCCCCTTAGTCCCTCATACTCCCCACGCGCCCATGGACCACATCCGAAACTTCAGCATCATCGCCCACATCGACCACGGCAAGTCGACGCTGGCCGACCGCATCCTCGAGCTGACCGGCGCCGTCGACCCGAAGAAAATGCAGGCGCAGCTGCTCGACTCGATGGACCTCGAGCGCGAGCGCGGGATCACGATCAAGGCTCAGGCGGTGCGGGTCGAGTACACGGCGCAGAACGGCGAGACCTACCATCTGCACCTGATCGACACGCCGGGCCACGTCGACTTCTCCTACGAGGTCTCGCGCAGCCTCGCCGCCTGCGAGGGCGCCCTCTTGGTCGTCGACGCCGCCCAGGGGGTCGAGGCGCAGACGGTCGCCAACACCTACCTGGCAATCGAGAACGGGCTCGAGCTGATCCCGGTGATCAACAAGGTCGACCTGCCCGGCGCCGAGCCCGAGCGGGTCGCGCAGGAGATCGCCGACCTGCTCGGCGGCGACCCCGAGGAAGCGCTCTGGATCTCGGCCAAGACGGGGGAGGGCGTGCTCGAGGTGCTGGAGGCGATCGTCGAGCGGATTCCGCCGCCCGGCGGCAAACCCGACGCGCCGACCCGGGCGCTCATCTTCGACTCCGAGTTCGACCCCTACCGCGGCGTTATCGCCTACGTGCGGATGGTCGACGGCTCCTTCAAGAAGCACGGGCCGATCCTGGCGATGCAGAACGGGACCGAAGCCGACATCGACGACATCGGCTTCTTCCGGCCGACGATGATCGGCGTCGAGGGGATGGACGCGGGCGACGTCGGCTACCTGATCACCGGGATCAAGGACGTGACCAAGCTGCGGGTCGGCGACACCCTCACCTCGAAGGGAAACCCCGCGGCCGAGCCGCTCGAGGGCTACCGCGAGGTGCGGCCGATGGTCTTCTGCGGCCTCTTCCCGATCGACACCGACCGCTACGAAGATCTCCGCGACGCGCTCGAGAAGCTCTCGCTCAACGACGCCGCCCTCTCCTGGGAGCCCGAGACCTCCGAGGCGCTCGGATTCGGCTTCCGCTGCGGCTTCCTCGGCCTCCTCCACATGGAGATTGTGCGCGAGCGGCTGGAGCGCGAGTACGACCTCGACCTGCTGGCGACGACGCCGAACGTCCGCTACATCGTCAACCTCACCAACGGCGAGACCCAGGAGGTTCGCAGCCCGACGGAGCTGCCCGACCCCGGCGCGATCGAGACCATCGAAGAGCCCTACATCCGCGCCACGATCATTTGCCCGAAAGAGCAGGTCGGTGCCGTGATGGAGCTCTGCCAGCAGCGCCGGGGAACCCACGTAGACATGCACTTCCTCAGCCCGCAGCGGGTACAGATCCGCTACGACCTGCCGCTGGCCGAAATCGTCCTCGACTTCTTCGACCTGCTGAAGAGCTCCACCCGCGGCTACGCCTCGCTCGACTACGAGCCGATCGGCAACCAGGCCTCCGATCTGGTCAAAGTCGACATCCTCCTGGCCGGCGAGAAGGTCGACGCGCTCTCGATCATCGTCTTCCGCGACTTCGCCTACGACCAGGGCAAGCGGCTGGTCGGGCGGCTGCGCAAGACGATCCCGCGCCAGCTCTTCGACGTCCCGGTCCAGGCCGCGGTCGGCTCCAACATCCTCGCCCGCGAGACCGTCAAGGCCCTGCGCAAGGACGTCACCGCGAAGCTCTACGGCGGCGACGTCACCCGTAAGAACAAGCTGCTGAAGAAGCAGAAAGCGGGCAAGAAGCGGATGAAGGCCGTGGGCCGGGTGGAAGTGCCGCAGGAGGCGTTCCTGGCGGTCTTGGAGATCGACGAGTAGGGACGGAGCGCTAGGCGGGCGGGTCCTCTCTCCGATTGCGGGCTCTGCCTACCGGCAGAGTCCTCGCAATCGTCGCCCCCCGCCCGACTGGCCGCTTGGCCAGTTAGAGTGCTCGACCATGGCGCTTAAGACTGATGCTGTTGGCAAGGAATGGCCCGCGACCACCTACCAGGTGGGCCGGGAGAAGATCAAGGAGTACGCGAACGCGCTGGGGATCGAGAACCCGGTCCACCACGATGTCGTCGCGGCCCACTCGGCCGGCTTCCGCGACGTGGTCGCGCCGCCGATGTTCGCGGTCGTCTACAGCAGCCCGGCGGTCGCCCCGGCGATGTTCGACCCCGAGGTGGGGATGAACTTCGCGGCGATGGTCCACGGCGGGCAGCAGTTCGAGTGGGACGAGCCGGCCTGTTCGGGCGATGAGATCACCACCACCGCCAAGCTCCTCTCGATCGAGGAGAAGGGCGGCAAGGGCTTCTACGTTTTCGAGACCGACTCGGTCAACCAGGACGGTGCGCAGGTGGTGCGCGGGACCTGGACGCTGATCGTCAGGGGGGTATGAGATGGCTGATCCGAAAGTCGGGGAGCAGGTTCCAGAGCTGCGGGTCACCCCGGACAAGTACCTGCCGCACCGCTACGCAGGGGCCTCGGGAGACTTCAACCCGATCCACATCGACGACGAGCTCGCGAAAGCCGTCGGGCTTCCGCGCAACATCCTCCACGGCCTCTACTCGATGGGGCTGATGGCGAGGGCCAACGCGGCGCTGGCCGACGGCGATCCGAGGGCGCTGAAGCGCCTCTCGGTGCAGATGCGCGGCATGGGCGTGCCCGAGCAGGAGATCGTCGTCACCGGCACGGTCAAATCGGCCGACGGCGATCGCGTCGTCGTCGACACCGTCGCCACTCAGGGCGAGACGACTCTGATCAAGAACGCCGAGGCGGAACTAGCGCTGTAAGACCGCCGGGTAACCCCTCCGAAACGCTCGGCGGGAGCCTCGCTTGAGTGTTTCGAAGGGGTTACCCGGCGGTCCTCCTAGACTTCGGAGCATGTTGAGCGAGCGGCAGGAGCTGATTCTTCGTCTCGTGGTCGAGGCCTACCTGGACTCGGCTCGGCCTGTGCCCTCCAAGGAAGTCGCCGAGCGGCCTGAGGTGGAGTGGGGACCGTCGACCGTGCGGGCCGAGCTGGCCGCGCTGGAGGCGGCCGGCTACCTGACCCACCCGCACACCTCCGCCGGCCGCGTGCCGACCGACGGCGGCTACCGCCGCTACGTCGACCTGATGCTCGAATCCGGCCCTGTGCCGGCGGAGCCGAGCGTCGAGCTGGAGCTCTCGCGCTTGCGGCGCGAGGTCGACACGGCGATGCGGGAGACCACCGCCGCCCTCGCCCGGGTCACCGACTTGGTCGCGATGGCGACGGCGCCGCAGCCGAGCCTGGCGGCGACGATCCATCGGGTCGAGGTGCTGCGCCTGCAGCCGAACAAGGTGGTGGTGATCGCGATCGCCTCCACCGGCGACGTCATCCGCCGCGTCTTCGCCTTCGAACGCCCGGTCGACCGCGGCCTGGTCGAGTGGGCCTCCAGTTATCTCAACGAGTCGCTCTCGGGCCTCGGCGTCGGCGCGCGGATGATCGCGACCCGCCTCGCCAACCCGGAGCTGAGCGGCGTCGAGGCGGACTTCATCGGCACTCTCGGCAGCACCTTCACCGAGTTCGTCGCCGAGGAAAGCGGCGAGCTCTACCTGGAGGGGACCTCGCGCCTGCTCTCCGAGCAGCACCTCCCCGACCTGCCCCGCGCCGACGAGCTGATGACGGCGCTGGAGCGGCGCGCCGACGTGCTGCGGATGCTGCGCTCCTCGCTCGAGGAGCGCTCGGTCTTCTTCTGGATCGGCGCCGAGAACCCCCAGCCCGCGCTGCGCTCGGTCAGCGTGATCGGCGCCAACTACGGGCTCGGCCATCGCAACCTTGGCGCCGTCGGCGTCGTCGGCCCGCTGCGGATGGACTACGCGACGGCGATCACCTCGGTGCGCCACGCCGCCCGTGAGCTTTCCCGCTACTTCGAGACCGTCTACAGCGATTAGCCGATGGCGCGCGACTACTACGAGGTTCTCGGGGTCTCCCGGGAGGCGGGCGAGACCGAGATCAAGAAGGCCTTTCGGCGGCTGGCGCGGGAGCTGCACCCCGACGTCAACCAGGCGCCCGACGCCGAGGACCGGTTCAAAGAGGCCGCCGAGGCCTACGAGGTCCTCTCCGATACCGAGCGCCGCCGCACCTACGACCAATACGGGCACGAGGGGCTGCGCTCCGGCGGCTTCGATCCCGGCGCCGGCTTCGGCTCGATCGACGACATCTTCCAGGCCTTCTTCGGCGGCCGCGGCTTCGGTTTCGGCGGCCGCGGCCCTGCCCCCGGGGGCGACGTCGCCGTCGCGGTGGAGGTCGAGCTGGCGGAGGTGGCGACCGGCGCCCGCCGCGAGGTCACCTACGACGTCGTCGCCGCTTGCGAGCACTGCCACGGCAACGGTGCCGAGCCGGGCACGCCGATCACCACCTGCGAGACCTGCGGCGGTGCCGGGGAGCTGCGCCAGGTGACGCGAACGCCGTTTGGGCAAATGGTCCGCAGCGCCGCCTGCGACGTCTGCGGCGGGGCCGGGAAAATCCCGCAGACGCCCTGCGGGACCTGCGGCGGCAGCGGCCGCACCCGCCAGAGCCGGACCAGCGCGATCGAGGTCCCCGCCGGCATCGAAGACGGCCAGCGGATGCGGATCACCGGCGCCGGCCACGCCGGCGAAGCGGGCGCGCCCGCGGGGGACCTCTACGTCGAGGTCCGGGTTGCCGAGGACGAGCGCTTCGAGCGCGACGGCAACGACCTGATCAGCTCGGTCTCGATCCCCGCCACGGAGGCGATGCTGGGAACGAAGGTGACGGTGCCGACGCTGGACGGCGAGGAGGAGATCGAGGTCGAGCCGGGGACGCAGCCCGCCACCGAAAAGGTCCTCAAAGGCGCCGGGCTGCCGCGGCTCAACAGCGGCCGTCGCGGCAGCCAGCGGGTGATTCTCGAGGTCTTCGTCCCGACCAACCTCAGCGCCGAGCAGCGCGAGCTGGCCGAGAGGCTGGACGAGAGCCTCGAGGAGAGCAACCTCGAGCGCCCACATGGCGACGGCTTCTTCTCCCGGGTCCGCCGAGCGTTCGGTTGATCCGCCTCGCGGTCCGCTGCGCTCCCGAGCAGGCCGACCTGGTCCTGGCCGAGCTGACGGTGCTGGCGCCGAACGGGGTCGAGGAGGAACGCGGACCCGGCTACGTCGAGTACGCGATCTACGGCGGCGAGGGCGAGCTGCCGGAGCTGGGTGACCTCGACGCCGCGGTCGAGGGCGGTCGAATCGAGGTCAGCGCGACGGAGGTCCCCGACGATTGGGCCGACCGCTGGCGCGACTTCCACAAGCCGCTCCTGGTCGCCCACCGGCTCTGGCTGCGCCCCTCCTGGGAGCCGCCGCACGAGACTGCCGTCGACGTCGTCGTCGACCCCGGCCAAGCCTTCGGCACCGGCGCCCACCCGACCACCCGCCTTTGCCTGGAATTCCTCTGCGAGCTGGAGGCGGGGGGAGAGCTGGTGGACCTGGGAACCGGCTCCGGCGTGCTTGCGATCGGAGCCTCCAAGCTCGGCTGGGGCCCGATTCGCGGCTACGACCATGAGCCGGCAGCGATCGAGGCCGCGGCTGCAAATGCCCGGGTCAACGACGTCGAGCTCCACCTGGAGCGCATGAACCTGCGGGAACGTCTCCCGGATCTCGCTCCGACCGTGAGCGCGAACATGACTTCTCCGGTCTTGAGGGCCGTCGCGGGTCAGATCGCTGAAACCCCGCAGACGCTGATCTGCTCTGGCCTGCTCCTGCACGAGCAGGATGAGATGGCAGCCGTGTTCGCCGAGATCGGCCTGGTCGAGGGGAAGCGCCGCCAAGAGGGTGACTGGGCCGCTCTCCTGCTCCGTCGCGCCTGAGAGATAGGGTGTCCGCCGATGTCGCTCGCGTCGATAGTCAGCGCCGACTACAAGATCGCGCTCTTCCTGCATGTTCTCGCGGTCGTGCTCGCCTTTGGGCCCTCCGCCGGCTACGGCCTTCTGTTCTCCGTCGTGCCGCAGTACCCGCGCTCCGTTCCCGCGATCCTCACCGGCATCCAGAAGATCGACCGGTACCTGGTCACGCCGGCGATGATCGTCGTCCTGCTCGCCGGCATCTACATGATCGCCGCCAGCGACGACGCCTGGGACGGCAGCGAGGCGTTCATCACGGTCGGCTTCGTCGCGATCATCGCCCTCTTCGCCATCCAGCACGCCTTCTTCGGGCCGCAAAACCGCAAGGCGAAAGAGCTCGCGGAACGCGATCTCGAGAAGGGCGACGCGTTCAGCCCCGAGTTCGACGAAGTCGCCGACCGACTCAGCAAAGTCGGCGGCCTCTTCGGTCTGATCATCGTCGTGACGATCTTCTTCATGACGTACAAGCCGTTTCTGTAACCCACCTCGATGAACGGCCCCGCCCCGGCTGAGCTGGAATCGACGCAGCCGGTGGGCATGTTCGACTCCGGCGTCGGCGGCCTCACGGTCCTGCACGAGTGCCTCGTCTCGCTGCCCCAGGAGGACTTCCTCTACCTCGGCGACACGGCGATGTTCCCCTACGGCGACAAGGACCCCGAGCAGTTGCGGGAGCGAATCGGCCGGATCGCCGAGATGCTGCTAGACCGCGGCGCCAAGCTGCTGGTGATCGCCTGCAACACGGCGACCTCGGTCGGCCAGGAGGTCGCCGAGGAGGTGGCCGGCGAGCGCGGGGTGGAGGTGGTGCCGGTGGTCGAGCCGCAGGCCGAGATTGCTGCGGCGATCACCGCCAACGAGCGGGTGGGGGTGCTGGCGACGCCGAACACGGTCGAGAGCGGCGCCTACAAACGAGCGCTGGAAGCGCAGGGGAGGAGCCTCGACGTGATCGAGGTCGCCGCTCCCGACCTCGCCCCCTTCATCCAGAACGGCTCCCTCTTCGACGAGGAGACGATGACCATGGCTCGCTCCTACTGCCGGCCGCTGAAGGAGGCCGGGGTCGACACGCTGATCCTCGGCTGCACCCACTACCCGCTGGTGGCGCCGATGCTGCAGCGGATCCTCGGCCGCGACGTTCGCCTGGTCAGCGGCGGCCACGCGGTTGCCGGGGCGGTGCAGCGCACGCTCGCAGGCGCGGGGCTGGCGCGCGAGTCGAGCGGGGAGGGGACCTACGATTTCCTCTGCACCGGCGACGTCGAGGCCTTCCAGGCGATCGGCACCCGTTTCCTGCAGATGCCGCTGGGCGAGGTCGAGCGAGTCGATATCTTGCAATAGGTCCATTGCGCAGTAAAGTTTGAGTATGGAAACGCATCTCCGGGCTCGATCGTTCTTCCTCGGCTTGACCGTCGCCGCGCTGCTGCTGCTCCTAGCTGGCGGGGCGGATCAAGCTCGGGCAGCGGGAGTCGTCCTCTGCAAAGTGAACAAAGACCCGTGTCCCGCTGGGTCCACCTACGGCACCTGGACGCCGCTTTACGGCGGCGCGGAAGCGACCACCAAAATTCCCACCGAAGTGCGCTTCAACCTCCCGGGCCAGGTTGAAACCCAGTGCGCCTACAACAAATTCGTCACCGAACTCTCAGCATTCGTGACCGAACCGCGCCTCGGCGAAACCTGGATCGTCGCCACAAGCTGCAGCGCGAGCTGCGAAGTGGCCACGGAAAACTTCAGCTACAAAGCAACCCTCGCCGCTTCCGGGGGTGGCAACGGGGTCATCACGGTGGGCAGCCCGAGGTTCCACGTCAAATGCGGCAGCAGCCTTGACTGCTACTACGGCAAGTCGACGATAAAAGCGCAGGTGAAAGGCGGGGAACCCGCTTCGCTGACGCTGGAAGAGACCCTGGAACGGCAGACGCCGAGCTCGTTTCTCTGCCCCACCACCGCCACCTACAAAGGCGTCTACCAGGAGATGCTCGTCAGTCCGACCTACATCAGCCACGCGTAGCACTACGCTGTGGGGCGTGTCGGTTCTCGAACAGGTCCAGGACGACGTGAAGTCCGCGATGAAAGCGCGCGATCGCGATCGCGCCGGTGCGCTGCGGATGATCGTCGACGTGCTCCAGAAGGACGCGAAGCTGGGTGATGGCGACGAGATCGCCGTGCTGCAGCGAGAGCGCAAGAAGCGGGTCGAAGCGGCCGAGGCATACGAGGGCGCCGGTCGCGCCGAGCAGGCCGCCTCCGAGCGCTTCGAGGCGGAGCTGATCGAGGGCTACCTGCCGCAGCAGCTCTCCGACGAGGAGCTGGCGGAGCTGGTCGAGTCGGCCATCGCCGAGACCGGCGCCAGCGAGCAGCGGCAGATGGGCCAGGTGATGTCGGCCGTGATGCCCAAGGTGGGCGGCCGCGCCGACGGCAAGCGGGTGAGCGCCGCGGTGCGGCAGAAGCTGGGTTCCTGACTTGGCCCGCCGGCAGCTGACCCTGGACAACACCGTCGCGGCCGAACTGGCCGGATCCGAGGACACCGTGCTGCGGGCGCTGCGCGGAAAGCTCGACGCCGACCTGCACCTGCGCGGCAACGTGCTCACCCTCGAGGGTGAGCCCGACGACGTCGCCGCCGCCGCCGAGGTGGTCGACGAGATGGTCGAGCTGATCGAGCAGGGCCACGACGTCGCCCCGGGGACGATCGAAGCGGTGACCGGTGCGCTCGACGCGGAAGAGAGCCCGGCGGAGATCCTCGACGACGTCGTCTGGCGCCACCGCAACACGAAGGTGGCGCCGAAAACGCTGAACCAGAAGCGCTACGTCGACTCGATCCGCCGCCACACGATCACCTTCGGGATCGGCCCCGCCGGCACCGGCAAGACCTTCCTCGCGGTGGCGATGGCCGCGGCGGCGCTGACCGAACGCAAGGTGCAGCGGATCATCCTCACCCGTCCCGCGGTCGAGGCCGGCGAGCGTCTCGGCTTCCTGCCCGGCGACATCCAGGCCAAGGTCGACCCCTACCTGCGGCCCCTGTTCGACGCGCTCTACGACATGCTCGACCCCGAGCGCGTCAACGCGTACTTCGAGCGCGGCACGATCGAAGTTGCGCCCCTGGCGTTCATGCGCGGCCGTTCGCTCAACGAT
>DATEOT010000005.1:0-19963 GCA_035273795.1 Solirubrobacterales bacterium | reverse complement strand
GGGCGGGGGCACGGGCGGCGCTGGTCGGCGGAGACGCCTCCGCCGCGGCGCGCTCGGCGCTCCCGCCTTCGTTGCGGGAGGAGGCGGAGGTCGAGGAGGGGAGCGTTGTGTCGGTGCGGGTCGAAGTGCCGCGGCTGATTCCCTCGCTGCCGGATCTGAGGTTGGGTGCTCGCAGCGGGCTGGAGCCGGGCGATGGCTGAGCGCGGGCAGGCGACGGTGGAGCTGGTAGCTGCGCTGCCGGTGCTGCTGCTAGCTGGCTTGGTGGCGTTGCAACTGCTTGTGGCGGGATACGCGCTGACGCTCGCCGATGGTGCCGCTGAGGCAGGGGCTCTGGCGCTGGCCTCGGGCGGTTCGGCCGCCGAGGCCGCTCGGGCGGCCCTGCCCGGATGGGCGGAGGACGACGTCTCGGTCGCGGTGGAGGGTGGCAGCGTCTCGGTGCGGCTGCGGCCGCCATCTCCGATCGAGGCGCTCTCCGAGCGGCTGGCGGTCAGCAGCAGCGCCGCGGCGAGGCCGGCGCGATGAGCGTTCTCACGCCACGTAAGGGCGGCCCCGAGAGCATCGTCAACCCGCTCGGCGGCGGGACCGCGGTTCTGGCCACCGCGGTTGCGGAGGCCGAGGGGTCGCGGGGCGCGGCGGCTGCCTTGGCCTGCGCTGGGGCGGACGCCGACACGGCTGGGTTGCTGGTGGAGGTCGGCGGCCGGGCGCCGCGACCGACGCTGATCGTCGCGGCGGCGGCGCAGAAGCTCGAAGAGCGACTGGCGGCACACTTGCCGCTGGCGAAGGTCGCCGGCCGCGGGCAGATCTGCCACCTGGCGGTCCCATCCGATGCGGAAGGACTCGAAGCGGCCTCGGCGGCAGTGGCGGTGGCGCGGGGTGCGACGGCGGTGGTCCACGTCCCGCCACGGCTGTTCCGGCTGGCGCTGGAAGGCGAGGCGAAGCTGCGGCCGACCGGGATTCTGCTGCGCGCCGACCTGGGGCGCGATCGCGCTCTGGTGGGCTTGACGGCCCGTGAGCTGCTCGAGCGAGATCTGACCGTCGGCGTTCTCAAGCAACGCCTCGGCTGGGTCGCCGAGCGCCGGGCGCTCTTCGGCGTGCTGCCGGCTGGCTCGCCGGGCGGGCTTCCCCAGCGGCTCGTGCGCCGTCTCTCGGGTGTCACCTGATGAGGGAGAGAGGCGAATCGGGCCAGGCGTTGATCCTGGCGCTCGGCGGATCTCTGGCGATTATCGCCGCCGCCCTGGCGTTGGTGGCGATCGCGGGCGCCATGACCGGCAAGGGGAGAGCCCAGCGTGCGGCCGACCTGGTCGCGATCTCAGCCGCCCGCTCGATGCGGGACGACCTGCCGAGGCTGCTGGCGCCGCCGCGGCTGGCGGATGGCCGGCCGAACCCGGAGTACCTCGGCAAGGCGGCGTATCTGGCGCGCGCTCGCGTTGCGGCTCTCGCTGCCGCCCGTGCCAACGAGGTCGACCCGAACCGGGTTCGCCTCCGCTTCCCCGACGCGGGTTCTTTCGCTCCTCTCCGGGCAAAGGCGACGATCGTCGCCGGCCTGCGGGAAAGCGAGGGCCACCGGGTCGAAGCCTCGGCCGTCGCCGAAGCGGCGGCTCCCTACGGCGCGGCAGCGGGCGGCGGAGGCACCGCGATGGCGAGCGGAGGCGGTTACGGCGGGCTGCTGATCTTCCGCGATGGCGAGGGCATGCGTCCGGACGTCGCCGCCGCCTACGACCAGATGGCGGCGGCCGCTCGCGTGGACGGAGTGGTCCTCATGGTCGTCTCAGGCTTTCGTTCGGACGCCGAGCAGGCGGAACTGTTCGCCGCCAACCCGGACCCCACCTGGGTGGCCCCACCGGGTCAGTCGCTGCATCGCTGCGCAACCGAGCTGGACCTCGGTCCGTCGTCGGCGTATGGCTGGCTGGCATCGAACGCCGCCCGCTTCGGCTTCGTCCAGCGCTATTCGTGGGAGGCCTGGCATTACGGCTTCGCGAGCGGTCCCGCACCATGTTCTCGCGAGGGAGAAGCGGTAAGCGAGGATGGGGGAGAGGGAGCCTCGACGCTCACCTCGACCAGCTTGCCCTCCTTCGTCCCGGCCCAATACCGCGAGCCGATCCTGCGATCGGCCGCCCGCTGGGGCGTGCCGCCCGCCCTGATGGCGGGGCAGCTGATGGCCGAGTCGGGCTTCGATCCCAACGCCGGCTCGCCGGCCGGCGCCCAGGGAATAGCCCAGTTCATGCCCAGCACGGCCGCCGCCTACGGCCTCGCCAATCCCTTCGACCCGGTTGCAGCGATCGACGCCCAGGGACACCTGATGTCGGATCTGCTGCGCCAGTTCGGTTCTCCCGAACTGGCGCTTGCCGCCTACAACGCCGGACCCGCCCCGGTCGAAGCCTGCAACTGCATCCCGCCCTATCCCGAGACCCAGGCCTACGTCACCCGCATCCTCGCCCTGATCGGCGGCGCCGGAGCGATCGCGTTGCCGAGTTTTGAAGTGCGATTGGTGGCGTGACTCCATCGAGCCCGGTCGGCGATAGTTGCCTCATGTCAACGCCGACCCTGCTCGCCCAGCTCAGCGACCTCCACATCGGGGGGAGCGAGAACGGGGTCGATCCGGTTCCGCGCCTCGAAGCGGTTGTCGAGGGAGTTCGCTCGCTGCCAAACCAGCCTGATGCCGTTCTCGTTTCCGGAGACCTCACCCATGACGGCGGCGATCGGGAGTTCCGGCTCGCGCGCGAGATTCTGGGGCGGCTGGACGTTCCGCTCCACGTCATGCCCGGCAACCACGACGACCGGGCTCTCGTGCGGGAGACGTTTGGGCTGCCGGGGGCAGGAGCTGAGCCGGTCAGGTACTCGGTGGACATCGACGAGCTGCGGCTGGTCGTCTTCGACTCGAACGTGCCCGGTCAGGACCCGGGTCGGTACGGCTCCGAGCAGCTGCGTTGGCTGGACTCCGAGCTGAAGAAGGACCCAGAGCGGCCGACGCTGCTGGCGATGCACCATCCGCCGCTAGTCACGGGGGTGCGGGAGTGGGACGGGATCAACCTCGAGCCGGGGCAGCTCGAGGCGCTGGCCGAGGTGGTGGCGAAGCACCCGCAGCTGCGGGCGATCGTCGGCGGCCACCTCCATCGCATCGCCGCCTCCGCTCTCGCCGGCTGCCCGGTGCTCGCCGTTCCCAGTACCTACCTGCAGGCCCAGCCCGACTTCCACTCCGAAGGAGTGGAGTTCGGCGGCACCCCGGGCTTCGCCCTCCACGCCCTCCTCGATGGAGAGCTCTCCTCGCAGGTCGAATCGGTCGTCCTCTGACCGATTGGCGCTCGGCTCAGCCCGCTTTGGCCGGCGCCGGCTCCAGGTGCTCGTGCACGAACCGCACTACCGCGGCGCCCTCGCCGACGGCGATCGCACAGCGCTTGATCGAGCCCGCGCGGACGTCGCCGGCGGCGTAGACGCGGGGGACGCTGGTCTCGAGCAGGCCCTCGGCGCCGGCTTCGGCGCCGGTGAGGATGAAGCCCTTCTCGTCGCGGGCGACGGTCTCGCCGAGCCACTCGGTGCAGGGGGCGGCGCCGAGGAAGAGGAAGAGGAACGAGTAAGGGAGGTTGGCGCCGTCGGCCAGCGTTACCCCTTCGAGCTTGCCGTTTTCCCCGTGCAGCGCGGTGATTTCGCTGCGGTCGCGGACGCTGACGCCGTAGCGGTCGAGCTCGTCGATCAGGTAGCTCGACATCGTCTCCGCAAGGTCGGCGCGCCGGTGTAGGAGGGTGACGAGGGCGCCGCCGCGGGCGAGCCAGACGGCCGCCTGCCCCGCCGAGTTGCCGCCGCCGACGACGCCGACCCGCTGGCCGCCGCAGATCTGGGCCTCCGGGGGACCCGCGGCGTAAAAGACGCTCAAACCCTCGTACTCGCTGAGGTCGTCGACCGGCAGCCGGCGGTACTCGGCGCCCGTCGCGATCACGACCGCCCGGGCGGAGATCTCGTTGCCCTCCTCGAGCCGCACGAGGTGCCGGTCCCCTCCCGGCTCCAGTGCCCGCGCACGGTAGGGGGTGGCGGTCCGCGCGTTGAACTTGCGTGCCTGGGTGACGGCGCGGCTGGTCAGCTCGGTGCCGGTGATGCCGGCCGGGAAGCCGAGGTAGTTCTCGATTCGCCGCGAGGTGCCCGCTTGCCCGCCGAGGCCGATGCTCTCGACCACCAGCGTGTCGAGCCCCTCCGAGGCGCCGTAGACAGCGGCGCCGAGCCCCGCCGGACCGCCGCCGAGAACCAGCAGGTCGACCTCCTCCCGCGGCTTCAGCTCCAGCCCGATCCCCAGCGTCCGCGAGAGCTCGCCGTCGCTGGGCGCGCGCAGTTCGCCACCGCCCGGCAGCCGCACCACCGGCATCTCCCGCTCCTCCAGCCCTTGGAGAGCCTGCGCGACCTCCTCGTGCTCCTCCGGCTCCAGCCAGGTGAACGGAAGCCGCTGGCGTTTGGCGAAATCGACCAGCTGCCGCGTCGCCGCCGAGTCGTGCGAGCCGACGATCTCGATGCCGATCCCCTGTCGCTGCTGCAGCAGCTCGCGCCGCTGCACGAAGGCGGATAGGAGAACGTCGGAGAGCGGCGCGTCCTCGAGCAGCAGCTTGCGCAGCTCCTCGCGCTCGACGGCGACATAGCGCAGCGGTTGGGTGACGACAGCGGTGAGGAAGACTTCCTGCCCGGTGAGCAGGTTCAACTCACCGAGAAAGCCGGAAGCCCCGTGGCGGACGATCTCCTCCCCGGCCGGGTCCAGCACCGCCGCCTCGCCCTCGAGGATGACGATGAACGGGTAGCTCTTGTCGCCGATCCGGAACAGCTCCTCGCCGACCGCCGCGGTCCGCTCCTCCCCGTGCTCCGCCAGGGTCGCGATCTGGCTGCTGGAGAGGACACGACTGATCGGACCGGGCACGCGTCAAGGCTACTAACGGGGGTTGGCCCGGGCCCGGGTAAGGTGGTTTTCGACGTCAGCGACCGAGAGGATCCGATGCGCAACCCCTTCACCCACAAGAAGCTCGAGCAGGTCGAGGATTCGGCAGCCGCCAACGGCTACGGCGACCGGATGGAGGCTCGCTTCGCCGGGGCCGATCTCGAGGCCGAGAAGACCGGCTTCAGCTTCCACCGGATCAAGCCGGGCAAGCGCCAGCCGTTCGGCCACAGGCACGAGGACGCCGAGGAGGTCTACGTGGTGGTTCGCGGCGAAGGTCTGCTCAAACTCGACGACGAGATCATCGAGATCGAGACGCTCGACGCGATCCGGGTCTCCCCCGAAGTGATGCGCTCCTTCGAAGCGGGCGAGGAGGGCCTCGAGGTGATCGTCTTCGGGCCCCGCCACGAGGGCGACGGCGAGGTCGATCCGAGCTTCTGGAGCGAGTGAGCCGATGCCGACCGAGGTACGGGGAATCGAGGGGATGAAAGCGCTGGTCGGCGAGGAGATCGGGCCGAGCGAGTGGCGCACCATCACCCAGGAGGACATCGACGCCTTCGCCGAGCTCTCCGGCGACCACCAGTGGATCCACGTCGACGTCGAGCGGGCGAAGAGCGAGAGCCCCTTCGGCACCACGATCGCCCACGGCAACCTCACCCTGGCGACGGTCGACGGCTTCCGCGGCGAGCTGATCTCCTCCTCCGGCTTCGCCCTCGGCGTCAACTACGGCTGGAACAAGATCCGCTTCCCGGCGCCGGTCCCGGTCGACTCCCGCATCCGTGCCAAGGCCGAGGTCGTCTCCGTCGACGAGGTCGGGGGCGGCTGGTACCAGGTGATCACCCGCTTCACGATCGAGGTCGAGGGCGGCGACAAGCCCTGCTTCGTCGGCGACTCGGTGACGCGGGTGATGGCGGCCGCTTAAGCGGCCGCTCTGGCCTCTGCGGCTCGCCACCGCCGCTTCAACTGACGCAGCATCGCCGGATAGACGACCAGGTGCCGGAACGGCTTGATCGCCTGCATGTAGGCGTTGCCGAGGAGTCCGTTGGGCTTGACGTAGACGGCCATCTGGCCGCGGTAGGCACCGTTTCCGTCCTCGACCCAGGAGACGTGCATGACCCCGTGGACGGTCTTGTTGGCGATCTCCGCCGCCCACTCGTCATAGAGCAGGTAGACCGAGGTGAAGGGAAGGGCGTCGAAGTCGGGGCCGGACGGAACGTCGCGCAGATCCTCCGGCAGCCGGTCGCGGAGCATCTTCCACGTCGACAGGGACTCCGGGTCCGGGTCGTCCCAACCGAAGATCTCGCCGAGCTTCCAGCGCAGGTCCCAGAGAGCACGAGCGGGGCGGGACGTCGTTTCAGCGGTGTCGCCGGCGGCGATCATCTCGACCAGCCGGGGGAAGTCGTTGGCGCCGCCGGGGGTGGGCAGCGCCCAGACGTCTTCGAGGCGGAAGTCCCGGGTCAGCTCGTGGATGCGCCAGGGGCGGGAGGTGTGCTCGGAGTCAGGGAGCTTCATTCATGTCCTCCATCCATACAGTGATGTATAGATAGAAGGTAGCATGGCCGCTCCCACTCGGACTCCCCGCGCCAAATGGATCGAGGAGGGGCTGCGCGCGCTCGCCGCCGGCGGTCCCGACGCGGTCCGGATCGATCCCTTGGCGAAGAAGCTCGGCGTCACCCGCGGCGGCTTCTACTGGCACTTCGAAGATCGCGCGGCGCTGCTGGAGGAGATGCTCGACGGATGGGAGAGGCGGGGCATCGACGAGGCGATCGAGCGGGTCGAGGGCGGCGGCGGCGACGCGAGGGAGAAGCTGCGGCGCCTGTTCGCGCTTGCCGTCTCCAGCCGGGACCTGCTGAAGATCGACCTCGCGGTCCGCGACTGGGCCCGCCGCGACGAGGCCGTCGCCAAGCGCCTGCGCCGCGTCGACAATCGCCGGATGGACTACATGCGCTCCCTCTTCGGAGCCTTCTGCCCTGACGAGGACGAGGTCGAGGTCCGCTGTCTGCTCACCTTCGCTCTGTTCGTCGGCAGCCCCTTCATCGCCGCCGACCACGGTTCGCGCGGTCGCCGGGAGGTGCTGGAAATAGCGCTGAAGCGGCTCGAGGTCTAGCGGTCGACCGCTGCCAGCTCCAGCACTGCCCGCTGGGCCGCGGGCAGCGCCTTCGCCGCCCGTGGGCCCATGATCCGCTGCCAGAGCGGCGCCAGCGGTCCCTCGATGTAGATCGTGTTGGTGAGCCGGCTGCCGCCGTCAGCCACCGGCTCGACCAGGTGCCGGTGTCCCATCCGTGCCCCGGGCAGCCGCGCCTCGTCGGTGAAGAGGCGTCCCTGCTCGAACTCGACGACCCGGAAGCGCAGGCGCAGGCCGGTCTTGAAGACGATCCGGGCGCCGGCGCCCAAACGCAGCGGCCCGTCGAGCTCCGCGCTCTTCAACTCGTCGTTCCACCGCGGCCAAGCCGCGGCGTCCGCGTAGGCGTTCTCCCAGACGTCCGCGGGAGCGACGGCACCATCATGGGTGCTCGTCGTCTCCCAGCGGCTCATCCGGTTTAGTCCTGTTCGGCCAGTCCTACTCGGCCGTCAGCTTCCCTTCCATGCCGCCCTGGCGGTGGCCCGGGACGGAGCAGTAGAAGGTGTATTCGCCCGGTTTCAGGTTGACCGAGGCCGATTCGTTGCTTTCGCTGATGACCTCGGTGCCGCCGACGTCTTCACCGCCGGAATCTTCGATCCTCACGTCGTGGGGGACGGGGGAGGAGTTGGTGAAGTTGACGGTGACTTTGCCGGCTTTGGCGCTGGCTTCGTCGGTGGTGTAGGCGAGGCCGCCGTCAGGGTCGGCTTCGACGTCGAAGGTCGCGCCGGAGTCGGCGCTGCCGCCTTCGGCATCGTCCTTCGCGCCTTCGACCTCGTCCTTTGCTTCTCCGGCCTTGTCTTCGACTTCTTCCTTGGCGTCTTCGGCCCCTTCTTCGACGTCTTCGACGGCGCCGGCAGCCGGAGAGGTATCTCCGGTGGTGTCGTCGCCACCGCCACAGGCGGCGAGCGCCAAGGCGGCGAGGAGCAGGGCAAACAGCGTTACGAGTTTCTTCATCTCATTCCTTTCCCGCGGAGGACTGGTCTCGGAATCTAGTCGCGATGCATACCCGGCCGCTACCCGGTTCAGCGGCCGTGGAACTCGGGGGTGCCGCCGCCGAAGAAGGTCTCGACGCCGTTGCGGAGGTCTTCGGTCGCCATCGAGTCGGCGATCCCGTGCCGCTCCAGCTGCAGGTGCTCGGTGATGCTGTTGTCGAGGCTGACCCCGGTGAGGAGCTTCGCCATCCGCACGTAGTGCGGGGCCTTCTTCGCCAGCTCCCCGGCCTTGACCCGGGCGCGCTGCATCACCTCTTCGGCGCCGACCACCTCGCTGACCAGGCCCAGCTCCTTCGCCTCTTCGGCGCTCAGGTTCGGGTCCTCGAGCAGCAGTTCCAGCGCCTTGCTCGGTCCGACCACCCGCGGCAGGAAGTAGGTCATGCCGCCGTCGGGCGAGGCGCCGATCCGCCCGTAGGCGGGGGCGAAGAAGGCGGTGTTGGAGGCGATCCGGATGTCGCAGGCGAGCGCCAGCGAGAAGCCCGCGCCGGCGGCGGGGCCGTTTACCGCGGCGATCACCGGGAACGGGATCCGCCGCAGGTCGACGATCGCCTGGTGCAGGACCTCGGCCCCGCGGCGCACGTCCGAGGGGAGGTCGATCTCCCCCGACTCGACCCCTTTGCGGAACCAGGTGACGTCGCCGCCGGCGCAGAAGGCCTTGCCGGCGCCGGTCACGATCAGCCCCCGCAGGCGCGCGCGGTCCGCCAGCCAGGCGAAGGCGACGGTCATCTCGCCGATCATTTCCGGGCTCATCGCGTTGAAGGCGTCCGGGCGGTCGAGGGTGAGGGTGCCGATCTCCCCGTCGATCTCGATTCGCATCGTGTTCAGCTGCGGCGGGTTGACGGTCTCCGAACTCATGGGTTCTCCTCGTTGGCGGGGTTGGCCGAGTGGCCAGCAGCCTACCCTTAGTTCGATGGCCAAAGGCAAGGACAACGGCGCCCTGAGCAGGGCCGAGCGGATCGCCCAGCAGCGGAAATCGCTGCCCGACCAACCCGGCGTCTACCTCTTCTACGACCGCGACGGCGAGCTGCTCTACGTCGGCAAGGCGCGCTCGATCCGCAAACGGATCTCCTCCCACTTCTCCGGCGGCAACACCCGTCTGACCTCGCGCATCGACCGCATCGAGAGCCTCGTCACCGCCAACGAGGCGGAGGCGCTGTTGACCGAGCAGAGCTTCGTCAAGCGCCACCGGCCGCGCTTCAACATCCGCCTCCGCGACGACAAGTCCTACCCCTACGTCGCGGTCAGCCTCGACGAGGAGTACCCGCGCGTCTACTTCACCCGCGAGAAGCATCGCTCCGGCCGCGCCTACTTCGGCCCCTTCTCCAGCGCCAAGCGGGTGCGCGAGACGCTCGACCTGCTCGGCAAGCTGTTCCAGTTCCGCACCTGCGAGGGGAAGGAGCCCGGCCGCCGCTCCGGCAGCCCCTGTCTCGACTACTACATCAAGCGCTGCGGGGCGCCCTGCGTCGAGTACATCTCCCGGGAGGAGTACCGCCGCAACGTCGAGGCGATCGTCGACTTCCTCTCCGGCCGCTACCGCCAGGTCGAGCGCGAGGAGGAGGAGAAAATGAAGGCGGCGGCGGCGGCGCAGGAATTCGAGCGGGCGGCGATCCACCGCGACCGGCTGAAGGCGATCCGCTCGCTATTCGAGCGGCAGCGGGTTGCCGGGGTGACGATGGGGACCGCCGACCTGATCGGGGTCGCGGTCGAGGGCCAGGACGCCAACGCCCAGGTCTTCCAGGTCCGCGACGGGATCCTCGCCGAGCGGCAGAGCTTCTACCTCGAAAACGAGGGAGAACGCGAGCCGGCCGAGGTCGCCGAGGAGTTCATCTCCCAGTACTACGCCGCCTCCCCCTCGATGCCGCGGACGATCATCGTCGGCCCGTACCTGCGCGACCGCGCGGAGGTCCTGGCCGAGGCGCTGGGCGAGCGCAAGGGGGCGCCGGTCGAGGTGCGCGCCGCCGAGCGCGGCGACAAACGGCGGCTGCGCGAGCTGGCCGAGCGCAACGCCCAGCTGGCCCTCGACCAGGACCGGCTGCGCCGCGAGCACCGGCGCTCGCGCCGGGTCGAGAGCCTGGCGGCGTTGGCGCAGGCGCTGGGGATGGAGGAGCTGCCGGTGCGGATCGAGGGCTTCGACATCTCGACGATCGGCGGCGAGCACACCGTCGCCTCGATGGTCGTCTTCGAGGGGGGCGCGACGAAGAAGTCCGACTACCGCCGCTTCAAAGTCCGCGGCGACCTGCGCGAGAACGGGGTCGGCGACGGCGGCCCCGACGACTTCGCCTCGATGGAGGAGGTGCTGGGGCGGCGGATGGCCCGCTACCTCGAACAGGCCGACCTCTCCCCGCACGACCGCAAGCGCGACGCCAGCTTCGCCTCGCTCCCTTCGCTGATCCTGATCGACGGCGGCAAGGGGCAACTCGCGGCCGGGGTCCGCGCGCTGCAGCCGTTCACCGAACGCGGCGTCACCGTCGTCAGCCTCGCCAAGCGGCTGGAGGAGGTCTACGTCCCCGGCCGCTCCGAGCCACTCGACCTCGCCGCCAACTCGGAGGCCTCGCGGCTGCTGCAGCGGGTGCGCGACGAGGCACACCGGTTCGCGATCGACCACCACCGCGGCCGCCGCGACCGCGGGATGCTGGCCGGCTCGGTCCTCGACGGCATGCCCGGCGTGGGCCCGGCGCGGAAGCGGGCGCTGCTGCAACACTTCGGCACGCCGGAGCGTTTCCTCGCCGCCACCCGCCAGGAGCTCGAGGCGGTGCCCGGCCTGCCTGGCAAAGTAGGCCGCGAGATACACGAGCAGCTCAACAGGACCAACTGAGGAGCCTTATGGCGGAGCGGGTGGAGACGGAGTTGGATCAGGACGGCAGGCGCGACGGCGCTGCCGCCAAGCGGGTGACGCTGGTCGTGATCACCGGCCACTCGGGAGCCGGCAAGTCGGAGGCGATCGCCGCCTTCGAGGACGGCGGCTACTTCTGCGTCGACAACCTGCCGCCGCGGATGATCGCCGGGCTGGGCGAGCTGTTCCGCCACGAGGGCAGCGGGGTCGAGCGCGCCGCGGTCGTCTCCGACGTGCGCGGCGGCGAGTACTTCGACGAGCTGCTGCAGGTGCTGACCGACCTCCGGGCCGAAGGGCTGCCGCCGATGGTCCTCTTCCTCGAGGCCGACGAGGAGACCCTGCTCGACCGCTACAAGGAGACCCGCCGCCGCCATCCGCTGGCGCCGGAAGGGCGGATCGTCGAGGGGATCCGGGCCGAGCGCGAGTTGCTGGCGCCGCTGCGCGAGCGCGCCGACAAGGTGATCGACACCAGCGACCTGACCGGAGGGGAACTGCGGCGCCAGATCGCCGAGGAGCTGCTGGGCAAAGAAGGCGGCAAGCTCGCCTTGACCCTGCTCACCTTCGGCTTCAAGAACGGGCCGCCGCGCGACGCCGACCTCACCCTCGACGTCCGTTTCCTCCCCAACCCCTACTACGACGACCAGCTGCGGCCGATGACCGGCATGGACCAGGAGGTCCGCGACTACGTCGAGTCCGGGACCCAGGCCGGCGAGTTCTACGGCCGCCTGCTGCCGCTGCTCGAGTTCCTCGTCCCCGCCTACGTCGCCGAGGGCAAGAGCCACCTGACGATCGCCGTCGGCTGCACCGGCGGCCGCCACCGCTCGATCACGGTCGCCGACCGTATCCGACGCGACCTGGCGTCACGCGAGGACGTCATCGTCCGCGTCAAGCATCGAGACGTCGACCTCGGCTGAGGTGGATATCCAGGGGGTGAGGTTCGGGGGAGTCCCTCCGTCGCGATTTGGGGAGGCTCCTCCGGGACTCCCCCGAACCTCGTCCAACCTAGAATCACTTCCCCTTGGCTGAGCCGGTCATATCTGTCAGCGGCCTGCGCAAGAGCTACGGAGAGACGGAAGCTGTGCGTGGGATCGACCTCGAGGTGAACCGCGGGGAGATATTCGCCTTCCTGGGACCGAACGGAGCCGGCAAGACGACCACGGTCGAGATCCTCGAGGGCTACCGCAAGCGGAGCGGGGGAGAGGTGTCGGTGCTGGGCGAGGATCCGGAGCGGGCGCGGCGCGACTGGCGCCAGCGGATCGGGATCGTCCTGCAGAGCTGCCGGCTCGACCCCTACCTGACCGTGCGCGAGTCGCTCGACCTCTACGCCGGCTACTACGCGAACCCGCGGCCGGCGGGAGAGGTGATCGAGCTGGTCGGCCTCGCCGAGAAGGCCGACGCGCGGACCGGCAAGCTCTCCGGCGGCCAGCAGCGCCGGCTCGACGTCGGCATGGCGCTGGTCGGCGACCCGGAGCTGCTCTTCCTCGACGAGCCGACGACCGGGTTCGACCCGGGGGCCAGGCGCCAGGCCTGGGAGACGATCGCCGGCCTGCGCGAGCTCGGCAAGACCGTCTTCCTCACCACCCACTACATGGACGAGGCCCAGCGCCTCGCCGACCGGGTGGCGATCCTCGCCGACGGCGAGGTGGTCGCCCGCGGCAGGCCCGAGGACCTCGGCGACCGCGGCAGCCAGCCCAGCGTGATCACCTACCGCGGCCCCGAGGGCGAGGTCTCGCTGACGACGACGACGCCGGTCGAGACCCTCAACGAGCTGACCGGAAAAGCGCTGGCGCAGGGCTTCGCGCTGGAGGGCCTCGAAGTGAGGCGGCCGAGCCTCGAGGACGTCTACCTGGAGCTGACCGATCGCAGCAACGGCAGGGTCGAGCAGGAGGCCCCGCGGGCATGAGCATGGTCCTTCACCAGTTTCGCTACGACCAGAAGGCGTTCTGGCGCAATCCGGCGGCCGTCTTCTTCACCGTCGCCTTCCCGGTCGTCCTCCTGCTGATCTTCGCCACCGTCTTCGACGGCCAGACGATCGAGGTCGACGGCGGGATCGAGATCACCGCCTACTACGTGCCGGCGATCATCACCCTGGCGGTGATCTCGGCGACGATGCAGAGCCTGGCGATGTCGCTGGTGATCGCCCGCGAGGACGGCCGCCTCAAGCGCGGCCGCGGCACCCCGATGCCGGCCTGGGTCTTCATCGCCGGCCGGGTCGGCAACTCGATCGTGGTGGCGCTGCTGATGCTCGGCGTGATCGCCCTGCTCGGCCGCGTCCTCTACGGCGTGTCGATTCCCTGGAGCGAACTGCCGGCGATCCTGGTCACGCTGATGATCGGCGCCGCGGCCTTCAGCTGCCTCGGGATCGCCCTCACCGCCCTCATCCCCTCCCAGGACGCCGCCGCGCCGATCGTCAACGCGCTGCTGCTGCCGCTCTACTTCCTCTCCGGCATCTTCATCCCCGACGACGAGCTCCCCAGCGGCGTGATCGAGTTCGCCAACCACTTCCCGATCCGCGACTTCTTCCAGGCCTTCTTCACCGCCTACCTGCCGGGCGGCGGTTCCGGCCTCGACTGGGGCAACCTCGCCGTGGTCGCGATCTGGGGCGTCGCCGGCCTGCTGCTGGCGATCCGCTTCTTCCGCTGGACTCCGCGTTCAGGGTGAGCGGCCGACTTTCCGGGGCAGCGCCCCGATAGCCTCCATCTCTCAATGCTCCACCATGTCCTCCTGGAGGTTGGCGACCTCGACCGCAGCGCCGCCTTCTACGACTCGATGCTGGCCCCCCTGGGTTGGCGGCGGCATTTCGAGCAGGACCAGACGATCGGCTGGGGCATCGCCAAACCCGTCTTCTTCGTCTCCGGCAAGCACGACCCCCAGCCCGGCTTCGGTCTCTTGAGCTTCTCGGCGCTGGGAATAGTCGCGGTCAAGGCGGCCTGGGAGAACGGGGTGAAAGCGGGCGGTATCAGCGTCAGCGACCCGGGCGAGCAGCGTTCGCACGGCTCCGGTTCCTACTCCGCCTTTCTCAAGGACCCCGACGGGTACGAGATCGAGATCACCATCGGCTCCGACTAGCGGAGCCCGCAGTGCCGAGTCCATAGGATCGGCTTCCCCACACGAAATCCAGGAGGAATGAGTTCATGGCTGTGAAGGTCGGCATCAACGGTTTCGGCCGTATCGGGCGCAACGTCTTCCGCGCCGCCAAGGCAGTTAACGCGGACATCGACTTCGTCGCCGTCAACGACCTCGTCGATACGGCCACGATGACCCACCTGCTCAAGTACGACTCGATCCTCGGCCGCTACCCGGGTGAGGTCTCCAGCTCCGGCGACAACTCGATCACGGTCGACGGCGACGAGCTCAAGGTCCTCTCCGAGCGCGATCCCGCTCAGCTTCCCTGGGGCGACCTCGGGGTCGACGTCGTGATCGAGTCGACCGGCTTCTTCACGGCCCGCGCCGACGCCGCCAAGCACCTGGATGCCGGCGCGAAGAAGGTGATCATCTCGGCCCCGGCCAAGGAGCCGGACGTGACCGTCGCCCTCGGCGTCAACTTCGACTCCGACTACGACCCCGAGAACCACGACGTCATCTCCAACGCCTCCTGCACGACCAACTGCCTGGCGCCGCTGGCGAAAGTGCTCAACGACACCTTCGGCATCGAGCAGGGCCTGATGACGACGATCCACGCCTACACCGCCGACCAGCGCCTGCAGGACATGCCGCACAAGGACCTGCGCCGGGCGCGGGCCGCCGCCCTCAACCTGATCCCGACCACGACCGGGGCCGCCAAGGCGGTCGGCCTGGTGCTGCCGGAGCTGAACGGCAAGCTGAACGGGTTCGCGATGCGGGCGCCGGTGCCGACCGGCTCCGTCGTCGACCTCACCTTCACGACCCCGAACGCGGTCGACGCCGACCAGGTCAACGCCGCCGTCAAGGCGGCGGCCGAGGGGCCGATGAAGGGGATCCTCGCCTACACGGAGGACCCGATCGTCTCCACCGACATCGTCGGCGACCCGCACTCGTCGATCTTCGACGCCGCCCAGACGATGGTGATCGGCGACGGCAAGCTGGTCAAGGCGGTCAGCTGGTACGACAACGAGTGGGGCTACTCCAACCGCTGCGTCGAGCTGGCCGGCAAGGTCCTGCCGTCCTGACTGCACGGTCGGTCGGCTGATGGCCTTCGCCAAGGCGAGCGTCCGGGACGCGCAGGTCAAGGGCCGGCGCGTCCTCGTCCGAGTGGACTTCAACGTCCCGCTCGCCGATGGCGAGGTCAGCGACGACACCCGGATCCGGGCGGCGCTGCCGACGATCGAACTGCTGCGCGAACGGGGCGCGGCGCTGATCCTGACGGCGCATCTCGGCCGGCCGAAGGGCGAGAAGGACCCGGCGCTCTCGCTGGCGCCGGTGGCGAAGCGGCTCGGCGAGCTGCTCGGGACCGAGGTGAAGATGGCCCCCGGGATGATCGAGGGCGACGTCGACCTCACCTGTGGCGCCCTCGGTCCCGGCGACGTGCTGCTGCTGGAGAACATCCGCTTCGAGCCGGGGGAGACGAAGAACGACCCGCGCCTGGCCGAAAACCTCGCTCAGCTCGCCGACGTCTACGTCAACGACGCCTTCGGCGCCGCTCACCGCGCCCACGCCAGCACCGCCGGGGTCGCCGACCACCTGCCCGCCTACGCCGGGCTGCTGCTGGAGAAGGAGGTAACCGAGCTGACCAAGGTGGTCGAGTCGCCCGAGCGGCCGCTGGTCGTGGTCCTCGGCGGCGCCAAGGTCTCCGACAAGGTCGGCGTGATCGATCGCTTCCTCGAGGTCGCCGACCGGATCCTGATCGGCGGCGCGATGTGCTTCGGGTTCTTCGAGGCGCAGGGAATCGAGACCGGCAACTCGCTGGTCGAGGGTGTCGAGCTGGCCAAGGAGGCGCTGGAGCGGGCCGAGGGGTCCGACTGCGAGCTCTCGCTCCCGGTCGACCTCGTGCTCGGGCGCGAGTTCTCGGCCGAGACCGAGCGCAGGGAGAGCGACGGGGTGGAGGTGCCGGAGGGCTGGATGGGCCTCGACATCGGCCCCCGCTCGGCACAGTCCTACGCGCAGGCGATCTCCGCGGCCGGGACCGTCCTCTGGAACGGTCCGATGGGCGCTTTCGAGCTGGAGGCGTTCGCCGGGGGAACCCGCACGGTCGCCGAAGCGGTCGCCGCGGCGCCGGGAACCACCGTCGTCGGAGGCGGTGACTCGGTCGCGGCCCTGAACCAGTTTGGCCTCGAGGACCAGGTCAACTGGGTCTCGACCGGAGGCGGAGCTTCGCTGGAGTTGTTGGAGGGAAAGGAACTGCCGGGCGTCGAGGCCCTGCTCGACGCCGAGGAGGAGACCGCGAATGCCTGAGCGCACCCCGTACATCGCCGCCAACTGGAAGATGCACAAGACCGTCGCCGAGGCGGCGGAATTCGTCGATGCGCTATTGCCGCGGATCGCCGCGACGCAGAGCGACGTCGTCATCTGCGCGCCGTTCACGGCGCTGACCGCGGTGGTCGAGCGGCGCTACGGGACCGCGGTCAAGGTCGCCGCCCAGAACATGCACGAGGAGGACTCGGGTGCCTTCACCGGCGAGGTCTCGGCGCCGATGCTGGTCGAGCTCGACGTCGAGGCGGTCGTCCTCGGGCACTCCGAGCGCCGCCAGTACTTCAACGAGACCGACGAGGCGCTGGCCCACAAGGTGCCCGCCGCGCTTGCGGCCGACCTCGAGCCGATTCTCTGCGTGGGGGAGAGCGAGGAGGCGCGCGACGCCGGCGAGACCGAGGAAGTGCTGGAGCGCCAGCTGCAGGCCGACCTAGGCGGCATCGAGGCGGGTCAGATCGAGAACGTCGTCGTCGCCTACGAGCCGATCTGGGCGATCGGAACCGGCCGCACCGCCACGGCTGAGCAGGCGCAGGAGGCCTGCGCCTTCATCCGCGACGTGCTGCGCGCGCGCGGCGGTGCCGCCGACAAGGTGCGGATCCTCTACGGCGGCTCGGTCAAGCCCGCCAACGCCGCCGAGCTGCTCTCGCTGCCGGACGTCGACGGCGCCCTGGTCGGCGGCGCATCGCTGGACGCCGAGGACTTCGCGGCAATAGTCGAGGCCGCTGGCTGAGCAGATGTCTCCGCTGGTTCCCTCCCTCGCCCTGATCATCCTCGACGGCTGGGGGCTGGCCGATCCGGGGCCGGGCAACGCGATCTCGCTCGCCGAGACTCCGGTCTTCGACCGCCTCTGGAGCGAGTTTCCGCACACTCAGCTCTCCGCCCAGGGCCCCGACGTCGGCCTGCCCAAGGGGCAGATGGGCAACTCCGAGGTCGGCCACTTGAACCTCGGCGCCGGCGCGATCGTCAAGCAGGACCTGGCGCGGATCGACGACGCCGTCGCCGACGGCAGCTTCTTCGACAACGAGGCGCTGCTGGCGGCCTGCGAGCGCGCTCGCAACAGTCCGCGCGGCCGCCTGCACCTGCTCGGGCTCGTCTCCGACGGCGGCGTCCACTCCGGTTGGGAGCACATCGAGGCGGCGATCGAGCTCGCCTCCCAGGAAGGCGTCCCCGACGTCGTCTTCCACGCCTTCACCGACGGCCGCGACACGCTCCCGCACGGCGGCAGGGGGTACCTCGAGGAGCTGGAGCGGTGGCTGCGCGCGGCCGGTCGCGTCGGCACCGTCAGCGGTCGCTACTACGCGATGGATCGAGACACCCGCTGGGAGCGGACCAAGCTCGCCTACGACGCGATCGTCCACGCCGAGGGCCTGCGCGCGCCCAGCTCCGCCGCGGCGATCGCCGAGTCCTACGAGCGGGAGGAGACCGACGAGTTCGTCAAGCCGACGGTGATCGGCGACTACGACGGCGCCGCCGACGGCGACGTCGCGATCTTCGTCAACTTCCGTCCCGACCGCGCGCGGCAGATGAGCCGCGCCCTCGCTGAGCCGGGGTTCGACGAGTTCTCCCGCGCCGGCGCCGCGCCGCTCGACCTGACGACGATGACCGAGTACCGCAAGGGCTGGCCCTATCCCGTCGCCTTCCCCGAGCAGCGCCCCCAGACGACGCTGGCGGAAACGATCGCCGACGCCGGCGCCGGTCAGCTCCACGTCGCCGAGACCGAGAAGTACGCGCACGTCACCTACTTCTTCAACGGCGGCCGCGAGCAGGAGCTGGCGGGGGAAGAGCACTGCCTGGTCGAGTCTCCGCGCGACGTCCCCACCTACGACCACAAGCCGGAGATGAGTGCCGCGGCCGCGGCCGAGTCCTTCGTCTCCCGCTGGGGCGCCGGCAGCTATCGCTTCGGGATCATCAATTTCGCCAATCCCGACATGGTCGGACACACGGGCGTCATCCCTGCGGCTGTCAAGGCAGTGGAAGCGGTGGACGCGGAGCTGGGCAAGGTCGTCGAGGCGGTCACCGCCAAGGGCGGCACCTGCATCGTCACCGCCGACCACGGCAACTGCGACCACATGCTCGAGCCCGACGGCTCCCCCAACACCGCCCACTCGCTCAACCCGGTCCCCCTGATCGTCACCACTCCGGGGATCGCCCTCCGCGACGGCATCCTCGCCGACGTAGCCCCCACGGCCCTCGACCTCCTCGGCATCCCCCAGCCGGAGGCGATGACCGGCCGCTCACTGGTCGAGTGAGGACCGCTCCCGAGAGGCTCCGCTTCGAGATCGAGGCCCGCGATGGGGCCGCCCGCGCGGGCGTCATCCACACCGCCCACGGGCCGATCGAGACGCCGGCCTTCATCCCGCTGGCGACGAAGGGGACGGTGCGGGGGCTGGAGTCGGCCGAGGTGGCCGACCTCGGCTACCAGCTGATCCTCGGCAACACGTACCACCTCTTCGTCTCGCCGGGCCCGGAGCGGATCGCGGCCGCGGGCGGCCTGCACGGGTTCATGGGCTGGGAGCGGGCGCTGATCACCGACTCCGGCGGCTTCCAGGTCTTCTCGCTCGCCCACGGCGGCGTCGCCAGCGAGGTCAAGGGAAGCGGACGTTCCGGCGGCCATGGCTCGAAGGTCGAGATCACCGAGGAGGGCGCCCGCTTCCAGTCGCCGCGCGACGGCTCCGACCTCTTCATCTCGCCCGAGGTCTCGATGAGCGTGCAGGCGGCGCTCGGCTCCGACATCGCACTCGTCTTCGACGAGTGCACGCCCTTCCACGCCGACCGCGAGTACACCGCCCGCTCGACCGAGCGCACCCACCGCTGGCTCGACCGCTGCCTCGCCTGGCACGAGCGCGAGGGGCCGGAGCGCCAGGCGGTCTTCGGCATCGTCCAGGGCGGTACCCACGAGGACCTGCGACGGGAATCGGCGCAAGCCGTCGCCGAGGCGGGGGTGGACGGCCTGGCGATCGGCGGCACCCTCGGCCGCGACAAGGAGGAGATGGCCGGGGTGCTGGGGCTGACGGCCCCACTGCTTCCCGAGAAGGCGCCGAAGCACCTGCTGGGGATCGGAGAGGTGGACGACCTGCTCGGCGGCGTCGCGCTCGGCCTCGACGTCTTCGACTGCGCAGTGCCTACCCGCCTCGCCCGTCACGGCGTCGCCCTGGCCCCCAGCCCGGAGACCCGCTGGCGTCTCGACATGCGCAAGGGCAGGTGGGTCGGCAACCGCGAGCCGCTGGTCGAGGGCTGCCCCTGCCCCGCCTGCCAGCGCCACGACCGGGACTACCTCAGCTACCTCTCGCGCGCCGAGGAGCTGACCGCGGTCCGCCTCATCGTCCTCCACAACCTCACCTACATGCGCGAGCTGACCACCCACGCGAGGCAGGCGATCGAGGCCGGCCGCTTCGACGCCTACCGCTCCGCAGTCCTCGCTGGCGCGTCCCCCTGGGCCGCCGACAAATTCAGCGAATGCTGAATTTTGGCCCCCATAGGGGCCTTTTTTCAGCGCCCGCTGAATTCGGTCCCGGGGCTATTCGGTGTTGTCGCGCAGCAGTTCTTTGACTTCTTCGACCACCGTGTCGACGGTGTCGCCGGCCACCTTGGAGACCTTGACGCCGGCGGCTTTGTCCGTCGTGAAGATCACGGCCGCGGCGACGACGCCGGCGACCAGGACCAGCGCCACCAGGGCGAGGACGAAGCGGACGAAGCGGGAGAAGGCGCCGCGCTTGCGCGGC
>DATEOT010000004.1:0-8347 GCA_035273795.1 Solirubrobacterales bacterium | reverse complement strand
TGCAGTTCGACAAGGGCTACATCTCGCCGTACATGGTCACCGACCAGGACCGCATGGAGGCGGTGCTGGACGAGCCCTACATCATCATCGCCAACCAGAAAATCGGCTCCGTGCGGGACATCCTGCCGGTGCTCGAGCAGGTGATGCAGGGTGGGAAACCGCTGCTGATCGTGGCTGAGGACGTCGAGGGCGAGTGCCTCGCGACCCTGGTCGTGAACAAGCTCCGCGGCACCTTCACCGGCGTCGCCGTCAAAGCCCCGGGCTTCGGCGACCGCCGCAAGCGGATGCTTGAGGACATCGCGATCCTCACCGGCGGCGAGGTGATCACCGAGGAGATGGGTCTGAAACTGGAGAACACCCAGCTCGCCCAGCTCGGCAAAGCCCGCCGCGTCGTCGTCGCCAAAGACAACACGACGATCATCGACGGTGCCGGTGACGCCGCCGACATCAAGGGCCGCATCACCCAGATCAAAAACGAGGTCGAGAACACCGACTCCGACTTCGACCGCGAGAAGCTCCAGGAGCGCCTCGCCAAGCTCGCCGGAGGCGTTGCCGTCGTCAAGGTCGGTGCCGCAACCGAGACCGAGATGAAGGAGAAAAAGCACCGCGTCGAGGACGCGCTGCAGGCGACCCGCGCTGCGCTCGAGGAGGGCGTCGTGCCGGGTGGCGGCGTGGCCCTGCTGAACGCCCAGGCCGGCCTCGATCCGGAGAAGCTGGACGAGCCGGACGAGGTCACCGGTGCCCGGATCATCCACCGCTCGCTGGAGGAGCCGGTGCGGCAGATCGCCGAGAACTCGGGTCTCGAGGGCTCGGTCGTGGTCAACAAGGTCCGCGAGCTGAAGGAGGGCGAAGGCCTGAACGCGGCGAGCGGCGAGTACGGCGACCTGATCAAGGCCGGCGTCATCGACCCGACCAAGGTCACCCGCTCCGCTCTGGAGAACGCGGCCTCGATCGCGAAGAACATCCTCGTTACCGAGGCGATCATCGCCGAACCGCCGGAGGAGAACGGCGGCGGAGGTGGCGGCATGCCCGACATGGGTGGCATGGGCGGCATGATGTAGCCCACCCCCAACGGGGAGCAGTTTCGAGAGGCCCGGGCAACCGGGCCTCTCTTTGTGTGTCGGAAGGAATTCACAGCCTAGAGCGCCTTCCGCCCCATAAGCGGCACAAAACGCGCACCCCACGCGCGCTCCAGCCGTCGAGGCTCCGAGGCGCATGAACCCGCCCGCCCCCCAAGATGCCGACGGGACGAAAACCGCCCTATGTATCCGGAAATCGTCCCGTCGGCGGGAGGGTCGACCCTCTTTTGACCGGCGGATGGCGGAGTTGGCTACGCGCCAGTACGGCTTAGTGGCTCTCTGGCAACTGCCCGAGCTTGACGAGGAGTTGGCGAGGAAGCGAGCCAAGGCTGGAAAGCTGCACCGCGTTCAGCAGGGGGTCTACATGGTTGGGCACCAGGTCCTTCCCAGGAACGGGCATCTGCTTGCGGCCGTTCTGGCGTGCGGTCCTGACGCGGTGCTCTCGCATCGTTCTGCGGCGGTCTTGCACGGCCTGTTGGGAGAACTGAGCAGTCGCACGCACGTCATCGCCCCGAATCGTCGGGGCAGATCGCCGGCAGGACTAGCTGCGCATCGCGACGGGACGCTCGCTAATGCGGACCGGGTGACGGTGAACGGCGTTCCGTGCACGAGCGTCGCCCGCACGCTGCTCGATCTCGCAGGGTCGAAGGATCGCGGGCTCCGCCACGCGATCACCCAGGCCGAAGTGGAACGAAAGTTCGATCTCACGGAAGTAGAGGAGCTACTGAGAAGGAGTAAGGGACGCCGAGGGGTCCGGCGGTTGAGATTGGCGATCGCGCTCCACGATCCACGCGAACAGCTAACCCGCCGCGAGCTGGAGGCCCGCTTCCTCGATCTCTGCCGAAGGTACGGGCTCCGGCCGCCAGAGGTGAACGGCCACCTCGCCGTCGATGGCATCTCGGTGATGCCCGACTTCATATGGCGCGACGCCCGGTTGATCGTCGAAGCCGACAGTCGCCGTGTGCACGGCACCGTCGCCGCATTCGAGAAGGATCGCCGCCGAGATCAACTGCTCACTGCGGCTGGTTGGACCGTGATCCGCTGCACTTGGCGGCAGGTGCTCGACGAGCCCGAGGCGCTGGTCGCCACCGTCCGCACCCTCCTCTCCCGCAACCACCCCCGCTGACGGGACGAAAACCGACCTATGTATCCGGAAATCGTCCCGTCGGCGGGAGGGAGGGGCTTATTTTTTCCGCGGTTTCTCGGGGAGCGGGGGGAAGAGGCTGGCGTTGTAGTCGGCGTAGGAGAGGAAGTTGGCGCGGCGGATCTTCAGGCGCAGGGTGTTCGCGGTGCGGGGGTAGAGGTTGAGGTCGTAGGGGTTGCCGGGGCCGAAGCCGACGTAGTAGACGAGCATCCGCACGCGGGGGTGCTTGACGGTCCAGGCGATCACCTGCTTGGTCCAGCGCGGGTCGTCCGCACCGGCCACCGCCCACTCGGTGATCGCGACCGGCTTGCCCTTCCACTGCTTGCCGTTGTAGAAGCGGTTGAGGTCCTTCCAGACCGGATAGTTGGAGTAGAAGTCGGTCCCGACCCAATCCACCCAGCGCCGGCCGGGCCAGTAGTTGCCGGGGAAGTTGCCTTTGACCCGCGGGGAGCCGCCGGGGAGCGGGCTCCAGATGATGCTGATGGGTGCCGCCGGGAGCGCCGGCGGCGGCGGGCCTTTGGTCCGGCTCACCGGAGGCAGCCCGATTTCCGCCAGGGTCGCGTTGACCCCTTCCAGGGTCTGGCCGCCGCGGACGATCGCGACGATGCGGCGGAAGGCCTGCTTGTACCAGCCGGTGGTGTGTTCGCCGCCTTTCTGCGAGCCGTCGCAGTTGACGGCCGACCAGACGTTGAGGCAGCGGTTCGGCTCCCCCAGCGGGCGGATGTAGGCCGGCAGCCCGGTCCGGGCGAAGAAGTCGTTCAGCTGCAGCAGGTAGTCGTCGCCGACCCCGAGGGCGATCTGGGCCGGGGTGATCAGCTCCGCCAGGGTCTGGTCGTCGGCGGTGGAGATGTGGAGGATCGGCCGCGTCGCCGTTTCCCGCCAGCGTTCGTAGGCGGCGTTGAGGCTGTTGCCCCAGGGATGGAAGGTCTCCAGCAGCGCCGGGTGCTTGGCCGTGAAGGCGGCGTATTCGTTGAACTCGGCCGTCGTCCCGCGGTCGCTGACGCCGAGGAAGACGTTCCCCTTCGGCGGCACCAGCGAGAGCGCCGCCGCCTGCGCGGGAGCCCATAGCGCCGCCACGCAGGCCACCGCCAACAGCAGTCTTCTAAGTGCTCTCCAGTACATCGCTCATCCTTCGCGGTTCGACCCCGAGTGCCTGCGCGTCGGCCGGCCCCCGCTCGCTTGCCATCGAGACCTCCATCAGCTCGGCCTCCTCCCAAGTAGCGAACACGGCCTCGCCGAAGAAAGAGCGCAGCGCGATCAGGCCGGCGCGAACCAGCGGCAACGGCACGTGCACCAGCGGCCGCGGCCGGCCGGCGATGCGGCTGACGAGGTCCGACATCTGGTCGTAGGTGAGCGTCTCCGGACCCGCCAGCTCGTAGCGGCTGGTGCTCTCCTCCGCACGTGCCTCGAGGTCCAGCGCGCCGACCACGCAACGAGCCACGTCCGCCGCCCAAATCGGCTGGAACCGCGCCTGACCCTCACCCGAGACCGGCAGCACCGGCAGGAAGGAGAAGCGGCGCAGCAGCGTGATCCAGGGGTCGCTGTGGTCGTAGACGATTGAGGGAGCGAAGACGGTCGTCCGCAGCGGCGAGGAGAGGACCGCCTCCTCGGCCAGCCACTTCGCCCGGAAGAACCGCGTCCGCTGCGCCGCCTGGGCGTCCATCGCGCTGAAGAAGTGGAAGCTCCCGACCCCGCTGCGCTCCGCCGCCCGCAGCAGCCGCACCGTCGCCAGCCCGTTCAGCTCCTCGATCCGCTTCGGCGGCTGATCCCGGATCGACGCCGCCAGGTGGATCACGGTGTCGACCCCCCGCAGCGCCTGGCGCACCAGGTAGGGGTCCGACATCTCGCCGAGATCCCCGAGCGCGATCTGCACGTCGACCCGCCGCGACCCCAGTTTCCGCGGCTCCCGGACCAGGCAGCGGACCTCTTCGCCCTGCTCCAGCAGCAGCGGCAATAGCCGCGAACCAATGCTTCCAGTCGCCCCCGTCAACAGCAGCATCTCCGCATCATCCCTAAAATGTGCGCTCGCGCTTGGCCGGGGCCCCCGGCAGGCACCCCGAAATACGAGCTAGGAGAACTGCCCGAATGACCTACGTGATCGCCGAGCCGTGCATAGGCCAGAAGGACAACTCGTGCGTCGAGGTTTGCCCCGTCGACTGCATCCACCCGACGCCTGACGAGGCCGATTACGACAACGTCGAGCAGCTCTACATCGATCCCGACGAGTGCATCGACTGCGACGCCTGCGTCGAGGCCTGCCCGGTGGACGCCTGCTTCGCCGAGGATCAGCTGCCGGCGGAGTGGGCCAAATTCGCCGAGATCAACGCGAACTACTTCAAGAACCAGGCTGCGTAGTAGGGGAGGGGGCGGGGAGTCCCTCTCCAGACACCTCTCCCCAATAGCTCGAGGTTGAGTGTCTGGAGAGGGACTCCCCGCCCCCTTTCGACTCCTTGCGTTCTTTAGCTGGCTAGTACCCGTCGGGGTGGCGAGCTACGAAAGGCCCACTCGCGGCTGCTCTTAGGGATTTGTGCCACCTTGGGCCGGTGCCGGTGGTTACTCCGGCGGTGTCCCAGCGGAGGCCGGCGATGATGGCGTAGGCGTGGCCGCCGTTGGCGTAAACGGTGATCCAGCTGCCCTTGCCGGCGCTGCCCCAGCCCGCCAGGGAGCCGGAGGGCATCGGGGTGTCGATCAGGCCGGCGCCGCGGAGGGCGAAGCTGACCGCGCCCGAGCAGTCGTACCCGCGGTCCCACCAGCGGCCATGGCCGCCGCCGTAGACGTAGGGCTTGGTGCGGATCTTGTTCGCCGCGGCGATCACCTTTTTCACCGCCGCGGGGGCGTTCGCCGGCGGGATCGCCCGGCCGTTGACCAGCATCGCCTTGCCGGGCGGGCCGGTCGGAGTCGTCAGCTCCGGCTTGGTCGGGGTGACCCCGCCGGGGGTTTCGGCTTTCGCCTTCGCGGGCAGCAGTAGTACGGCCGCTGCCAGGGCCAGAACAGCTATGGAGTTGCGCAGGGCGGGCGTTCTTCGGGCCGCCCCAGGGGCGTTCGTCATCCACTCCTCCTTCGTCGGCCGGCGGGGTTAGCTGACGGGCTGGCGCTGAAGGAGCCTGCGCCCCCACCCGGTGGGTGGGCTCGCCCCAGGAACTTGGTTCCCCCGCTCCCCGGCTCTCTGAGCCGAGGATTAGGCGTTTATGTGCAGACCTTAACGTTGCAGGATGGCGGAAGTTTCGCCGCCCACTGTGCGCTTCGTCACGGAGGCGCTACTGGACGACCGGCAGCGGCGTTCCCCCCACCGGCGGCGCTTCCGCCGGGGACGGCGTCGACTGCAGCACCGGCAACTCCTGCGGCGTCGCGGCGACGATCCCGCGCGCCGCCTGCCGGATCGCCTGCGAGGCGGGCGCGTCGGGCTCGGCGGTCACCAGTGGCGAGCCGCCGTCGGCGTGCTCGCGCAGCGGCTCGGAGAGCGGCACCTTGCCCAGCAGGGGCACGTCGAGTTCGTCGGAGAGGAGTTGACCACCGCCCTCGCCGAAGATCGTGAAGCGCTCCCCGTCCGGGGTGGTGAAGCCGGACATGTTCTCGATCACGCCGAGGATCTCGAGATCGAACTTCTTCGCCATCTGGGCACCGCGGTGGGCGACCGACTGCGCCGCCGGCTGCGGGGTCGTCACGACCACGAATTTCGCCTGCGGCAGCAACTGGGCGAGGGTCATCGAGACGTCGCCCGTTCCCGGCGGCAGGTCCAGCAGCAGGTACTCGAGCTCATCCCAGGCCACGTCCTCGAGGAACTGCTGGATCGCCTTGTGCAGCATCGGACCGCGCCAGACGACCGCCGAATTGTCCTCGACGAAGAAGCCGATCGACATCACTTTCACCCCGCTGGGCGAGTCCAGCGGCAGGATCTTCCGCTCCCCGTTCACCTCCGGTTTGCGGTTGACGCCGAGCATGCGCGGGATCGAGTAGCCGTAGACGTCGCAGTCGAGCGCGCCCGCAGGGTGGCCTTCGGCGGTCAGCGCCGCGGCCAGGTTGGCGGTCATCGTCGACTTGCCCACCCCGCCCTTGCCGGAGGAGACGCAGATCACGTTCTTCACCTTCGCCAGCGCGCCCTGCGGCAGCTTGTTGCGGCCGAGCGTCTGTTGGAGGTTGCCTTTCTCCTCGTCGGAGAGGACGTCGAAGCCGACCGCGACCTCGGTCACGCCTTCCAGCTGGGAGACGTTCTGGGCGACGGCCTGTTCGAAGTGCGAGCGGATAGGGCAGCCGGCGGTGGTCAGCGAGACGACGACCTCGACGCGACCGCTCTCCTTGACCTCGATCGAGCGGACCATGCCCAGCTCGACGATGGAGCGCCGCAGCTCAGGGTCGATGACGGCACGCAGCTTCTCGGTTATCTGGTCCTGCGTCGGAAGAGACATTGCATCCGATTCTCGCAAAGGCGCTGGTTCGGGAGAGGCGAGGGGGGAGAGTTCGGTCCCGCTCCGACCTTGGTCCTGCACACCGCAGTCGAGCGAAGGAGGACCGATGTCGGGCACGAGGTACGGATTGGTGAGGATCGTCGCGCTGGGAGCGCTGCTGGCGCTGAGCGTGCTGCTGCTGGGGGCGTCGAAGGCGGACGCGGGCAAATACGCCGTCGCCCAGTGCGGCTGGTACGTAGGCGCCGACGCCGATTGGGCCGACACCACCGGCGGAGCCAAGTTCCGTCCCGACGCCTACTGCGTCACGCCGCACGGCGCCGACCCCTTCGACGGCGCCCACCTCAAGAGCTTCACCCGCGCCGGCCAGGGGACCGTCACCGGCAACCGCTTCGCCCGCTGGCGCTGGGTGGCTCCGCCCAGCACGGGCATCACCCAGGTCCGCGGCACCTGGTGGCACGTTCTCCACGACGGGATGGAGCAGCGGCTGGGCGCGGTCGGCGCCTCCGGCGCCTTCGCCCCCTCGCTGACCGCCGCCGGTACCGACGCGAGCCTTCGCAATTTCACGATCGGCTTCAACTCGCCGGTTCCCGCTTTCGAGGACCGCCTGCTCTGCGCCCGCGCGGAGAGCAAGTGGTGCTCACTGGAGCCGGGATCGTGGTCGGGCCTGCGGGCGCTGACGCTCACGGTCCAGGACGACCTCCAGCCCCAGGTTCTTCCGGTCGGCGGGATCCTGCTTACCGGAGGCTGGCGCCGCGGCACCGAGCACGTGGTGGTCGGCGGCATCGACGGCGGCGCCGGCGTCCGCTTCGGGGAGACCTTCGTCGACGGCAAGCGGGTCGAGGTCAGCGAGTACCCCTGCGAGAAGGTCCTGATCGGCGGCGAGTGGCGCGCCACTCGGATGCGCCCCTGCCTCACCCACGTCTCCACCACCCACTGGATCGACACGGCCTCCCTCACCGACGGTCCTCACCACGTCTCCCACTGCACCGCCGACTTCGCGGGCAACGGCCTCTGCACCGGCCCCAACTGGTTCCTCGTCGACAACCATCCCCCCGTGCACCCGCGGGCGGCGGCCCTGGCTGGAGCCGAGGGGTGGCGCCGCGTAAACGACTTCGATCTCCGCTGGGAGAACCCGGACCAGGGGCAGGCAAGCCCGATTGCCGGGGCGGCCTGGCGGATCGTCGGCAGCCAGGGCTTCGACACCGGCGTGCGCTGGGCCGGCGGCCGCAACCGCACGAGCCTGCCGGATCTCTCGGTGCCCGCCGCGGGCTCCTACTCGCTGCAGCTGTGGCTGCGCGACGAGGCTGGGAACGAGGCGCCGTCCTCGGCGGTGACGGTGCCGCTTCGCTTCGACGATCTCCGACCCGGCGTCGGGTTCTCGGCGGAGGCGCCGGAGACCCAGCTGAAGGCGGACGTCACCGATCTCCACTCCGGGCCGGCATCCGGCCAGCTCCTCTACCGGCGGGTGGACGCGGAGGCGTGGACCGAGCTGCCGACCAAGCTGGTGGGAGGCGGGAGCCCCGATCGCGCGCACCTCGTCGCGCCGATGCCGGAGCTCGGATTCGGGACCTTCGTCTTTCGCGCCGACGCCGCCGACGCCGCCGGCAACACCGCCTCGACGACCCTGCGGACCGACGGCACTCAGATGGCGGTCCGCAGGGTGCCGCCGCCGTACGTCCCCAGGCCCCCGCGGGCGAAGTCGCGGCTCTTCGCCTGGC
>DATEOT010000003.1:0-27108 GCA_035273795.1 Solirubrobacterales bacterium | reverse complement strand
CTACGCCGGCGTCTTCTCCGCCTGGTGCGACCTGCGCGAGATCATGCCCTACGCCTTCGGCTACATGCTCGCGGCCAAGGTCGGGACCGGGATCGTCGCCGAGCTCGGGGCGATGCGGATCTCCGACGAGATCGACGCGCTCGAGGTGATGGGGGTGCCGCCGGTCACCTTCCTCTGTGCGACCCGCCTGCTCGCGGCCTGGATCTCCTTCCCGTTCATGTACCTGGTCGGGATCGGGATCATGTACCTGGCCAGCTACCTGGCCGTCGTCGAGCAGATCGGCGACGTCTCCTCGGGCGGCTACCTGCTGATCTTCTGGATGTTCCAGAACCCACCCGACCTGATCTTCAGCTTGATCAAGGGCATGGTCATGGCCACGGCGATCGTGCTGGTCGGCTGCTATTACGGGTACACCGCCGGCGGCGGGCCCGTCGGGGTTGGGACCGCGACTGCGAAGTCGATGGTCCTCAACATCGTTTTGGTTCACATCATCGGGATGCTCGGAACCCTGGTCTTCTGGGGAGCCAACCCACGCGCGCCGATAGGAGGCTGAAGGTGTCGATCGAAGAAGAGAAGCGTTTCGGCGAAGCCGAAGAGCAGCGCGAAGAAGAACAGGACCTGCAGGACGAGGCGACCTCGAGCGCCGAAGCGCCGCCGGAGGTGGTCACCGACGACAGCACTCCCGGGCACCCTCAGAGCGCTACCAGCGAGGGCCCTTACGTAAGCGAGGACGGAGCGACGATGGGCCGCGACTTCGTCATCCCCGGGGTCAATCCGCGCGACCACGATCCATACAAATTCCACACCGGCATCAAGCGCGACCACGGCGGCGAGGACGCGATCGAGATCATCGACTTGGTCAAGCAGTTCGGCCGCGCCCGCATCCTCAACGGGCTCAACCTCGGGCTGCCGGAGGATCAGGTATCGATGGTGCTCGGCCCGTCGGGTACCGGCAAGAGCGTGCTGATCAAGCACATCGTCGGCCTGCTCTACCCCGATTCCGGGGACGTGCTGGTCCACGGGGAGTCGATCCCGAACATGACCGACGACGAACTCTTCGACGTGCGGAAAAAGTTCGGCCTGCTGTTCCAGGACGGCGCGCTGTTCGGGTCGATGAACATCTACGACAACGTCGCCTTCCCGCTGCGGCAGCACACCGACAAAAGCGAGGAAGAGATCGGCGAGATCGTCAACCGGCGGCTGAAAGAGGTCGGCCTGACCGAGGCCACCTACAAGATGCCGAACGAGCTCTCCGGCGGGATGCGCAAGCGCGCCGGCTTCGCCCGGGCGCTGGTGCTGGACCCGGCGATCGTGATGTTCGACGAGCCCGACTCCGGCCTCGACCCGGTGCGGACGGCGCTGCTATGCGAGCTGATCCGCGAGGTCCACGCCGAGAACGGCGGCTGCTACCTGGTGATCAGCCACGACCTCGGCACCGCGCGCCGGATCGCCGACTTCATCGCCGTGCTGTGGAGCGGCAAGATCGTCGAGTCGGGCCCCAAAGAGGAACTGTTCGACTCGAGCAACCCGTTCGTCAGCCAGTTCCTCAACGCTGACGTCAGCGGGCCGCTCTCGATGGACTGAGCTTGGACCTCGCCACCTGGTTCGGGCGGGTCGCCGCCTGGGCGACGAAGTACGCGCGGCCGCTCCTGGCCGTGACCGCGGTGCTGGCGATCGCCGCCGCGGTCGGGGCCAGCCGGCTGCCGACCGATGCCGGAATCGACACCCTCGCCGGTTCCGGCTCGCCCACCTACGAGGCGACGCAGCAGGTCCGCGAGCGGTTCGGCGAAGAACCGGTAATCGTGCTGGTCAAGGGCGAACTGCAGGAACTTCTCCTCACCGACGACCTCTTCAGGTTGCTGCGGCTGGAGGGATGCCTCTCTGGCAAGGTCCCGCAGGGGGCGGAGCCGATCCCGGGTCCCTGCGCCGAGCTGGCCGAGATGGGGGCGGTCCAGTTCCTCACCGGCCCCGCGACCTTCCTCAACGAGTCGGTGGTTCAGATCGACAACCAGCTGCGTCGGCTGGCCGAAAACGTTCCCGCCGAGCGCTTCCGCGAATACCTGCTCGCGGTTGCGACCAAATACGGGATCACCAGCGTCCCCAGCATCACCAACGAAGACTTCGTCGCCACCGTGATCTTCGACCTCGCGCGCCCACGAGGCACGCCCAAGGCCCGGCTCGCCTATCTCTTTCCCAACGCCCGATCGGCCCAGATCGTGATCCGGCTGCGGCCGGATCTGAGCCAGCCCGATCGCCATCGGGCGATCGGGCTGATCGAAGCCGCGGTTGCGGACACCACCCCGCGGGGGGCCTGCAAAGAAAAAGGGCGACCCGCTCCCTGCTTCGAGCTCGAAGGAGGCAGCTACGTGGTCTCCGGCGCGCCGGTCGTGATCGACGGTGTCTCCCGGGCGCTGAAGGACGCCCTCCTCGTCCTCTTCGCGATCGCCGTTGCGGTGATGGCGCTCGTCCTCTTCCTGGTCTTCCGCTCGCGCTGGCCGCTGCTGCCGCTGGCTATCGCGCTGATGGCCGCGGGCATCACCTTTGGCCTGCTCGCGCTCCTCGGCGGCTCTCTAACCATGGCTTCGATCGCGGCGTTGCCGATCCTGATCGGGTTGGCGGTCGACTATGCGATCCAGTTCCAGGCGCGGTTCGACGAGACGGGTTCTGCCGAGAGGGCCGGTGCATTGGGTGGGCCGACCATCGCCGCGGCGGTCCTGGCGACCGGCGCCGGGTTCCTGGCGCTCCAGCTCTCTCCGGTGCCGATGGTGCGGGAGTTCGGTTGGGTGCTGATCCTTGGGATCGCGGTGGCGTTTGCTCTGGCGCTTACTACGGGCCTAGGGACGCTGGTGCTCCGGCGGGCGGGTCCTGTCTCGGGTGGGAGGCGCCTGCGCTGGATGCTCGGCACCTCCCACCCGAGCCACCCGCCCGAGAATCGCTTGCTGTCCGTGGCTCTGGCGAATCCGGCTGCCGTCGTCGGGGTTTCGATCGGACTGGCCGTCATGGGATGGGGGGCTGGCACGCAGGTCGAGACCGTTTCGGACATTCGGGAGCTGGCGCCGCAGAACATCAAGGCGGTCGAGGGGCTGAACGAGTTGCAGGAGACGACGGGCGTTTCCGGCCAGCTCGATGTCAGCATCGAAGCGGAGGACCTCACCGATCCGGAGGTTGTCGAGTGGATGGCGGGGTTCAAGCAGCGGGTCCTGGACTCCAGTGGGTTCGGGGGCGAAAACCCGAGTTGCCTGCAGGCGGACGTCTGCCCTGGGCCGGCCTTGTCTGACTTCCTGGTTCGGGGGGGAGAGCAGCCGACGGAGGAGCGAATCGATGCGACCCTGTCGGCGCTGTCGTCATATGCGCTGCAGCAGGTGGCACCATTGGATCCAGAGACGGGAGAGGTCGGGAACCAGGCGCTGATCTCGTTCGGGATCAGGGCGCAGTCGCTGGAGGAGCAGCAGGAGTTGGTCGAGCGGGTGCGGGATCAGATCGGGGATCCGCCGGAGGGGGTGGAGGTGGAGCTCGCCGGACTGTCGGTGATCGCAGCGGAATCTGCCTCCGATCTGTCGAGCAGCCGCTACTGGCTGACGCTGGCCGGTCTCCTGGCTGTCGGCCTCGCGCTGCTTCTCATCTACCGCTCCTGGCGTCGCGCGCTTGTGCCGCTGCTGCCGACGGTGCTGGCCACGGGCTGGGCTTCCTTGCTGCTGTGGATCACCGGCATTCCGCTGAACCCGATGTCGGCCGCTCTCGGCGCTCTGACGATCGCCATCGCGACCGAGTTCGGGGTCCTGCTCAGCGGGCGCTTCCATGAGGAGCGCCAGGCTGGAGCTGGGGTGGAGGAGGCGCTCCAGCGTGCCTACTCGCGCACTGGTGCCGCGGTGCTCGCCTCCGGCGTCACCGCGATCGCCGGCTTCGCCGTCCTGATCGCCAGCGAGATCCAGATGCTGCGCGACTTCGGCCTCGTCACCGTCGTCGACCTGACGGCGGCGCTGGTCGGCGTCCTGCTCGTCCTCCCGGCCTCGCTGCTGCTTCTGGAGCGGCGATGAGGGACCGCTACTCGATCGTCGTCGGGCTGATCTTCCTTGCCGTGATCGTGGTCGCTGCCGTCAACACTCTCGGCGGCGGAGGGGAAGGTGAGACGCTCGGGCTCGATCGCCTGCCTCCGCGGTGGCCGTTGCCCGAGTTCGCGGTCCCGGAAGGCGCCGCTGAGCTCGAAGGCGACGCCAACGTCGCCCAGGACGACTGCGAAACCTCTGCGATCCCCTGTCCGCAGGACGCGCAGCGCACCCCCGCCTGCCGGGTCGACCTCGAGGAAGCGATCAGGGTCTGCGACCTCTTCGACCGCCCGCTGGTGATCTCGTTCTGGTTCTCGAAGGGCAGCAGCAGGTGCGTCGAGCAGCAGGACTTGGTCGAGCGGGTCTACCGGCGCTACCGTGGACGGGTGGGGTTCCTCTCGCTGAACATCCGCGACGACCGCGACACGCTCCGCGAGCTGATCGACCAGCGCGAATGGACGATGCCGGTGGGCTACGACCGCGACGGCGCCGTCGCCAGCCTCTACGGCATCGGCCTCTGCCCGACCTTCGCCTACGTCTATCCGGGGGGGACGCTGCAGAGCGCCACCATCGCGGAGCTCAGCGAGCGGCAGCTGGTCGATCGGGTCGAGCGCCTGCTCGGGGCCACCGCCGCGGCGGAAAGAAGCTGAGTTGGACGCCGGAGCAGCCAACCAGAGAATGGGTTGGGTGCCGGCGCCGCAGCAGGGCTGGGTCGCTCCCCACATCGTCTCCGAGCTCCCCGGGCTGGGAATCGCCTGGGTCGAGGTGGACGCCAAGCCTGGCAGGAGCCCGGATCCCGTGCGGCGGCGCCTGCGCGACCTCTCCGACCGCACCTACGGCTCGCAGGCGATCCGTTTGCGCGAACGCCCGATCCCCTGGGCCTACCGCGTCTTCTACCGGCAGATCGGGCTCGACCCGGACCGCACCCGCACCCCGGTCGAGCAGCTCACGCTCGACCGCCTCCACGACGGCGGCTTCCGCAGCCACGGACTCCCCGCCGACGGGCTCAACATCGCGATCGTGGAGACCGGGGTGGCGCTGCGAGCCTTCGACGCCGACAACGTCGAGGGCCGCCTCTGCATACGTGACTCGGCTCCCGGAGAGTCGCTGTCCGGGCACGGCGAGATGGCGAGGGGGACCCTCGTCATCGCTGACGAGGCGCGGCCGGTCGGGCTCCTCTTCGGCTCCACCGCCGAGGGCCTTGCCGTCGAGCGGAGCAGTCGCCGCATCGCCGTGGCGGCGGTGCAGGTGAAGGGCGTGCCCCAGATCGCCGTCGAGGAGGCGCTGTGGATGGCCGCCTCGACGCTGGAGGCCACCTGACTCCTCGCCTACACTTTCTGAAGATGCCGGCTCTGCTGAGAAAACCTGGATTCGACGGGCTGGACGCCGGGGTCGACGAGCGCGGGGCGCGCCTGGAATTGCGGCGGCAGATCGCCCGGCTCGAGGCCGAGCTCGGCGCCCGCTTCGGCGACGGCTTCGGCCACACCGAGATCCCGCACCGGATCGATGCCCTCGCCGCCGCGCCGCGGGTGCTCGACCTGGGCGAGCTGGAGACCGTTCGGGACCGGCTCGCCGACCGCGTCGCCGAGGCAGAGCGTGCCCTGGTGGAGCGGCAGCGGTTCGAGGACGAGAATCGCAATCTCGTCGAGAAGATGTTCGCGGCGCCTCAGGACTTCAAGTGGGTTCGCGTCTCCAGGCAGGACCTTGGCTTGCATGGCTGCGGTCACTGGCATTCGAAACCTCGACTTGGCCCGATCGGGATGCTGATGGGCTGGTGGCGCGTCAAGGTCTCATCCGGATGTCCGTTAGCCGGGCGGCTTGCGGCCGTTGAGCGCTAAGACCAAGACTGCCGGCAAGCCCGCCAAGCGGGTCTCCGCACCGGATGAGCGGCCGCCGGCTCCCTGGGGTAACGCGCCGCTTGCCGAGCTCGTCATCCTCGCCGGCATCGTCTCGCTCGCGATCGGAGCGATCGGAGGCCATCCGACCGCGATCGGAGTCGGGGTGGCCCTGGCCGGTCTCGGCGGTCTCGAGGTCGCGGTGCGGGAGCACTTCGCCGGTTACCGCTCCCACACCACCATGCTTGCGGGAGCGGCTTTCGTCCTCACCACCGGCCTGGTCTTCTACGTCGCCGACCAGATCCTGGCGGTGGCGCTGGCGGTGGGGGCGGTCGCCTTCCTCGTCGTCTTCTATCTGGCCCGCCGCGCATTCCAGCGTGCCTCCGGTGGCCTCAGCTACCGGATCGGCGGAATGCGCGGCTGACCCGCGCCTCAGACCGCTACCGGTTCCCGTCCGGCCGAGCGGTTCGCAAGCTCGTCGGCGAGGACGCGGCGCTGCCGTTGGGTCAGCGTCCCAAGCTGCTTGTTCTCGTTCAGAGAGAGGGGCACGAGGAACTTTCGGGCCCGGGTGCGTCCCCAGCGGCGCTGGCTGGTGAGGAGCTCGGCGATGGTCATGCTCTCGGTCTCCCACGGGCAGTCGCGAACCACCTCCGCGGCATCGACGTCGCCTTTCGCGATCGCACGCTTCAGCTCGGCGCGGGCCAGTCGCACCATGTTGGCTCTCTCCAAGGCCCTCATGTGCTGCGGCGCCTCCACTGAGGCCGCGATGGTCGATGGTGGTGCCGTTGAGGCAGCTTCCACTGGGACTCCTCCCTTCAAGGAATCAGGTTTGCTGGGGTATCGCCGTCCGATCGGACCACTGCCCGTCGAGGGGCTGGCCCTACCGGACCGACTCTCTCTTCCCGAACGCCCCGCCTGGGTTGTTCGGCGAGGAGGCCAAGCTACGTCTTCGGAGTGTGGGGCGTCAACCCGCAGGGGTCAAAATGACGTCCGACCCATTCGCTAAGAGCAACAATTTCGGCTTCTTCACCGCTTGTTCATTTCTGGACAAGGCCGAAACTACCCCCCCTGGGGGATGTCAAGAAATTGTGACCAATGGATTAAGTCCTCGGCAGGTCCGGGAAGTCCCCCAGGACCCGTGCGATGGTGCCGAGAGCGCCGTCCAGATGCTCCCGCTCATGGGTCGCCATCAGGCTCGTCCGCAGCAGGGCGCCACCGGGCGGCACCGCGGGGTGGATCGCGACGTTGGTGTAGACGCCTGCCTCGAACAGCGCCTTCCAGAGCAGCACCGCCTGCCAGTCGTCGCCGACCATCACCGGCACCACCGGGGTGGTGGCGACGCTGCCGTCAGGGAGCGTTCCCGGCTCGACCACCTTCAGGCCGAGGCGGCGCAGGCCCTCGCGCAGGTACTCGGCGTTCGAGAGCAGACGCTCGAAGAGTTGGGGCCCGTCCTCGCGGATCACCCGCAGCGCCGCCAGCGCGGCGCCCACCGCCGCTGGAACCGCCGAGGCGCTGAAGATGAAGGAGCGCGAGGAGATCCGCAGGTACTCGACAACGTCCGCAGGACCGGCGATGAAGCCGCCGCAGGAGGCGAGGCTCTTGGAGAAGGTGCCCATCCGCAGGTCGACCTCGTCCTCGAGTCCGAACAGCTCGCAGGCGCCGGCGCCGCGGGCGCCGAGGACGCCGGCTCCGTGCGCCTCGTCGACCATCAGCCTGGCGCCATAGCCCTTGCAGAGCTCGACGATGCGGGGCAGGTCGCAAACGTCGCCCTCCATCGAGAAGACGCCGTCGACGATGACGAGAACGCCGCCGCCGTCCGCCGCCGCTCGCTGCAGCATCTTCTCCAGCTTGTCCATCCGGTTGTGGCGGAAGGGGCGCAGCTTTGCCCCGGAGAGGCGGCAGCCGTCGAGGATCGAGGCGTGGTCGCCGGAGTCGCAGATCACCGTGTCGCCGGGGCCGAGGATCGTGCCGATGCAGCCGACGTTGGACTGGTAGCCGGTGGTGTAGACGATCGCGTCCTCGGTTCGCATCCACTCGGCCAGCTCGCGCTCGAGGTCGAGGTGCAGGGGCGTCGTCCCGTTGAGGAGGCGGGAGCCGGTGACGCCGGTGCCGTAGGTCTCCAGCGCATCGCGAGCGGCCCCCTTGACCCGCTCGTCGCCGGTCAGCCCCAAGTAGTTGTTGGAGCCGAGCATGATCGTCTCGCGGTCCTCCATCTCGACGACGGGGCCGGCCTGCGAGGTGAGCAGGCGGAAGTAGGGGAGGAGGTCGTGCTCCTTGGCGGCTTCGAGTTGCTCGAGGCGCTCGTGGTTGCGCGCCTTCTCGAAGACGTCGACCGGAGCCTTCGCGGTCTCGCTCATCTCCGCAGAGTGTAGGTTGCGGCCCCCATGGCAAGCGTGACGATTCGGACCGTGCGCGGCGGCCGGCCTCTCAAGCGGTTCGTCGACCTCCCCTACCGGCTGCACGCGGGCACTCCCTGGGTGCCGCCGCTAAAGCTGGAGAGGCACGCGTTCCTCAGCCGCGGGCTCAACCCCTACTTCAAGCACGGGGAAGCCGAGTACTTCCTGGCCTGGCGGGACGGCCGGGTTGTCGGTCGGGTCAGCGCTCAGATCGACCACGCCTTCAACGAGTACCACCAGAACCGGTGGGGGATGTTCGGGTTCCTCGAGATGGAGGACGACGCGGAGGTCGCAAAGGCGCTCTTGGACGCCGCCGCCACCTGGCTGCAGGCGCGCGGCTGCGACCGCATGGTCGGTCCGATGGACTTCTCGATGAACGAGGAGAGCGGTGTCCTGATCGAGGGGCACGAGCGGGAGCCGCTTATCCGGCAGCCCTGGCATCCGCCCTACTACCAGCGCCTTTGCGAGGAGGCGGGGCTGGAGAAGGCGATGGACCTCTACTCCTGGATGCTGGAGATCTCAGACCGCAAGGACATGCTGCCGATCCTGCCCGAGCTCGACAAGCGCGCCCGGGAGGAGCACGGGGTGAAGATCCGCAAGATGTCCCGCCTGCGCCTGCGCCAGGAGATGGACCGCTTCGCCGAGATCTACAACGCCGCCTGGTCGGAGAACTGGGGCTTCGTCCCCTACTCGAAGCAGGACCTCGACACCTACACGTTCGACATGCACCTCGCCTTCAAGCGGGACTGGTTCATGGTCGCCGAAAAGGACGGGGAGACGATCGCCGTCGCAATCACCCTGCCGGACCTCAATCAGGTGTTGAAGAAGATGGACGGTCGTCTCCTGCCCTTCGGCTGGTGGCACTACCTCAACCGCGACCGCATCTGCGACCGGGTCCGCATCGGCTTCCTGGGGGTCAAGCCCGAGCACCAGCACACCGGCGTCGCGGCTTCGCTCTACATCGAGCACTTCGACACCGCCGAACGAGTGCGGCAGAAATACGGCGAGGCGGGGTGGATCCTGGAGACGAACGAGGCGATGAACCGCGGCTTGGAGGCGATGAGCGCGGAGATCGTCAAGAAGTACCGTCTTTACGAGCGGCGCCTTAACGGAACCGACCCCGCGCCGCGCTAGAGTCGCCCGGGTGGACGAGCTGCAAGTAGACGGCGAGGTCATCGCCGAAGAAGACGCTGGACCGCGCGACGCCACGGACCCCGTTAGGCCTCTGCCGACGGGCTACGAAGCGCCGGGGTCGTCTCTGCCGGTGCTGCGGCCGGAGGTGCGCAACGCCGCGGTCGCCGCGGCCGGGGGGGTCATCGCCGGCGCCGCCACCGTCGCTGCGGTGCGGGCCGTGACCAGGGCCGCCACGCGCAGCCGCTCACCGCGCTTCCCAGGCAGACGGCGCGACCGCCAGAACGTCGTCGCCAGCCGCTCCTTCCTGGTGGACGTTCATCTTCTTGGCCGGTGATCGTCGAGGCCGAAGTCAGGCCCCCCTCGCCGTACCGGTTTCCGCGCGGCACCGCTGACCGAACCCTGCGCGTGCGCGGAGGGCTCGCCACCCGGCTGCTTCACGTCGACGGCAGCCCGGTCCTCGTCCATGCCTGGCAGCCGGCTCGGGGGCGCGTCCGCTTCCGGGCCGAGGCGATCGAGCCGGACCGGGTGTCGCGACCGCGGATAGAGATGCGGCCCTGCCGGGGGCCGGCGGGGCGCGAGCAGCTCGAGGAGGCGATCGCCGCGATGCGCCGCGCGCTCTGGGTCGACGTCGACCTCTCCGACTTCCACCGCCGTTTTCGCCGCGATCCGCTGGTCGGCCCGCTGATCCGCCGCATGCCCGGCTTCCGCCCGCAAGGGCGGCCGTGGCCCTGGGAGGCCCTGGCCGCGGCCGTGGTCGGTCAGCTGATCGAGGCGAAACGGGCGGCGCTGATCGAGCGGCGGATCGCCGGTCGCTGGGGGCCGAGCCTGGGGGAGGGGCGAAACGCCCTGCGCGACGTCCCCGGTCCCTCCGCGATCGCCGGCCGCGCCCCGGCCGAACTCGAGTCGATGGACCTGGCCGGCAAACGGGCGGTGGCGTTGCGCCAGCTGGCGCGGGAGGTCGTCGCCGGTCGCTGCCGGATCGACAACCAGGCAACCGATCAGCGCCTGCTGGCGATGCCGCAGATCGGACCCTGGACCGTGCAGTGCCTCGGTCTCTTCGGCCGCAACGAGCTCGACTCGCTTCCCGCGGGCGACCTCGGCTACATCAAGCTCGTCGGGCGGCTGCGAGGGGAGGGCCGGCGGGCGACGATCCCCGAGGTCGAAGAGTTCTACGCGCCGTACGAGCCCTACCGGGGCCTGGTCGGGGCGCTGACCCTGTCGGGCCTGCACCGGGTGGTCTCCCAGGGCCCGCCGATGCGGCTCGCCGCTTAAGGGTTTAGAAGAACTCCGATGTAGTTCCACCCTCGCTCAAGCCGCTGCCCTCATGGTCGATAAGCGAGGGGAATGCGCGACCCCGGAGAGAGAAACTGGTCTGAGCGGGAGGTCAAGCGCTTCCTCGACCAGTTGGCCGCGGGCGGGCACGATTTCCAGCGGTTGATCGAGCAGCTGCCGGTGATCGTCTACACGGCCGAGCTCGGCGAGCGGGGGCGCTGGCGCTACGTCAGCCCGCAGGTCGAGGAGATCCTGGGCTACAAGCCCGAGGACTTCGTCGCCGACCCCGGCCTCTGGGCCAGCCTCCTGCACCCCGAGGACCGCCAGCGGGCGCTCGCGGTGGAGACCGAGGAGCACTTGGGGAACCGCGACACCACCCCTACCGAATACCGGATGCACACCCGCGACGGAAGGGTCGTCTGGATGCACGACGAGGCGGTTCTGGAAGCCGGCGAGGACGGCATCCCGGTCTGGCACGGGGTCCTCTACGACATCAGCGAGCGCAAGGACACCGAGGACGAGCTGCAGCGCGCGCTCTCCCAGCAGGCGGTCGTCGCGCGGCTCGGCGAGCGGGCGCTGCAGAACAGCGATCCGCAGGAGCTGATGAAGGCGGCAACCGAGCTGATCGGCAAAGTCGACGGCGTCCACAGCGCCTGCATCTGGGAGGTCGGTCGCGACGGCCGTCGCCTGGAGCTCCGCGCCGGGCTCGAGGAGGGAGCGCCGGGCGCGGGCCGCCGCGTCTCCGCCTCGCGCGACTCCCACGCCGGCGCCGCCCTCGACTCCGGCACCCACGCGATCGTCCCCGACTGGGAGCGGGAGACCCGGCACACGATGCCGCCGGTGCTGCGCGTCTTCGGCGCCGCCAGCAGCCTCGCCGTCGTCATCGACGGCAAGAACCGGCCCTTCGGCGTCCTCGACGTCCACTCGACCGAGCCCCACCGCTTCACCGCCAAGGACGTTCCCTTCGTCCAGGCGGCCGCCAACGTCCTCGCCGACGCGATCGAGCGCCACAGCGCCGACCAGGCCCTGCGCTACCGCGTCCTCCACGACTCCCTCACCGGGCTGCCCAACCGCCTCAGCTTCGTCGAGGCCCTCGGCGAGTCGCTCGGCAAAGCCAGCATCTCGGGTTCGCCCGTGGGGATCCTGTTCCTCGATCTCGACCACTTCAAGCTGATCAACGACAGCCTCGGCCATCACGCCGGCGACGCCCTGCTGCGGGCGGTCGCGCCGCGCCTGCGCTCCCATCTGCGCCCGGGCGACGTCGTCGCCCGTTTCGGCGGCGACGAGTTCGGGATCCTGATCGACCGCCTGGCCGACGAAGGCGAGGCGGTGGCGATCGCCGATCGTGTCGCCGCCGCCTTCACCCAGCCCTTCTCGATCGACGGCGTCGACCACTTCGTCAGCGCCAGCATCGGCGTCGCCGTCTCCCGCGCCAACGAAGAGCGGACGGTCAACGCCGAGCTGCTGATCCGCGACGCCGACGCAGCGATGTACCGGGCCAAGGAAGGCGGCCGCGCCCGCTGCGTTCTCTTCGACGCCGAGATGCGGGCGGGGGCGATGCGGCGCCTGGAGGTCGAACGGGAGCTGCGCCACGCGCTCGATCGCGAGGAGCTGGCGCTGCACTACCAGCCGGTCGTCAACCTGCGCTCGGGCGCGATCGACGGGCTCGAGGCGCTGGTGCGCTGGCGCCATCCCGAGCGCGGGATCCTCGACCCCGCCGACTTCGTCTCGATCGCCGAGGACAGCGGCCTGATCGAGCCGATCGGCCGCTGGGTCCAGGAACGCGCTTGCCGTCAGGCGGTCGAGTGGCACCAGCTGCGGCCCGATTCCCGCCCGCTCGACGTCGCCGTCAACCTCTCGGCCCGCCAGGTCGCCCACCGCGACCTGCCCGGGACCGTGGAAGAGATCATCGCCCGCACCGGCCTCGACCCCGTCCACCTGCGCCTGGAGATCACCGAGAGCGTCCTCGTCGACGAGTCGGCGGCGGCGATCACCTCGCTCGAAAAGCTGAACGAGATCGGGGTCCGGCTCGTCCTCGACGACTTCGGGACCGGCTACTCCTCGCTTGCCTACCTCAACCGCTTCCCCTTCCACGCCCTGAAGATCGACCGTTCCTTCGTCGACGCGCTCGGAATCGAGCAGGAGGCGACCGCGATCGTCGAGGCGATCATCGGGATGGCACGGGCGCTCTCGCTGGAGGTGATCGCCGAGGGCGTGGAGAGCGAGGTGCAGCTGGCGGAGCTGCGCCGGCTTGAGTGCGACTACGCCCAGGGGCACCTCTTCCACGCGGCGATGCCGGAGCGCGAGATCAGCCGCTTGATCGCCGAAGGGGCGCTTCGTTATTCGGGGATCTCGCCCGAAGGCAAGTAGCCGTTGTCGAGCAGTTCGTCCGGTTCCGGCAGCGACTCGATCAGCCCGTTGTCCCGCATCCAGGCGGCGAAGGCCGCCCACTCTTTCGGGTCCATGAAGCCGTAGGGCTGGCCCGCCGTGCCGGCACCGAGCAAGGGCAGGGTCGCCTCCACCTCGGCCGCGGCGAGTTTCGGTTCGAGGTCCGGGTTGGCTTCGGTGATCGCGGTGGTTGCCGCGCCCGGCTGCTCCACCGCCGCGGCGGTGCCGCGCTCCAGCGCGGCGAGGAAGAGGCGGAACTTGTCGGGGTCTTCCTCGAGGCTCCCCCGGCGCGCCACCAGCACCAGCTCGTCGTAGGTCGGGACGCCGAGCTGGTCGACCGGGGTGACGACGGGGGCGAGGCCGCGTTCGCGCAGGTCGACTCCCTCTACGTTGCGGAAGCCGCCCAGGGTCGCGTCAGCCGAGCCGCCGATCATCGCCGGCAGCAGGCCGAAGCCGACGTTGACGACTTTGAGGTCGCCTGGGGTGAGGTCGACGCGCCCGAGGATCGTCTCGAGGAATTTGTCCTGGTAGGGGATGCCGGCGGTGGCGACGGTCTTGCCTTTCAGGTCGGCTACGCCTTTGATTCCCGATTTGCTCAACCAGATCATTGAAGTGAGCGGCTGGTTGACGAGCGCGGCGACGGCGACCACGTCGAGGCCCTGCTCGCGCGCCAGCGCCACCTCGGGCTCGTAGGAGATCGCCAGGTCAGAACGACCGGCGGCGACCTGCTTCATCGGCGCCGCGGGGTCGGAGGGGGTCTCGATCGTCACCTCGAGCCCGGCTTCGTCGAAGTAGCCGAGTTTCTGCGCCATGTAGATCCCGGCGTGGTCGGGGTTCGGGTAGAAGTCGAGCGTCAGGCTGAAGCTCTCCCGCTCGCTTCCGGCGTCCTCTGACTTCTCGCCGCAGGCGGCGAGGGTCAGGGCAAAGAGGAGGACGGCGAGGGAGATCGCCGTGATCCGGAGGCGCGTCATCGCCTGAGTTCTATCGCCAACGGACGACGCGCCGCTCTACGAGGGCGGTGAGGCCGATCAAGGACAACGCCATCGCCGCGAGGACGCCCACCGCCGCGAACTGGCGGTCCACCAGGTAGTAGGCGGTGTCGGACTGGATCAGATGGCCGAGGCCGGAGCTGGAGCCGGCCCACTCGGCGAAGACGGCGGCGATCGGCGCGACCACGACCGAGATCTTGATCCCGGTGAACAGGCTCGGCAACGCCGCCGGCGCTTCCAGCCGCCAAAGCAGCTGCCAGCGGGAGGCGTTGAGGCTGCGCATCATCTTCACCGCCTCCTTGTCGACCGAGCGCAGACCGTCGAGGGCGTTGACGGTGATCGGGAAGAAGCAGATCAAGGCGACGATCACGATCTTCGGTACGATCCCGTAGCCGAACCAGACGACGAGGATCGGGGCGATGACGACGATCGGGATCGTCTGCGAGGCCACGACCAGGGGATAGGCGGCATCCTGAACCACCCGCCAGCGGTGCATGACGATCGCGAAGCCGACGCCGACGGCAAGTGCACAGAAGATGCCGAGCAGCATCTCTTTCAGCGTGACCCAGGCGTTTTCGGCAAGCAGGCCCCGGTTCTCCCAGAGCGAGCTGGCGATTTCCGCGGGAGAGGGGACGAGGTAGCTCTCGAGGCTGAGCGCGTCGGCGACGGCGCCGGTCGCGGTGGCGAGCTGCCAGAGTCCGAGCAGCAGGGCGATCAGGCCCAGCGGCAGCAGCCAGCGCCTCATCGCGACCCCTCCCGCAATGCCCGCAGCGCCGCCTCGCGGACGGCGACGAACCCGGGGTCGGTGATGGCGGCGTCGCGGTCCGCGGATCGCGGCGCCGGCGCGCTGAGCTCGGCGACGATGCGGGCCGGGCGATCCGAGAGGACGGCGACGCGGTCGGAGAGATAGAGCGCCTCCTCGACGTCGTGGGTGACGAGGACGACGGTGCGGGGGTCGGAGCGCAGCGCCGCCGCCAGCCACTCCTGCATCTCCGCCCGGGTGATCGCGTCGAGCGCGGCGAAGGGCTCGTCCAACGCCAGCACCGGCTTGCCGGCGACCAACGTGCGCAGGAAGGCGACCCGCTGCCGCATCCCGCCCGAGAGCTCGTATGGCCGCGCTTGCTCGAAGCCCGCGAGGCCGAAGCGATCGAAGAGCGCGGCTGCTGCTGCGCGCGCCTGCTCCCGTCGCATCCCTTGGTTGCGCAGCGCCAGGGACGCATTGTCGATCGCCGAGTACCAGGGGAGCAGGAGGTCGCGCTGCGGCATCAGCGCGCAGCGGGCGAGGCGCCGCTCGGCCTTGGACTCGCCGCTCACCTCGATCCTGCCGGCGGTCGGCTCGGCGAGGCCGCAGACCAGCTCCAGCAGCGTCGACTTGCCGCAGCCGGAGGGGCCGACCAGGCCGACGACCGAGTGGGGAGCGACCTCCAGGTCGATTGCGGCGAGGGTCTGGAGATCTCCGTAGGAGTGGGCGACCCCCCCAAGTTCGATCTCCATCCTGGTATCCTGCCGCACTCCGCACTCCTGACCAATGAGGTCAGGAAAGTCGAGATGTGCAGTGCGGAACCACAGATGGACCCGGCGATAATCATCTTCGGCTTCGGCATCGGAGCGATGGTCGGCATGACCGGCATGGGTGGCGGCACCCTGATGACGCCCCTGTTGATCTTCCTCTTCGGGGTCAAGCCGGTGACCGCGATCGGCACCGACATCTTCTACGCGGCGGTGACGAAGACGGTCGGCGGCTGGCGTCACCTGAAAATGGGGACGGTCAACCTGAAGCTCTCCTACTGGCTCGCCGCCGGCAGCGTCCCGGCCGCGGTGCTGGGGGTTTGGGCGATCTCGATCCTGCAGAGCAAGGTCGGCGAAGAGGAGCTCGACTCGATCGTCTACGCCCTGCTCGGCGGCACCCTGCTGATGGTCGGGATCATCACCCTGGCGCGGGCGCTGATCCTCAGCAACCTGATCGAAGAGCGCGACGGCTTCGAGCTGCAGCGCCGGCACAAGATCGCGGCAGTCGCGATCGGCGTCACCACCGGCTTCGTGATCGGGATCACCTCGGCCGGCTCGGGCACGGTGATCGCGATCCTGTTGATCACCGTCTTCCGGCTGACGCCGCGAAAAGTGGTCGGCACCGACGTCTTCCACGCCGCGATCCTGCTCTGGGCGGCCGGTGTCGCCCACTGGGTCGGCGGCAACGTCGACTTCGTCCTCGCCGGCAACATCCTCCTCGGTTCGATCCCGGGGGTGATCGTCGGCTCCCACTTCGCCGCCCGTGCCCCGACCGGGTTCCTGCGCACGGCGCTCGGCGTCGTCCTCGTCGCCTCCGGCCTCGTCACCGTGCAGAAGGGCGATCCGCTCGTCTGGCCGATCGCCGCCGCGGTCGCCGGTATCGGCCTCCTGCTGCTGATCTGGTTCCCGCGCTGGTGGAACGAGCGGCGGGTGAAACGGGAGGCGGCCGAGCAGCAAGCGCGCGACCGCACCGACGATCTCGCGCCTGACGTGATCGGCTGATTGATTTACTAGGCATATGCGAGTTTCCGCGAAGGCCGACTACGCGGTGCGGGCTGCTGCCGAGCTTGCCGCCGCAGGGGAGGAGGGGCCGGTCAAGGGCGAGCGCCTGGCCGACGCCCAGGACATCCCCCTCCAGTTCCTCGAGCACATCCTGCTCGAGCTCAAGCACCACGGCCTGATCCGCGCCCGCCGCGGCGCCAAAGGCGGCTACTGGCTGGCCAAGCCGGCCGACGAGATCACGATCGCCGAGATCGTCCGCGCCGTCGAGGGCCCGATCGCGCACGTGCAGTCGACTCCTCCCGAGGACATCGCCTACCGGGGCAGCGCTCAGCACCTGCAGGAAGTCTGGATCGCCGTCCGCGCCAGCCTCCGCACCGTGCTCGAGGAGGTCACGATCGCCGACCTCGTCTCCGGGGAACTGCCGAGCGTCGTCAGCGATCTCGCCGCGAGCCCCGACGCCTGGGTCGCGCGGTAGGCGCTAGGAACGCGCCTTCTCCTCGACCGGAACCGGGTCGAGGTCGAAGTCCCGGCCGAGCCGCAGCTCGCTGTAACGCTTGGTCCAGTCGTCGTTGATCCGGTCCGACTGCTTCTTCATCCGCGGCTCGAACTCGAAATCCTCGGGGCAGGAGAGGTCTAGGCGCTCGAGCAGGTTGTGGGTGCTGGTCTCGTAGTCGGCGGCGAAGTTCTCGTAGAGGACGAGGATCGGCTTGACGCCTATGTGCTCGAAGAAGGCGTCCCAGGAGGCCTCTTCGATCATCAGACCTTCGAGCAGGTGGTCGATCGCGCGGTAGTGGAAGCGCAGCTGCGGGCGGTGCTCCTCGATGAAGCTGCGGTAGGGGGGAGAGCCGTCCTCCTCGACCGTGGCCGCCTTGGCGCTGGCCTGGTCCTCGCGCCAGGTCGCAGTCTGCACCGCCTTCCACAGCGAGACCGCCTGCCGCACCTTGTTGGCGCGGACGACGCGGACGAAGGTGAGGTCGGGGAAGACGGTCGGCATCAGCTCCGCCAGCGGCACGTCGCGGTAGGCGGGGATGTTGCGCAGGAGGCTGACGAACTCGCCGAAGTGGCCCCACATCAACTTCGCTCCGAAGACGCCGTTGTCGGTGGTCCCGGCCTCGAAGGCCCACTCGAGGTAGCGGTCGTAGGCGGCGCGGCTCCAGAGGGGGGAGCGGGGTTGGGGGTCGTTGCCGACGCTGCGCTCGCCGAGGTGGTCGCGGATCGACTGGTCCTCGACCCCGAGGAAGTATTCCTCCGGCCTGCGGGGGCGGCCGGAATGGCGCAGCGCCTCGAAGTACTCCTCGGGGCGGCCGGCGATGCCGGTTTCCTCCAAGGCGTGGCAGACCAGGGTGCTGCCGCTGCGGGGGGTGGCGCAGACGAGATATGAGCGATCGGGTTGCGCTTGGTCAGTCATAGCTTCCTAACTATCCCTATCAAGAAAATAGTAAACGGGATCCGCTCGATAGTCTGAGGAGCCGTGCGTCCCCCCAACATCCTCTACATCCACTCCCACGACACCGGCCGCTACGTCCAGCCCTACGGCTTCCAGGTGCCGACGCCCAACATCCAGATGCTGGCCGACCAGGGGGTGCTGTTCCGCGAGGCCTTCTGCGCCGCGCCGACCTGCTCCGGCAGTCGCGCCAGCCTCCTCACCGGGCTCTACTGCCACAACAACGGCATGTTCGGCCTCGCCCACCGCGGCTGGAAGCTGAACGACTACCGGCAGCACTGGGTCCACGCCCTGCGCGAGGTCGGCTACCGATCGATCCTGATCGGCGAGCAGCACATCTCGCTGGAGCCGGAGGCGATCGGCTACGACGAGATCGTCCCGGTCGACCAGAACCACGCCTCCTACGTGGCGCCGCTGACGATCAAGACGCTGCGCGAGGCGCCGGCGGAGCCGTGGTTCATGTCGGTCGGGTTCTTCGAGACCCACCGCGAATTCGCCGCTCCCACCTCGGTCCGCGACACGCTCTACTCGCTGCCGCCCGCCAACCTGCCCGACACGGCCGTCACCCGCCGCGACATGGCCGAGTTCAAGGCCAGCGCCCGCTCGCTCGACCAGGGGATCGGCGCCGTCCTCCACGCCCTGCACGACTACGACCTGGTCGAGAACACCGTCGTCATCTGCACCACCGACCACGGCATCGCCTTCCCCGGCTCCAAGGCGACCCTCTTCGACCGCGGTACCGGGGTGATGATGATCGTCCGCGGCCCCGGCTTCAACCCCGGCAAGGTGGTCGACGCCCCGGTCAGCCACCTCGACGTCTACCCGACCCTCTGCGACCTCTCGGGGGCCGAGCATCCCGCCTGGCTGCAGGGAACCTCGCTGATGCCGCTGGTCCGCGGCGAGGTCGAGAGCCTCCACGACGCGATCTTCACCGAGACGACCTATCACGCCGCCTACCAGCCTCATCGGGCGATCCGGACGGATCGGTGGAAGTACATAAGGAGGTTTGACGAATACCCGCATCCGGTGCTGGCTAACTGCGACGACAGCGACACCAAGGACCTCCTGGTCGAAGCGGGGTGGGGGGAGCAAGAGGTCGCTGAGGAGCAGCTCTACGACCTGGTGCTTGACCCGCAGGAGGGCCGGAACTGCGCTGAGGACCCGGGCAAGGCCGAGGTGCTGGCGGAGCTGCGGGAGCGGCTGGAGGCGTGGATGCGGGAGACCGACGACCCGCTGCTGGAGGGGCCGGTGGCGCCGCCCGTGGGCGCGATCGTCAACGAGCAGTGGCAGGTCTCGCCCGACGACCCGGTGCGGATCGTCACGGCCGACTCCACGGCCGCTCCATCCAGGTGAGGCAGGCCCAGCCGGGGATCGGCTGCCCGAGCGGGTCGCGGCTCTCGCCGTGGGCGAAGACGGAGAGGCCGCAGTTGTGCGAGCCGAGGTTCCAGATCCCGGCTGCCATCGGCGCCTCGAAGCGCTCGCCGAGGACCGAGTCGAGAAGGAAGAAGCGGGTGAAGATGCCGTGGGTGACGAGCAACGGCAGCTCACCGTCGGTGCCGGACTCGAGCTCGGCCTTCAGCCGCCGCACCCGCTCGACCGCCTGCTCGAAGGTTTCGCCGGAGGTGAGCTCGCCGGTATAGCCGATCTCCTCGGCGTCCAGCTCCAGCGCGTCGCCGACCGCCTGCGCCGTTTCGCGGGCCCGGCGCAGCGGGCTGCTCAGTAGCTTCGTCACCCCGAGGTCGCGCAGGCCGGCACCGGCGGCATGCGCCTGCTCAACCCCCCTCTCGGTCAGCCGGTCCTCGTCGGAATGAGCGGCCGGCTCGCCGCTGCGGTTGGCGTTGTGGACCGACTCGCCGTGGCGGAGGAGGAGCGCCCTCATTCGGCTGCCGGCGCGGCGCCCGCCACGACGTCGACGAAGTTCTGCAAGTGGCTGGTGGTCCAGCACTCGAAGGCGCCGTCGCAGTGGCGCTCGTAGGCGGCCATCACCGAGTCGCCGTAGTTCCAGTAGAGCTTCGGCTCGGGGTTGAGCCAGAACAGGCGCCCGGCTTTCTCGGAGATGCGGGCGAAGACCTCGGCGTGGGGCTCGCGGCCGTTGGTGCGGGCGTCGCCGAGCACGATCACGGTCGAGCGGGGGTCGAGGTCTTCGGAGATCTCGTCGAGGAACTCGAGCCAGACGCGGCCGTAGTCGGTGTAGCCGGAGACGTCGGCGACGCCGCCCTCGCTGGAGATCTTCTGGGCGACGACCGCGAAGTCGCGCTCGTGCTCGAAGACGTCGGTCACCTCGGAGATCCGCTCGATGAAGACGAAGCTGCGCAGCTTGCGGAAGGAGTCGTGGAGGGCGTGGAGGACCGAGAGGAAGAAGACGCTGGCTGAGGTGACCGAGGTGGAGACGTCGCAGAGGACGTAGATCTCCGGCCGCCGCGGCCGCTTCGGGCGGTAGCGCAGCCGCAGCGGCACGCCGCCGGTCTCCAGCGACGCGCGCATCGTCCGCCGCACGTCGACGTGCTGCCCCTTTTTGCGGCCGCGCTGCTCGTGCCCGAGGGTGGCGAGCCGGCGCTTCATCTGCGAGACGGCGCGGTGGACGGCGGCAAGGTCCTGGGTCGGGCTGGTCGGCAGTGCGCGGTCGAGCTCGGCCAGGGGGCGCGAGGGGGGGAGGGTCTCGGTCCGCTCGATCAGGTCGCGCTCGAGCTCGCGCCGCAGGTGGCGCTCGAACCCGGTCAGCTGGTCGCGGTCGATCGGCGGCCGCTCGCTGCCGTCCGGCGCCGGTGGCTGCGAGCCGGCGGTGAGGCCGAGGGTGCGGCGGATCCTCTGCACGTCGACACCGACGACGCCGGAGCCCTCGCCTTTGCCGAAGGCGGCGATCGCCAGTCGCGCCAGGTCCCGCATCGCGTCCTCGTCGCCGGCGGCGATCGCCTCGCGGATCGCCTCGCTCAGCTCGTCCATGTCGAAGCGCTCGCCGTCGCCGGCCGGGGGGTCGCCCTCGGCGTGCTCGGTGACGCCGCGCTGCACCGCCTCGGCCTCGGCGGTGCGGAAGAAGTAGCGGTCGAAGATCAGCTCGAAGACGCGGCGGTCGTCCTGGGACTTGGCGATCGTCGTCGCCAGCGCCTCGCGGAAGTCGGCGCGGGAGGTCCAGCCGACCTCGCCGAGGGCGGCGAAGGCGTCGAGGATCTCGGAGGTGCCGACGGCGATCCCCTCGTTGCGCAGCTCCTCGCAGAAGCCGAGCAGCTTCGCCGCGAACCCCGGCGGCCCGGCGTCAGCCTTCGGTCCGTAGGGGGTCGGCAAGCTTTACCCCGACTCTCTCTGCCACCAGGTCGATGTCGGTGCGGTGCTTGACGATGATCGACATCGACTGGGTGAAGGTCTCGCGGTCGATGTCCTCGGCGCCGAGCAGCAGCAGCGTTCGCGCCCAGTCGATCGACTCGGCGATCGAAGGGGGCTTCTTCAGGTCCAGCGCACGAACCATGCGGATCACCTCGACCAGCTTGCGGGCCAGCGTCTCGGAGATCTCCGGGGTGTGGAGGCGGACGATCTCCATCTCCCGCTCGATGTCGGGGTAGTCGAGCCAGAGGTAGAGGCAGCGGCGCTTCAGCGCCTCGGTCAGCTCGCGCGAGTCGTTCGAGGTAAGGACGACGATCGGCATCGTCGTCGCCTCGATCCGGCCCAGCTCGGGGATCGTCATCTGGAAGTCGGAGAGGAGCTCGAGCAGCATCGCCTCGAACTCCTGGTCGGTCTTGTCGATCTCGTCGATCAGCAGCACCACCGGCTCGGGGCTGGCGATCGCCTGCATCAGTGGCCGCTCGAGCAGGAAGTCGGAGCTGAAGATGTCGTCCTGGACGTCTTCCCAGCCGGCCTCGCCGCCGGCCTGGATCCGCAGCAGCTGCTTGCGGTAGTTCCACTCGTACATCGCCTTCGCCTCGTCGAGCCCCTCGTAGCACTGCAAGCGCACCAGCTCGCGGCCGGTGGCGCGGGAGAGCGCCTTCGCCAACTCGGTCTTCCCGACCCCCGCCGGACCCTCGACCAGGACCGGCTTTCCCAGCTTCTGGGCGAGGAAGGAGACGAGCGCGGCGGGCTCGTCGGCGAGGTAGCCGACGTCGGCCAGGGCCTGCTTCACATCTGCGACGGAGCCGTCTGCCATGGCCGCCGATGATAATCCCGGCACGTGCTCGACCTTTGCGTGCCCCTCGCCGCGCTGTTCCCCCAAAGCCCGACGCCCTACATCGCGCTGATGCTGGCGGGGTTCGCGATCGGCATCCTCGGGCACCTGACCCGCGCCCGCTGGCTCGTCGCCGCCGGCGTCATCCTGATCTTCCTCGGGGCGCTCCTCTTCCCCTTCGTCGCCAACGTGACGACGGAGAACCGACCGCCGCCGATCGACGAATCGCGCGGCGAATGACGCCGGCGTTCGTCCTTTTTCGCCCTCTGGGCTACAAAGGACGAACGCCGGGTACCGATTGGCCATGGGACGCCTCGACGAAGCCGACCTGACGCTCCACCTCGACCGCGAGGGGGAAGAGCGGGGCCTGAAGGAGCAGGGAAAGCGCCTCACGCAGCTGCGGCTGACGCTCGGCGGGTTGATCGGCGAGTCCGAGATCGGACCGCCGCTGGCCGTCGTCTTCGAGGGCTGGGACGCCTCCGGCAAGGGCGGGGCGATCAAGCGGCTGACGGGGCCGCTGGATCCGCGCCACGTCCGCGTATCCCAGTTCGCCGCCCCGACGCCGGACGAGAAGCGCCACCACTTCCTCGGCCGCTTCTGGCCGGCGCTGCCGGGGTGGGGTGGGATGACCATCTTCGACCGCTCCTGGTACGGGCGGGTGCTGGTCGAGCGGGTGGAGGAGTTTGCGAGCGAAGAGCAATGGAAGCGCGGCTACGAAGAGATCAACGCCTTCGAGCAGACGCTCGCCAACGAGGGATCGATCATCGTCAAGTTCTGGCTCCACGTCTCTCCGGAGGAGCAACTGAAGCGGTTCGAAGCTCGCGCCGATGACCCGCTGAAGTCCTGGAAGCTGACCGAGGAGGACTGGCGCAACCGCGATAAACGGCCGCAGTACGAGGAGGCGGTGGAGGAGATGCTGGAGCGGACGGACCAGCCGCACGCCCGCTGGCACGTCGTTCCCGGCGACTCGAAGCGCTTCGCCCGGGTCGAGGTGATGCGGCTCGTCAACGAGGAAATCGAACGGGGGATGCGGCGCTGGGGTCAGGACCCGCCGCCGGCACCTGATCCCTCCTAAACTCCCGCCCAGTCCTGCTCTCCGACATGAGGAGTTCCATTCCCTTGAGCCGTCTTCGAATCCTTGCCCTGTTCGCGACCATGGCCGTTCTGGCAACCGTTTTCACCGCTTGCGGCGGGAGTGACGACGAGGGCGGAGGCGGCGGTAGCGACGACCCGCAACAGCTGATCGAAAGCGCCGGTCTCAAAGGCGTGGAAAGCGGCGAGCTCGAGATGTCCCTGCATGTGAAATCCGAAGGCGAGGAAGGTGGCGAGGCCGACGTCAGCGTTTCCGGCCCGTTCGAAGGCGTTGCCGGCGGCGACCTGCCGCAGCTCGAACTGAGTGTCGAAGCAAGTGGCTCCGCGCAGGGCAAAGAGCTTGACTTCGATGGGGGGATCACCCTCCTCAGCGACCGCGGCTTCATCGAGTACGAAGGCTCCGCCTACGAAGTCGATCCGACTACCTTCGGTTTCGTCAAGTCGGCCTTCGAACAGGCCCAGCAGAAAGGCGGCAAAGAAGACATCACCGCCTGCCAGGAGGCCGCCGAAAGCATCAAGTTCGCCCAGTTCGCCGACGACCTCAGCAATGAAGGCGAGGCCGACGTCGACGGAACCTCGACGACGAAACTGAGCGGCGACCTCAACGTCTCCGGCGGGGTCGACGCCTTGATCGATCTGACCGAAGACCCGGCCTGCAGCGCCCAGCTCGAAGCGGCCGGCCCCCTGCCACTGAACGAACTGGAAGAAGCCAAGGACGAACTGTCGAAGATGGTCAAAAAAGCGCACGTTGACCTCTACGTGGGCGACGACGACATCGTCCGCAAGGTGGACGCCGAACTGACGATCGCCCCGGCGGAGGCCGCGGACGAAAAAGTCGAACTGGAGATGGAGCTCACCCTCAGCGGGGTCAACGAGGAACAGAGCTTCTCCTCGCCCTCCGACGCGAAACCGCTGGAAGACCTGTTCCAAGAGCTCGGCGTCAACCCGCTGGAACTGCTGGAAGGGGGCGCCAGTGGGGGCCTCGGCGGTTTGCTGGAAGGCCTCGGCGACTCCTCCGGGGGGTCGTCCTCGGGTGGCGGCTCCAGCTCCGGTCCGGCCCCTGACGAACAGGACGACTACGTGGAATGCCTGCAGCGGTCGAAATCGCCGGCTGACCTGCAGAAATGCGCGAGCCTGCTCGAATAGCGAGCTGGCTCGCAGACTGACATGAGCTCGCACGCCCCGCGCCTGAACGCGTCCTTCTTCAGGTCGGCCCATGGCTGGCCGTACCTGCTGACGCCGCTGATCCCAGTGGCTGTCGCGCTCGAGTTCGCCCACGCCTCGGCGACGGTCATCTTCGTCGTCTCGGCCCTGGCGATCATTCCGACGGCGGCGCTGATGGGCCGCGCCACCGAGGAGCTGGCGGCCAAATCGGGGCCCGGGATCGGCGGCTTCCTCAACGTCACCTTCGGTAACGCGCCGGAGCTGATCATCGCCCTCTTCGCCCTCAATGCGGGCCTGCAGGAGGTCGTCAAGGCTTCGATCGTCGGCTCGATCCTCGGCAACATGCTGCTGGTCCTCGGCGCGGCGATGCTCGTTGGCGGGTTGAAACGCGACAAACAGACCTTCAACCGGACCAGCGCCGGCGTGCAGACGACGATGCTGCTGCTGGCCGGCGGCGCTCTCCTGATGCCGGCGATCTTCGAGTTGGTCGAGGGGCAGGGGCTGCCGGGAATCAACGCCGAGTCGATCGACTACGACAGCACCGTCGAGCACCTCTCGCTGGCGACGGCGATCGTCCTCATGGGCACCTACGTGCTCGGGCTCGTCTTCTCGATGAAGACGCATCGCGCGCTCTTCAATCCGCCCTACGAGGAGGAAGAGACCTGGGGCTGGTCGATCCGCACTTCGGTGATCGCGCTGGCGGTTGCGGGCGTGCTGGTCGGGCTGATGTCGGAGGTTCTGGTCGGTTCGATCAGCGAGGCCTCCGAGTCGATCGGCCTCTCCGAGTTCTTCGTCGGCGCGATCGTGGTTGCGATCGTCGGCAACGCCGCCGAGCACTGGGTGGCCGTCCTGGTGGCGGCGAAAGACAAGATGGACCTGGCGGTCAACATCGCGATCGGCTCCAGCGCCCAGATCGCCCTCTTCGTCGCGCCGATCCTCGTGCTCGCCTCGTTCCTGATCGGCGACCACCCGATGCCGCTGGTCTTCAACGGCTTCGAGCTCGGCGCGATCATCCTGGCGATCCTGGTCGCCCACCAGGTGACCAGCGACGGCGAGTCGAACTGGTTCGAGGGTGCGCAGCTGCTCGGGCTCTACCTCCTCGTCGGCCTCGCCTTCTACTTCGCCTAAGGTCGAGGACGGATAGCCTGCGCCGATGGAAGCGCTCCTCCTCCTCCTCTTCAGCTTCGCCGTCGTCCTTGCGGGGGCGCTGCTGTTCACCAACGCGGTCGAGTGGATCGGCCACAAGCTGAACCTCGGCGAGGGGGCGGTGGGCAGCATCCTTGCCGCGGTCGGCACGGCGATGCCGGAGACCCTGATCGCGATCGTCGCCCTGCTCAGCGCCTCGGAGGGGTCCGAAGACGTGGCGATCGGGGCGATCGTCGGCGCGCCCTTCCTGCTCGGCACCCTGGCGATGGGCCTGGTCGGCCTCTATGCCTATCTCTACCGCGAAAAACGCGCTCAGGGAGTCGAGCTGAACGCCCACAAGCCGACTCTCGAGCGCGACCTGCTCTTCTTCCTCGTCCTCTTCGCTCTCGGCGGCTTGTTGGCGTGGGGACCGCCGGCTCCTGTCCGCATCACGGTCGGGGTCGTCTTCATCCTCGCCTACTTCTTCTACATCGCGCTGACCCTGCGCGGCGGCGGCGAGGTCCAGGACGAAGAGACCCTGAACCCGCTGATCTTCGAGCGGCGTGCCGAACGCCGCGAAGACCCCGGGCTGGCTCTCTGCGTCACCCAGCTCCTGGTCGGGCTGGGGGCGATGGTCGGCGGCGCCCACCTCTTCGTCGAGGAGCTGCTCCACATCGCCGAGGACATCGGCGTCGAGGCGCTGGTGCTGGCGCTGATCCTGGCGCCGCTGGCGACCGAGCTGCCGGAGAAGGTCAACAGCTTCTTCTGGGTGCGGGAAGGGAAGGATTCCCTTGCCCTCGGCAACATCACCGGGGCGATGGTCTTCCAGTCGATGGTCCCGGTCGGGATCGGGATGATCTTCACCGACTGGGACCTGACCTGGACCGCGATCCTCTCGATCGGCCTCGGCGTCGCCGGCGGCCTGCTCGCTTACGAGAGCCTGCACATCTCCGGCCGGTTCAAACTGCCGGCGATAATCGGCTGGTTCGTGTTTTACGCCAGCTTCATCGTGGCTGTCGTCGTCAGCGCCTGATCTAGGCGGCAGCGAGTTCGCCCAGCACCTCGAGCACGAGCTCGTCGTGCTTTTTTGGCTGAACTTTGGGGAAGACCTTGGCGATCTTGCCCTTCGGGTCGATGATGAAGGTCGCGCGCTGGACCCCCATGTACTTCCTGCCGTACATCGACTTCTCGACCCAGGTGCCGTATTTCTCGGCGACGGCGTGGTCGCTGTCGGCGAGGAGGGTGAAGTCGAGGTCGTGTTTGCCGGCGAATTTGTCGATGTCCTCTACCTCGTCAGGTGAGATGCCGATCACCCGCGCGCCCGCCTTCTCGTAGTCGGCCCGGCGGTCGCGAACTCCACAGGCCTGGGTCGTGCAGCCGGAGGTATTGGCCTTTGGATAGAAGTAGAGGACGACGGTCTCTCCGCGCAGGTCGGAGAGCTTCACCTTCTCGCCACTCTGATCGAGCAACGTGAAGTTCGGCGCTTTGTCCCCCTCGGAGAGGATCGCTACTCCTCCGGCTCGGGATCTGGTTCCGGACGTTCGTCTTCTTCTTCGAGG
>DATEOT010000002.1:0-15510 GCA_035273795.1 Solirubrobacterales bacterium | reverse complement strand
GGTCGGCACGGCGCCGCTGGCGCGCCGGCTCCTCGCCGGCTCCTTCGACCGCGCCGTCGACGTCGCCGCCACCCTCGAGCTGCGCGGCTACGGCCTCGACGCCCCTCGCGTCCGCGGCCGCCGCCTGCGGTCCCGCTACGACCGCCGCTTCTACGCGGTGGCCTCCGTGCTGCTGGCGGCCGCGATCGTCGGCAAGGCGCTCGGCGCCGACGACTTCAACACCTACCCCTCTATCGAGGTAGGCGTTGGCGCGACGACCGCCGGACTGGCGCTCCTGGTCGCCCTCAGCGGCCTGACCCCCCTGAAGCGTCGTTCCCGCCGAGTTGCCAGTTTGTCTCGCTCCGCAGGACAAACTGGCAACTCGCGCAGGGCATCCCACAAGCCTGGGGTAGCCCGTGTCTGAGCTGGCGATCCGCCGCGGTGCTGCGCCGGCGCTCGCCGTCGAGGGCCTCGGCTACGCGTACCCACACGCGCCGCGGCCCGCGCTCGCCGACGTCTCGCTGGAGGTCGCGCCGGGGGAGTTCGTCCTCCTCGCCGGCCGCTCGGCCTCGGGCAAGTCGACGCTGTTGAAGGCCGCCTGCGGCCTGGTTCCCCACTTCCACGGCGGGGAGATCGAAGGCGAGGTGCGGGTCGCCGAGCTCGACGCGATCGCCACCGGCCCCGGCGAGCTCGCGGCGGTCGTCGGCTACCTGGCGCAGGACCCCGAGACCCAGGTCGTCTCCACCACCGTCGCCGCCGAGATCGAGCTGCCGCTGGAGATGCGCGGCGATCCGCCGGCCGACCGCGCCCGCGCCGTCGAGGAGGTCGCCCTCGCCCTCGCGATCCCGCACCTGCTCGGCCGCACCGTCGACACCCTCTCCGGCGGCGAGCTGCAGCGGGTGGCGCTGGCGGCGGCGCTCGTGACCCGGCCGAAGCTGATCCTGCTGGACGAGCCCACCTCGCAGCTGGATCCGGTCGCCGGCGACGAGCTGATCTGGCTGCTCCGCCGCCTCAACGAGGAGTGGGGGGTGGCGGTGCTGCTGGCCGAACACCGGCTGGAGCGCTGTCTGGCCGCGGCTGACCGGGTGGTGGCGATGGAGGCGGGCCGGGTTTCCTACGACGGTCCCCCGGCCGGGTTCCTCGCCTGGGCGCAGGGTGTCGAACCCGCGTTCTTGACCCCCGCCGCCCGGCTCTTCTCCCTCGCCGGGATCGAGCCGCTGCCGGTGGGCGTCCGCGACGCCAGGCAGACGCTGCGCAGGAGGGAGGGCTGATGCTCGAGGCGCGGGGGGTCTGGGTGGAGCTCGATCGCGGGGAGGAAATGCGGGACGTCTTGAAGGGGGTGGACCTCGCGGTCCTCCGCGGCGAACGGGTGGCGCTGATGGGACGCAACGGGGCCGGGAAGAGCACGCTGCTGCGCACGGCCGCCGGTCTGCACGAGCCGGTGGCCGGAAAGCTCGAGGTCGACTCGATCGCGTTGCTCACCCAGAACCCCGGCGACTACCTCGTCCGCGAGCGGGTGGGGGACGAGCTGCCGGGCGACGCGGGGATGGCGGCGCTGCGGGTGGTGGGGCTGGAGCAGGCCGTCGACTCCGACCCGCGGGATCTCTCCGGCGGCGAGCGACAGCGGCTGGCGCTGGCGATCGCCCTTGCGGGCCGCATGGAGGGCGACGAGCTGCCAGGGGTCGTCGCCCTCGACGAGCCGACCCGCGGCATGGACCAGATTCGCAAGGAAGACCTGGTGGAGCTGATCGGGGCTCTGGCCGACCGCGGCGCCGCGGTCGTCGTCGCCACCCACGACGTCGAGTTCGCCTCTCGCTTCGCCGAGCGGGTCGTCCTGCTCGGCGACGGTGTCGTCGTCGCCGACGGGCCGATGGCCGAGATCCTCTCCGGCGGCTGGTATTTCGCGACCGAGGTCGCCCGGGTCCTCGACCTGCCGGGGGTCGTCACCCCCGAGCAGGGGGCGGCGGTTCTCGGCGGAGGGGAGCGGGCATGACCTGGGAGGTGGCCAGCTTCCTGATCGTCGGCGCGGTGATCCTCGCCGGTTTCGCCTGGTACGAGCGCTCGCGACCGCCGGCCCAGGTGGTGGCGCTCGTCGCCGCTCTCGCGGCGCTGGCGATCGCCGGGCGGATCGCCTTTGCCGCCTTCCCCAACGTGAAGCCGACCACCGACATCGTCATCTTCGCCGGCTATGCCCTCGGCGGAGCTCCCGGTTTCGCCGTCGGGGCGCTCGCCGCGCTCGTCTCCAACTTCTGGTTCGGGCAGGGCCCGTGGACGCCCTGGCAGATGGCGGGATGGGGGCTCTGCGGGGTCTTCGGCGCCGTCTGCGCGCTGGGAATCCGCAACGCCGGCCGCTTCACGCTCGCCGCAATTTGCGGTTTTGCTGGCATTTTCTACGGCGCTCTGTTGAACTTCTCCCTGATGGCGACCTACGGCGGGGACCTCTCCCTGCAACATTTCCTCGTCTTGGAGGCTCGGGCGATCCCGTTCGAAGTGGCGCACGTGCTCGGCAACGTGGTGCTGGCGCTGGTCGCCGGCCCGGCGATGGTGCGGATGCTGGTGCGCTTCCGGGAGCGTTTCGAATGGAAGCGGCGGGGGTCGGCGCCGCACCCGACGGGTCCCCAGGGCTCCTTGCCGAGCCCTCTGCGCAGCAGCGGGATCGCGGCGATCCTCCTGCTGGTCGCCTGCGTCGTCCTCGCACCCGCCCCCGCAGCGCAGGCCTCCGACCTCAGCCGCGCCACCGCGTGGCTGGAAAGCCAGCAGCGGCCGAGCGGCGGCTTCCCCGCCGCCCCGGACCGCGAGGCAGGCGCCGAAATGACCTCCTGGTCGATGCTGGCGCTGGCCGCCGCCGGCCGCAACCCGCTCGACGTCGCCAAGAGCGGCAAATCGCCCGTCGACTTCCTCCGCAACCACATGGACGAAGTCGCCGACGCCGGCGACGTCGCCCGCACCATCCTCGCCTTGGTGGCGGCAGGGGTCGACCCGCGCAGCTTCGCCGGCGAAGACCTGGTCGACCGGCTGCTCTCGCAGCGGCGCGGCAACGGCTCCTACCAGGGGTGGCCGGGGACCAGCGCCTACGCCGTGCTCGCCCTGCGGGCGGCGGGAGCCAACGACTCGGCGGCGCCGACCGTCGCCTGGCTGCGCAAAGTGCAGGGCAGCGAAGGTGGCTGGGGGAACGAGCCGCAGAGCCCTGCGACCGCCGAGGTCACGGGCGCCGTGCTGCAGGTGTTGACGCCGGGCTCGGAAGCCGCCGACGGCGCCCTCGCCTACCTGCGCAAGGCGAAGCGCCCCAACGGCGGCTTCGCCCCGGGCAAGAACCTCTCGGCCAACGCGCAGGCCACCGCCTGGGTCTCGCAGGGCCTGCTCGCGGCCGGCAAGGACCCCGCCGGCTTCGGCCCCGGCAAAAGCTCCCTCGCCTACATGCGCGAGCTGCAGGCCGGCGACGGTTACTTCTTCCAGGCCCCGGGCGTGGAGGGCTCGCCGGTCTGGGTCACCGCCGACGTCATCGTCCCGCTCTCCGGCCACCATCTGCCGGTCGCCGCCCCTCCGCGGGAGCCGAAACCGAAGCCCACCTCCAAGCCCAGCTCTTCCAGCTCCGGGGGAGTGGTTCCCTCCCCGTCCCTGAGCGGCATCCCGCCGGCGTTGCCGGAATCCAGCACCGGCCCCTCGGCCTCCGCCCTGGAAGAAGCGTTCGAATCCGGCGTCGGGGGCGTCTCGCCGGGGAACCCCGGGAGGGGAGGCGGAAATGGAGGGCCTGCGATTTCGCCCGGCCTTCCTCCCACCGGCGGGGGCACCTTGGAGGAAGACTTCGGGACGACCCCCGAAGCATCCGAACTGCAGTACGGCGAGCAGGCATCGGAGCCCACCGAAGACGACGAGGCCGCTGCCGGCGGCGCGATCGTCCTCGGCCTCCTCGCGGGTGCCCTCCTCTTCGGCTTGGGCCTCGCCGCCCGTCGCGGCTGGATGCACTGGCGCTACGGGCTCTAGTCACGGATTCGCCACCAAGTTGGCTCAGAGTTGGCGCTCTCGCGCCTTGTTTCGTTGCAGACGAAACATTGCGCTAGGCTCATGACCGTGATGGTGAGTGAGAGCCGCCAGGAGAGGGAGGGGCCGATGGAGGATCGTGTCAGCCGCATGGAAGAGTGGATGGACGAACGCTGCGACCGGTTCGACGCGGAAACCAAACTCCGTTTCAAAGCGGTAGACGAACGCTTTGACCGGGTCGAGGCGGAAATGAAACTTCGCTTCGGCCAGGTCGACAAGGAGATGGGCCACCTACGCGTTGACATCAAAGATCTGCGCGCCGAAAACAAGGCGATGCTGCAGGCGATGAGCGAGGGCTTCGCCAGGGTCCACTCGAACATGTTCTTCGGCTTCGCAACTGTCGTCGCGGCTCTGATGGGAACGGCTGCCTTCTAGCTGGCTATACCCTCGACGCATGGACGTCGAGACCGCGATTCGCACCAGGCGCACGCACAAGGCCTTCGGGCCCGAGCCGCTGCCGCGTGAGCAGATCGACGAGCTGCTGGAGCTGGCGAGCTGGGCGCCGAACCACAACCTCACCGTGCCCTGGCGCTTCCGGGTGATCGGGCCGGAGACGCTGCGACGCCTGAAGGAGGCCGCCGGGCCGGAGGGCGCGGCGAAGCTCGACCGCGCGCCGACCCTGATAGTCGTCTCCTGCACCCTGAGTGGCGACCCCGTGGCCGACGAAGAGGACCTGCACGCGACCGCCTCCGCTTCCTACATCGTCCTCCTCGCCGCCCACGCCCGCGGCTTCGCCGGCTACTGGCGCACCCCCGGCCTTCTCCGCACCCCCGAGGGCTGCGCCGCCGTCGGCCTCCCCGACGGGGAGCGCTTCGTCGGCCTGCTTCACCTCGGCCACCCGCGCCAGGAGAAGCCGCCGCCCGAGCGGCCCGGCGCCGACCGCACCACGACCTACCTCGACTGATGCTGAGCCGCGCCCGCGCCATCGAGGAGATCGCCGGCCGGCACTTCGAGGTCGTGGTGATCGGCGGCGGCATCACCGGCGCCGGCGTCGCCCTCGACGCCGCCTCGCGCGGCTACTCGGTCGCCCTGCTGGAGCGCGACGACTACGCGGTCGGCACCTCCAGCCGCTCCTCGAAGATGGTCCACGGCGGCCTCCGCTACCTGCAGAACTTCGACCTCGGCCTCGTCCGCGAGGCGCTGCTGGAGCGCCAGCTGATGGTCCAGCTGGCGCCTCACCTGGTCTACCCGACGCCCTTCCTGGTCGCCTCCCTCGGCGAGGAGCGACGCGACCGCAAACTCGGTCTCGGGCTGAACATGTACGACGTGATGGCGACCACCCGCGCCGGCCGCGGCCGGCGGGAGCGCCGCGCCCGCGAGGAGGAAGAGGACTACTACTGGTCCCCCGACCGCCATCGCACCATTGACCGGGACGAGGTGCTGGAGCTGGTGCCGGCGCTCGCCCCCCGCGAACCGAACGACGCCTACCTCTTCTATGACTGCCAGACCGACGACGTCCGCCTCGTCCTCACCGTCCTCGGCGAGGCCGAACGGTTCGGCGCGGTGACGCTGAACGGCGCCGAGGTGACCGAGGTCCTCTCGGCGGCGGGGAAAGCCACCGGCGTCGCCTTCGTCGAGGAGGACTCCGGCGAGCGGATGGAGGTGAGCGCCGACCACGTCGTCAACGCCACCGGTGTCTTCGCCGACCAGGTGCGGCCCGAGGAGCTGCTGGGGGAGGAGGACGTGCCGCGGATCGCGCCCAGCCGCGGCACCCACCTGCTGATCGACCAGAAGGACCTGCCGATGGGCAGGGCCGCCTGCATCGTCCCAGCAGGCGAAGGGCGGATGATCTTCTCGCTGCCCTGGTATGGGCGCACCCTGGTCGGGACCACCGACAACGACTTCGAGGGCGACATCGTCCACCCGCGCCCCGCCGAGGAGGACGTCGCCTATCTCCTGGAAGCCGTCAACGACTTCTTCGGCACCTCGCTGGGAGAGTCCGAGCTGGTCGGCGCCTACGCCGGGGTGCGGCCGCTGATCTCGACCGGCGACCCGCGCAAGTCGGTCGACATCTCGCGCAAAGCCGAGCTCTACGAGACCTCCTCGGGGATGCTGACGATCACCGGCGGCAAGCTCACCACCTGGCGGCGGATGGCGAAGCAGACGGTCGACCGGCTGGTCGAGCGCGAGGGGCGCGAGGCGCCCTGTCACACGCACGAGATCCCGCTGGGGATGCAGGCGCGGCCGGAGGACCTGAAGGCTCCCGAGGGAGTGGGGGAGGAGGCCAGCGAGCAGCTCGCCTTCCGTTACGGCCACGCCGCCCGCAAAGTCCTCGAGATCGCCCGCAGCGAGCCGAAGCTGGCCCGCCCGATCGTCCCGGGCCGTCCCGACCTGCTGGCCGAGGCGGTGCTCGCCGCCCGCCACGAGCAGGCGCGCAGCGTCGCCGACGTGCTGCTGCGCCGCACCCGGCTCGGGATCCTCGCGGCGCCCGAACTGCGGACGGCGAAGGCGGTGCGCCCCGTCGCCGATGCCCTCGGGGCCGAGCTGGGCTGGTCGCGGCGGCAGCGTTCGCGCGAGGCGGAGGCGTGGCTCGAGGTCGCCGCCACCGAGGGCACCGACCCCGCCGCCGCACTCCGTGGTGCCGGTTGAATAACCTGCCGCTCGATGAACAAGGCTGAGCTGGAGAAAAAACACCTGTCCGAGCTGCACTCACTCGCCGCCGAGGCCGGCGTCGAGAAGTACCGGCTGCTGAGCAAGAACGAGCTGGTCGAGCGGCTCGCCGGCGAGAACGGCGGTTCGCCGTCCACCGAGACGCCGTCCGCGCAGGCGGGTGGCGACGAGGAGCGCGAGGAGCGCCCGCGCCGCCGCCGTCGGCGACGCCGCACCGGTTCTCCCGCGGTCTCCGACGAGATCGAGGAGGGTGAGGATCCCAAGGAGCGCAAAGGGGAGCCGCGCGAGGCACGCGAGCGTCCGGAGAAGGCACCCGAGCGGGAGCCAGCGCCCGAGCCGGCTTCCGCGCCCGCCGCTGAGACCTCGCGCCCGCGTCGCCGCCGTCGGCGCCGCTTCGGCCGCCGCGGCAAGCAGGGCGTGACCCTGCAGGGGCTGCTGCTGCCCCCCGAGGCCGGCCGTCAGGCATTGCTCTTCGCCGAGACGCGCGAGGATTGCACGGCGCTGCTGCGCAGCGTCGCCGCCGACCTTGCCGCCGACTCGGGCGGACCCGATCCCGTGGCTCTGCTGATCGACCCCAGCCCCGAGGAGCTGGCCGACTGGAAGCGAGACGCCCCTCAGGCGGAGATCGTCTCCGCCGGTCAGCCCCGTCACGCCGGCGACGCTCTTGCCCAGGCGCAAGCCCGCGCCGGCAAGGGGGAGGACGTGATCCTCCTCGTCGACTCCCTCACCCGGCTCGGCGAGGCCTATGGCGACGCCGGAGCCGCAAAGGAGTTCTTCGATGCCGGCCGCGCCCAGGGCGGCGCCGGCGGCGGTTCGCTCACCGTGGTTGCTGCCTTAGAGCGCTCTGAGTCCGCCTGACCAAGCAGATCAAGGACGCAGGGAGCGAAGCGTGCTCTGCACGTGAGTGACCGAGGACGCCGATATGCGCCGGTCAGGCGGACTCAGCGCCGGTAGGCGATTCGGCGCCACGAGGGCTCTTTGCTGAGCTCGATCAGCTCGTCGCTGCGGTCCGGCTGGACGTAGCCGAAGGTTTGGGTCCGCTCGTCGAAGACGACGTCGAGCTCACCCTCCTTGACCCGCTGGTCGAGCCAGGCGCCGCGGAAGACGAGGCGGCGAATCCAGTGGACGAGGCTGCGGTTCGAGGGGCCGACCAGGTCCTCCCAGTTCTCGTTGATGTGCTCGCCGAGGCGGGAGGTGGGCTCGGCGATCTCGCCGCTGACCGCGAGGTCGAGGAGGTCGTCGAGCTCCTCCGAGCTGAGTCCCTGGTCGACGAAGCGGAGCTTCACCGCCGCCTGCTCGACGCGCTGCGCGAAGTCCTCCTCGTTGAAGGCAAAACGGAGCTCTCCGTACTCCAGCACGTAATCGGAGCCAGACTCGTAATTCCCTCTGCGGGTCGTTTTCTTATCCATGAGTTGAAGCCGGTCCACTCACGCAAGCCCGGCGTGAGCGAGGTCCATGATCTTGCCGATCATCGTAGAGACGTGCCCGTTCGGGCCGGGCGCTGAACGGGCGGTTGCACCCGGCTTCCGGATCGGGGGGAGAATTCGCCCTGGCTCCTGCCTTGGTCAAGCGGTGAGGCCGGAATTGGAGAGCTTCCCCGTCGCCAGGGGGTTCAGAGCGCGGGCCCGCGGTCTTAGCCGCCGCGATCTGACGGACGCCGGGCCGGGTCTTCTGATCCCGCGCTGCGCCAGCGTCCACACCTTCGGCATGCGCTTTCCGCTCGACCTCTTCTTCCTCGACCACCAGGGACGGGTTATCTCGGTGAGGCGGCGGGTGCCGCCGCGGCGGGTCCTCTGGCAGCGGGGAGCCCGCTCGGTGCTGGAGATTCCCTCGTCGCAGGGGGGAGAGTTCCCCGCCCCCGGGACTTAGCTCGTCATGTTGCCTCAACGAGAAGAGATCGCCAGCCTGGTCGTCTGCGAGGACGACGACGTCACCCTCGACCTGCTTTGCGAGCACCTCGCCGCCGACCGCTTCGGCGTCATGCCCGCACCGAGCGCCTCCGATGCGCTGCGCCTCTGCAGGTACAACCACCCGGACCTGCTTCTGTTGGACCTGACCCTGCCCGATGCCTCCGGCCTCGACGTCCTGCGCGAGATTCGCGAGGCGGACGGCATCGACTCCCGCTTCGACCCGCGCCTGCCGGTGATCGTCCTCACCGGCCGCAGCGGCGACACCGATCGCGTCCGAGGCCTCGACTCCGGCGCCGACGACTACGTGGTGAAGCCTTTCCGCTACCCGGAGCTCCGCGCCCGCATCGGCGCAGTGCTCCGCCGCCGCGTTCATCCCAAGGACGGGCCCAGTCGCGTCGGCGACCTCGTCGTCGACCCGCTCCGCCGCCGCGTCACGGTGGGAGATCGCCAGGTTCCCCTCTCGAAAAAAGAGTTCGCCCTCCTCCGCGTCCTCGCCTCGGATCCCACCCGCGTCTTCACCAAGGAAGAGCTGCTGGACAGCGTCTGGGCCTATCGCGGCCCGTCGAAGACGCGGACCTTGGATTCACACGCCTCCCGCCTGCGTCGCAAACTCGACCCCGAGCACGGCCGCTTCGTCTCGAACTGCTGGGGGATCGGCTACCGGCTGATCGACGGCTGAGGCAAAGAAAGCTCCTGGTCGAACGAGTCGACCAGGAGCGGAAAGGCGGAGGCTGGTTACCGCTTGACCTTCGCCTTGCTCTTCTTGGCGGCGGCCGGAACCTCGAAGTGCATGATCGCCAGCTTCGTGGAGATGCCTTCCGACTTGTCGTCCAGGCGGCCGGCGGCTTCCTTCTGGATCGCGCTGGCCTGTTTCACGGCACCGGCGAGGACCTTGTTGAGGTCCTTCCAGCCCTTCTCGTCCAGCAGCAGGGGAGTGTCGGAGAGATGGGAGTCCTTGCGGGCCGAGATCGTCCCCTCCGCCATCGCGTCGGTGGCGCTTTGGCCGATCGACTCGAGGATCGAGCCGGAGATGCCCTTGCGGGCGGAGGCTGGGATCTTCGCCCAGTCCGAGTCGCTGAGGAAGGCACGGTCGGTGGCGCGGTAGAAGTGCTCGACGGCGCCGCGGCGCGGCTCCGTTTTCACCAGCTCGACGCAGTCGTATTCGAGCAGGGTTTTGACGTGGTAGCTGACGTTGCCCAACGGCTCGCCGAGCTCCTGGGCGAGCTGGTTCGGGCTCGAGATCCCTTTGTGCAGGGAGCTGAGGATCTTGACGCGCAGGGGATGCGCAAGGGCCTTCGCAAGCTGCTGCGTAATGCCCTCTGGGGAAGTGCGGGATTGTGGCAAGGGAGCCTCCGTTTCTTCACTCGGGCGGGGGATAGATGGTGGCTGGATACACCCGAGTTACTAGACAAGTATTCCAAAACGCTCCGGCGTTACCGCTCCTGAGAGGGAAATATGCAGTAAAAGAGATCGACTGCTGCAATCGGCTCGAGTCCTGCCGAAAGTATTTGGGAACCTAATTGTTTGGGATTAGGGTCTACTCGTCGCGCCCGTCCTTTCGTTGGCGCCTGGCCGAGACCGCTGCGAAGGACGGGCGCGTTGTCGTCTTCCCGCGAGGCCGCTTTTTCCGGGCGCTCGGCGACTGTGAGGGGGGAGACATTCCGATGCCCACGCCTTGACCACCCATGGTCGAGAAGGAAGGGGCTTAGGTCGTGGCGCTCGAGCTGGCAGAGGTCCTGGCGGGCTTCCCCGTGGCCGCTTCATTTGCGATTGCAGGTGGTCTTAGTCTCCTTCGGGAGGGCCACCGGCGAAGCTCCTTGAACGAGGCAGTGCACGAGCTGCGGCGGCCGCTGCAGGCGCTGGCGCTTTCCCTTCCGGCGGACGCCGAGACGGAGCGCGTCCTCAACTCCTCGCTGCATATGGCGACCGCGGCCGTCGATCGTCTTGACCGGGAGATCAACGGAGGGAGGACGCCGGACGCCAGCGCATCGATCTCGCTGCGGTCGGTCGTCGAGGGGGCCCTGGGACGGTGGCAGGGACTTGCAGACGTCACGGGCCGCCCTTTGAGCCTGGTCTGGCGGCTCGGCGACCCGCTCCTGCGGGGTGACAGGGTCGAGCTCGGCCAGGCATTGGACAACCTGATCAGCAACGCCTTCGAGCACGGGGACGGCGAGATTCGTGTCGAAGCCTCGGGGAGTGGCGACCTCCTCCGCATCGTCGTCGTCGACGGGGGTCAGGTGACCGTTCCGCAGCGACCGAGGCGGCTCGGTCTCGTGGCGCGTCTCAGCGGTCGCGGCCGCCACGGCCACGGGTTGAGGGTCGTGCGCCGGGTCGCGGCGCGACATGGAGGCGGGTTTCGGTTGCGCCACTCCTCGCTTGGGACCGAAGCGAGCCTCGAGCTTCCGCTGGGTGGAGGGGCTCGATGAGCCGGCGGAGCCGGGCTATGGGATTTCTCCTCGGCGCGCTGCTGGCCGCAGCCGCGGCCGCAGCCATCGCCGACGGCTATGGAGAGCGGGTAGTCGCCGGCTATGGCGAACTGCGCCCGGTGCTGATCGCCTCGGCGGAGCTGTCGGCCGGGGAGCCGATCGACCCGAGGATCGCCACCGAGAAGCTCGAGGTGCGGCGGGTCCCCGTCAGGTTCGTTCCCCCGGGTGCGCTTGCGGCGCCGGCGCAGGCGCTGGGATTGACCCCTGGCACCACGATCCCAGCCGGCTCCTACCTGCTTGCTTCGCAACTCCGTTCGCAACGGGGCCCCTCCGGCGGTCCGGCCCTCGGCCGGGGGCGACGGCCGGTGGAGATCGTCGTCAGCGGCGCCGGCGCTCTTTCGGCCCTGGGCGTCCAACCGGTGGGCTCCAAGGTCGACGTCGTCGTCACCGACGAACCGGAGGACTCCGGCAGCGGCCGCACCTACGTAGCGGCCGCGGCGGTGCCGCTGCTGGGGCTGGGTCCCGGCGGCGAAGGCGGCCAGGGCGAAGCGACGGCGACGCTCGGGCTGAACCGCGGCCAGGCGCTGCGGCTGATCGCCGCCCAGAGCTTCGCCCGCCGCGTGACCGTGATCCCGAGGGGCTGATGGATCCACGCGAGCGCGACGTCGTCGAGCTGGCTTCCCGCTTGCGGTCTCAGCTGGTCGAGCGCCGCCGGGCTGACGCGGCGGCGGGCAGGAGGGTGGAGGAGGAGTTCGGCGAGTCGGTGGCGGCCCTGGTCGAGGAGCGGGCGGCGATCCTTCTGCCGCAGGAGCGCGAGCAGGTCGTGGAGCGGATCGTCCGCGACAGCGTCGGGCTGGGGCCGCTGGAGGTGCTGCTCGCCGATCCGGCCGTGGAGGAGGTGATGGTCAACGGGCCCGAGCGGGTGTATGTGGAGCGGGGCGGGCGGCTGGAGCCGACCGAGGTGGTATTCGAGAGCGAGGAGGAGCTGCGCAACGCGATCGAGCGCATCCTCGCTCCGCTCGGCCGGCGGGTCGACGAGCTGAGCCCGATGGTCGACGCCCGCCTCGCCGACGGGTCCCGCGTAAACGTGGTCATCCCGCCGCTGGCGATAGACGGGCCGTCGCTCTCGATCAGACGCTTCGGCGCCGTCCGTCCCGGCCCCGACGAGCTGGTCTCTCTGGGCACGCTGACGCCGCGGCAGCGTGAGCAGCTCGAGCGGGCGGTGGCGGAGCGGCGCAGCGTCCTCGTCAGCGGCGGCACCGGCTCCGGCAAGACGACCCTCCTCAACGCGCTCTCCAGCTTCGTCGACTCCGATGAGCGCGTCGTGACGATCGAGGATGCTGCCGAGTTGAGGCTGCAGCAGCCGCACGTCGTTCGCTTGGAGAGCCGGCCGGCCGGAGTCGAGGGCAGGGGGGAGGTGACGATCCGCGACCTGCTGCGCAACGCCCTGCGGATGCGTCCGGATCGGATCGTGATCGGCGAGGTGCGCGGCGTCGAGGCGCTGGACCTGCTCACCGCTCTCAACACCGGCCACGAGGGGGCGCTCTCGACCGTCCACGCCAACTCGCCGGCCGACGCGCTTCGCCGTCTCGAGACCCTGGCCCTGATGGCGGGTGTCGGGCTGCCGCATGCGGCGATCGCCGACCAGGTCGAGCGCGGCATCGACCTCGTCGTCCACCTGCAGCGCCAGCCCGACGGCAGCCGCCGCGTCACCGAGATCGCCGAGGTGCGATGACGCTGCCGGTCCTGATCGGCGCCGCCGCCGGCGGGCTCGGCGCCCTCGCGGTGCGGGAGGCCCTGCTGGCCAGCCCGGCCCTGGCTCACTGGCTGCGCCTGGCGCTCGAGCCGTTGCGGCGGGCGGGGGAAGAGGGATATGCGCCCTCGACGGTCGAGCGGCGCCGGCTGGCGGGGCTCGGCGCCGCTGCAGCGATCCTCGGCGGTTGGCTCCTCGGCGGCTTCGCCTTGGCGCTGCCGTTGGCGGTGGTCGGGCCGGCGGCGGTCGGAGGGGTGATCCGCAGCCGTCGCCGGCGTTACCGTCGGGCGGTCGAGCGCTCGCTGCCGGAGGTGGGCAGGGCGATCGCCGATTCCCTCAGCGCCGGCCGTTCCCTGCGCGCCTCGCTCGCCGGGTCGGTGGCTTCCCTCGACGGGCCGCCGGCGATCGAGCTCGCTCGGCTGGCCGCCGAGCTCGAGCTCGGGGCGGCGACGGCGGAGGCGATCGAAGCCTGGCGTGCTCGGATTCGCTCCGAGCGCGTGGACGCTCTCGCCGCGGTGCTGCTCAGTCAGCGGCTGGCCGGAGGCGATCTCGCCGGCCTCCTGCGCCGCTTCGCCGCCGGCGCGGCTGAGCGCGAGCGGGTTGCGGAGGACGCGCGGGCGGCCACGGCCCAGGCCCGGTTCACCGGTCTGTTGGTGGTGGCGATGCCGACGGGTGGGGCGGTTTTCGCGGAGCTGCTGCAACCCGGCTTCTTCGCCGGGCTGCTCGCTTCGCCGCCGGCCGCCGTCCTGCTGGCGTTGGCCGCGCTCCTGCAATTGGCCGGATTTGCCGCGATTCGCCGCCTTTCGCAGGTGGTCGAGTGAGCGAGGTCGGCCTGCTCGCCGGTCTCGCGATGCTCTCAGGTGCCGCCGGGGCGCGGGAGCTCTTGCGCGGGCGGACTCCACGGGTATCGGTGCCGAAGCTCCTTTTCGCCAGGCTCGCCGGCGCCGCGGTGGGCGTACTGGTGGGGCTGGCGGGGTCCCCGGTCGCCCCCGGCCGGACCGCGCTGCTCGTCCTCGTCGCGATGCCGGTCGCCGGCTTTTTCGTCCCCGACGCCGTGCTGCAGCGACGCGAACGGCGCCGCCGGCAACGGCTGATCGCGGCACTGCCCGATGCGCTCGACCTGCTCGCCGTCGGCGCCGGCGCGGGCCGGGGACCGGCCGCCGGGATCGAGCAGCTCGCCGCCACCGGGGAGGGGCCACTCGCCGAGGAGCTGCGGATGGCAGTCGCCGACCTCTCCTGCGGCGTCCCCTTGAGCAAGGCCCTCGACTCGCTGCGGCGCCGGGTCCCCGGCAGCGAGCTGGCGACCCTGGTGGCGGCGATCGAGCGCTCGCGACAGCTCGGCTCTCCCCTCGCCGATCAGCTCCGCGATCAGGCCACCTCACTGCGGCGCGATGGTCGCCGCGTCGTCGAGGAGCGCGCCGCCCGCGCCGCGCCGAAGATCCAGCTCGTCGTCGCCCTAGTCCTCGTTCCGTCGGTTCTGCTGATGATCGTCGCCGGCCTAATCGCCAACGCCGAGAGCCTCTTCGTCGGTTTCTGACTAAGGCGCTACTCGAGCGCCTCGTCCCGCAACCGTTTCGCCACGGCACCGGTGGCGGCGGCGACCGCGTCGAGCTCCGCGGCGTTCTCCTTGTGGCCGCTGACGTAGCAGCAGAGGTTGCCCTCGACGAGCTCGAAGGCGAACTTGTCCGGCGCCGCGTCGGTCAGCCAGACGATGAAGCTGGGGGAGAAGAGGCGGCGCAGCCAGATCGCGTCCTGCTCCTTGCCGGCGAAGATCTCGTACTTCTTGTCGAGCACCTCGCTCTCCAGCTTCAGCCGCTCTTTCTTGGTGCGGAAGGCGTCCTCGAACTTCTCCAGCGCGCGGAGGCCGAACTTGCGCTGGCAGTAGAGCTCCGGGACGAAGCCCTTGCACTCGACGACGGGCGTGAAGCCGAGGGTGTAGCGGTAGTAGTTCGTCTGCTTGTTGCCGTCGCTGTCCCGCGTCTCCTCCTCGTAGGTGAAGAGGGCGAGGGTTCCGTGGACGCCCTCCGCGAGGCGGCCTTGGAGCGTTCGCTCGGTGTAGCGGTCGTCGCCTTTGCGCAGGAGCGGCGTCGCCCCCGGCAGGCGGCCGCGGCCGTCGATCAGGGTCATCCCGCGCTGCGCCGCGTAGACCTCGAAGAAGTCGCTGGCGGCCTTGCCGTCGGCGATCGCGAAGACGACGACCACGCCGAGCAGGAGGATCAGCAGTGCGCCGCCGGCCCCGATCGCCGCCCCGATCGCGATCAGGCAGACGACGAAGACGACCAGCGCCAGCGACCCGATCAGGACCAGCGTCAGCGGCAGCTTCATCAGCCGCTTGAAGTGGTGGCTGCGGAGGTCGTTGGCGTCGTCGGGGACGCCGATCGTCTCGGTTTCGGTGGCGACGGGCTGGCTCTCAGGGGTGGCCACGGGCGCAACCTACCGCGCAGGGAGGCGGATGCAACCGGACGTGCAGAGGGGGGTCGTGTTGCAAAGTGGGGGAGAGTGGGTTATTGTGGCGATCGAGTTGAAGCCCAGGACCGGGGTGGTGAGGCTCCTCCCACCTCATCACTCCGGTCCAACTCTTTTTCAGCCCTCCCGCTCAGAAAGGACTCGCCGCGGTGGCGTTCAGGGGTCTCTACGAGCACAGCCTCGATTCCAAGGACCGCCTCACGGTCCCGTCTCGCTTTCGGGCTTCACTTGCCGATGGGGTCGTTCTCTCCAAGGGCTTCGACCCCTGCGTCTGGGTGCACACGACCGAGGAGTTCGAGCAGCTCTCCGACCGCTTCCTCTCGCC
>DATEOT010000001.1:0-4208 GCA_035273795.1 Solirubrobacterales bacterium | reverse complement strand
TGAAGATCGCCCCCATCGCGTTACCGACCCCGGGCGCGGTGTGGAGGTTGACGACGGTAGTGCGGCCCGAGGCCTGCGCGTAGCCGTCGGCCATCCCCACCACCACCGCCTCCTGCAGCCCCAGCACGTAGCGGAAGTCGCCGGGGAAGTCGGCGAGCATCGGCAGCTCGGTCGAGCCCGGGTTGCCGAACATCGTCGTCATCCCGTGCGCGCGGAAGAGGTCGAAGGTCGCTTCGCGGACGGTCGGCACGAATCGAACCCTATCCGCCCGTGTTGGAAACGCTGATGTTCGACCGGCAGGATTCAAGGCGGGGACGTCGTACGGCCGATAAGGCGGGGGTGAGCCACCGCCTCCTCGCCAGCGCCTGGACCCGCTTCCTCGCCGTCTGCGCCCTCTCCCTGGCGCCGCTGTTCGCCGTTTGCGCCTACGCAGAGGCGGCGCCCCCCGGGCCGCCGCGGGTGGTCTTCGGGCCCAGCAAGATCGTCCCGATCCCGGCCTCGATCCCCCACGAAGAGGGCGACATGGTCGACCGCCGCATCCTCCCCAACCTGCGCTGGCTGGCTAAGCGGTACCCGATCTACGTCACCGACGGCTACTCCGGCCCCCTTCCCAACGGCGAACACGCCGGCTGCCACGGCTGCCACGTCAAGGGCTCCGACCACCACTACGGCCTCGCCGTCGACATCGTGCCGCTCAACCCGAGCGCCCGCTGCGACCGCAACTGGACCGGGATCACCCGCCTCGCCAGCTGGGCCGAGCCGCTGCAGAACCGTCCCACCTCCCCCTTCCGGTGGGTCGGCTACGACGGCGACTCCGGCCACGGCTGCGGCCACCACCTGCACCTCTCCTGGAACCACGCGGTCGGGCCCGAGTTCGAACTCGTCGAATGGGTCGAAACCTTCCCGGTCAGCTTCACCGGCCTCGAACAGGGCGCCGGCGCCCGCAAGAAGGTGACGCCGAAGGCGCCTCCGGGACCGCCCGGCGGCATCTCCCAGGTCACCTCGGGCGGCCTCTCCCCTCGCGCCGGCGACTGATTCCCTTTGCAGGTGTGGTTGAGCTTCGTCCCGGATGGCGGGACAAAGCTCAACCACACCCTAGGATTCGGCGATGCGCCTCTTCGCCATCGCCTCCTTGCTCTGTCTTGCCATGACCGCGTTCGGCTGTGGCGACAAGGACGACTCGACCCCGGTCGCCTGCCTCGAAGGGACGATCGCCTACGAAAAAGCGCTGGCGGACGCCCCCGGCGAGGTTCTTCTCGCGGGGGAGACGCCGATCAGCGAGTGCTTCGTCCGCAACCAGAGCACCGGTGACCTCACCCGCGTCGGCGAAGCGACGATCGCTGCCGCCACCGAGCTCAACGCCGGTGCCCTCAAGGAGCCCGGGGGGCCCGCCAACCTCCAGCTCGGATACCTGATCGGGGCTGCCGAGCGGGGCGCCGAGGAGAGCGAAGGCATCCACGCCGACCTCGTCCGCCGCCTCACCGTCGCCGCCCGCTTCGCGCCCGGCAAAGAGCCGCTCCCGGACGAGTTCCTCGAGACCTACCGCGAAGGCTTCGACGCCGGCCGCTCCGGCGGCTGAACGAATTCAGCGCGCGCTGATTTTGGGCCCCAATGGGGGCCACTTTTCAGCGTTCGCTGAAAATGTGCCCCGAGCAGCGCTACTCGGCTGAGACCGGGCGCCGCTCAATGCCCAGCTCCGCCCGCGCCTTCTGCGCGAGCCTGACCGTTGCCTTGCGCAAACCCGCGGGCTCGTCGATCGGCTCCTCGTAGGAGACGCGCACCTCGCGCTCGCCGCTCGGCGTCTGGACGAGGAGGTCGAGGCCGGTGCGGTCGGCGTCGAGGCAACGCGCGGCGGTTGCCTCGGGGCAGCCGCCCAACGCCTGCGCCATCTCCAGCAGGGCGTCGTCGTGGTCCTCGTTGAGGTGGGTGACGCCGCGCTCGGCGCCTTCGCTGACTGGATCGCCCGGCTTCATAGTTAGGGCACCCTAATACAGATCGCCGCTGGGCGCGTGCACCGCTTGGCCAATACGCTCCAGGCTCCCACGATCTTCGACGGAGGCTTGACTTGACTGAGCAGCTCTGGGGTGGCGAGACCACCAAAGCCGTAGACAACTTCCCGGTCTCGGGCGAGCGGGTGCCGGTGCCGGTGGTCCGCTGGCTGGGCCGGATCAAGGGCGCCGCGGCGGAGGCCAACGGCGAGCTCGGCGCGCTCGATCGCGACATCGCCGACCGCATCGCCGACGCCGGCCGGTCGATCGCCGAAGGCGAGCACGACGACCAGTTTCCGGTCGACGTCTTCCAGACCGGCTCCGGCACCTCCTCGAACATGAACGCCAACGAGGTGATCGCCAACCTCGCCGGCGAGGGGGCCCACCCCAACGACCACGTCAACATGGGGCAGTCCTCCAACGACGTCTTCCCCTCCGCCGTCCACCTGGCGGCGCTGGACGAGGTTACCCGCGACCTGCTGCCCTCGATGGGGGCGCTCGAGGCCGCCCTGTCGGAGAAAGCGAGGCAGTTCGCCGACGTCGTCAAGGCGGGCCGCACCCATCTGATGGACGCGGTCCCGGTCACCCTCGGCCAGGAGTTCGCCGGCTATGCGGCGCAGGTCAAACTCGGCGTGCAACGGGTCGAGGGGACCCTGCGGCGGGTCGGCCAGATCCCGCTCGGCGGCACCGCCACCGGCACCGGCCTCAACACCCACCCCGAGTTCGCCGCCAAGGTGCGGGAGAAGCTCGCCGCCGACACCGGCCTCGCGATCTCGGGCCCGATCGACGCCTTCGAGGCGCAGGGCAACCGCGACGCCCTGGTCGAGCTCTCCGGCGCGCTCAAGGTCTACGCGGTCTCGCTCAACAAGATCGCCAACGACCTGGCGCTGATGGGTTCCGGCCCCCGCGCCGGCCTCGCCGAGCTGCGCCTGCCGGAGCTGCAGAAGGGCTCCTCGATCATGCCGGGAAAGGTCAACCCGGTGATCCCGGAGGTCGTGATCCAGGTCGCCGCCCAGGTGATCGGCAACGACGCGGCGATCACCATCGCCGGCAGCCAGGGCCAGTTCGAGCTGAACGTGCGGGTGCCGCTGATCGCTCGAAACCTTTTCGATTCGATCGAACTGCTCGCCTCCGCCTCGCGCCTGCTGAACGGAAAATGCGTCGCCGGCGTCGAGGCCAACGAGGAGATGACCAACCGCCACGCCGAGGCGACGCTGGCGACGGCCACCGCCCTCAACCCCCACATCGGCTACGACCGGGCCGCCGACATCGTCAAGGCGGCCGCCGAGTCGGGTCGATCGCTGCGCGAGGTGGCGCTCGAGCAGGGCGTCGAGCCGGCGGTGCTGGAGGAGGCGCTGGACCACCGGCGGATGGCTCGGCCTCACGAGTAGGCCTTGGGAGGGGGCCGGGAGAGGGTCCCCAGACACCACTCGCTTATGGCTCGTGGTTGAGTGTCTGGAGACCCCTCTCCCGTCCCCCCTTGCCACAGGTTTCGCAGAACAACCATTGGACGAATGCCGCCTTAAGCTCTGCGGATGCGGCATAAGGCGGCACATGCCTGTGAGGACCCCGAGGTTGTTAAGCAGCTGATCGAGGAGAACCCTTGGGCGATCTTGGTCAGCCAGAACGACGGGCTGATTGCCTCGCACTGCCCAATCCTGCTCGACCGCGACGCGGAGGAGCCGACGCTTCTGACGCACCTCGGTAAGCCCGACGACGAGCTGCACGGGCTCGGCGATGGGGAGATGCTGGCGATCGTCCAGGGCAATCACGGCTACGTGTCGCCGAGCTGGTACGCGCCCGGCGCGACCCCCGCCCCAACCTGGAACTTCACCGTCGCCCACTGCTACGGCACCCCGGAGATCCTCAGCGAGGAGGAGAACCTCCAGGTCCTGACGCGGCTGGTCGAGCACTTCGAGCGCCACGTCTCCGAGCCCTTACTGCTCGATCAAGAGTTCGGAGCCCAGGCAGCCAAGGGCACCGTCGGCATCCGCCTCCGCATCGACCGCTTCACCTGCAAGCGCAAGCTAAGCCAAGACAAGGACCCCGTCAGCCGCCAGCAAGCAATAGAAGCGCTGCGGACCCCCGGCCCCTACCACCACCCACCTCTAGCCAACGAGATGGAGCAAGAGCTACGCGACCAGACCTAGCTGTAGCAGCGGGGGCGGGAGAGGGTCTCCAGACACTCAACCGCGAGCCATAAGCGAGCGGTGTCTGGAG